>CACYYH010000009.1 GCA_902778565.1 uncultured Eubacteriales bacterium
GACCTCCTGGGCGGCACCGCTGACGTGATGGTCATGGATGCTCTCACAGGCAATCTCATGATGAAGATATTTTCCAGCTATACCACAGGGGGGAATTATGAGTCCCTGGGCTATGGCTACGGACCCGGTATCGGCGAAGGCTACGATAAGGTCATTATGATCGTATCCAGGGCATCCGGAGCTCCCGTAATAGCCAACGCTGTAAAATACGCCACTGAACTCATCGGAAACGACGTGCTTAAGCTGACTGAAAAGGAATTCAGCGCCGCAAAAGATGCGGGCCTCGATAAGATCATCGATGAGATCAAAGCATCCGGCAAAAAACAGGGATCCGCTAAGGTAAAATGTCCTCCGAAGGAACCCGTGCCTTACGGCATCCTTGGAGTCGAGGTCATGGATCTCGACAGCGCTAAGGAAGCTCTCTGGGCAAAGGGAATCTATGCGGAGACAGGCATGGGCTGCACAGGTCCGGTGATTCTGGTTTCCGATGCCAACGGAGCTAAGGCAGAAGCCATCCTGAAGGAGGCAGGCTTCAAAGTGTAATAAAGTATTTTGCTGACCCGGATGAAACGCCGGGTCAGAGCTTTTTGGAGAAGAAAATGGAAAGATATCCGCAACTTGTAATAAATCTGGAACATGCCAGGGAAAACATAGAGAACATAGTTAAAAGATGCGAAGAGAAGGGTATCAGAGTCACCGGAGTCATCAAGGTGTTGAATGGCCTTCCCGAAGTCTGCAGGGCATATTATGAAGGAGGCTGCAAAGTACTGGCTTCCTCCAGGATACAGCACTTAAGAGACCTTAGGGAAAAGGAGATCGGCGAAGAGTTTGAACTTCTCAGGATCCCCATGATGTCTGAAATACCGGACGTCATCAGGTATGCAGATATAAGCCTGAACTCAGATGGGAGCGTTCTTAAGGCTCTCAATGAAGAGGCTCTCAGACAGGGTAAGATCCATAAAGTCATACTGATGGTGGAAGTAGGCGACCTGAGAGAAGGTTACTGGGATAAAGATGAACTGCTCAGAGACGCTCTCATGACCGAAAACGAACTGAAGGGACTTTACCTTGAGGGCGTGGGTATGAACGTGGGATGCTACGGTTCAGTGCTTCCCACTTTTGAAAACATGCAGTACCTGGTGGACTGCGCTGAAATGATCGAAGACGCCATCGGAAGAAAGCTGGACGTGATCTCAGGAGGCGGCACATCGTCGCTTATGAGGATCATTGACGGAGATATCCCTGAAAGGATAAACGATCTCAGAGTAGGCGGTGAACCGATCGTGGCCTATACTTTGAAGCACGTTTACGGCTATCCCATGGAATGGCAGCATGAAGACGTAATAAGGATGAGGGCAGAGGTGCTGGAAGTTAGAGATAAGCCTTCCCATCCGATAGGCGAACTTGCTGTAGACGCTTTCGGACACAAGAACGTGTATGAGGATCGGGGAATCAGAAAGAGGGCGCTTCTGGGTATAGGCAGGCAGGATTACGGAGAACCGGCTGACATACCCAACGAAGATCCTCACATTGAGATCCTGGGTGCATCTTCAGACCACACCATCGTGGATATAGAGGACTGCGACAGAGATTACAAAGCAGGAGATATAATCGAGATACGCATCAAATATGCCCAGCTCATGTACATGACTTCAAGGCAGGACGTTTACGTAAAATATATCTGAAAGGTATATAAAGCAGAACGTTTGGTGAAGCCTTTCAACATTGACAAACAGTCTTTCAGAGGTGTATAATTTTTGGGTAAAAAAGGGGGAGGAAAGAAAGGAATCATATCATGAAAAATAATGCAGTCAAGTCTATAGTGGCAATAGGCATAGGCGCAGCTCTCTTCTTTGTCTGCGGCAGGTTTATAGCCATTCCTTGTCCTATTCCGAACGTTACGATCAACATCCAGTACGGTGTTCTGGCATTCATGTCAGCCGCCTTCGGACCCATCGTAGGACTTCTTATAGGTCTCATCGGTCATGCTCTCATCGACTTCAGCTGGGGCTGGGGCGTATGGTGGAGCTGGGTATTCTCATCAGCCATCTTCGGATTCGTCATGGGCTGCACTAAAAAGCTCTACGGCCTTAACGACGGTGAATTCGGAACAAAGCAGATCGTAAGATTCAACGTAAGCCAGCTTATCGGTCACATCATCGCATGGGGAATTGCAGCTCCTGCACTTGACATCCTGATCTATGCAGAGCCCGCATCCAAGGTATTCCTTCAGGGCATCGTGGCAGGCGTTTCCAACATCGTTACCACAGCTATCGTAGGAACGATCCTTTGCGTAGCATACGCAGCAGCAAGACCTAAGAAGGGCAGCCTTAAGGAAGAGTAATAATGATAGAATTCAAAAACTTCGGATTCAAATATAACGCGCAGGTGGACTATACCCTGCGCGATATTAATCTAAAAATAAATCCGGGTGA
Organism: uncultured Eubacteriales bacterium; assembly: GCA_902778565.1. GTDB lineage: Bacteria > Bacillota > Clostridia > Peptostreptococcales > Anaerovoracaceae > RUG754. The sequence goes on from CACYYH010000009.1 coordinate 2,436, forward strand.
AAAGGTACTGATCGCAGGACCTTCGGGCTGCGGCAAATCCACGCTTATCCACTGTCTCAACGGACTCATTCCTTTTGCTTTGGAAGGTGAAAGGGAGGGAACTCTCAAAGTTGACGGTAAGGATACCTGGGACATGTCCATCTTTGAACTGTCGAAGAAGGTAGGTACAGTCCTTCAGGACCAGGATTCCCAGTTCATCGGCCTTACGGTGGCTGAGGATCTGGCTTTCGCCCTTGAGAATGACGCTGTGGAAGAGCCTGAACTCCATGACAGAGTGGCGGAGATATCAGAAGTGGTAAATATAAACACACATCTTCTGCATTCGCCTCAGGAACTGTCAGGCGGCCAGAAACAGAGGGTGTCTTTGGGCGGAGTTCTGATAGAGGACGTGGACGTGCTGCTTTTCGATGAACCCCTGGCCAATCTGGATCCCGAGACCGGCAAGAAAGCCATTGAGCTCATAGACGAGATCCACAAAAAGACCGGCGACACGGTCATTATCGTTGAGCACAGGCTTGAAGACGTTCTCTGGAGACCCGTGGACCGCATCATCCTGATGGAGAAAGGCCGCATAACGGCCGATACCACACCGGACGAACTTCTGTCTACAGAAGTACTGAAGAGGGCAGGTGTCCGTGAACCTCTTTATGTTACTGCGCTTAAATATGCGGGCGTAGAGATAACTCCGGAGATGAAAGCATCGTCTCTCGATACCATCATCCTCACTGATGAGCAGAAGCAGAAGGTAAGGGACTGGTTCAAAGCCGGCCCGCTGGCCGAAAAAAAGAGTGACGAAGAAGAGATACTGACCGTCAGAGATCTGAATTTCACTTACAGAAGCGACAGGTCGGATGCTGAAGATCACCAGGCCCTGATAGATGTGGATTTCGACCTTTACAAAGGCGAGATGATGGCCATCGTAGGCAGGAACGGCGCAGGAAAGTCCACCTTCTCCAAGGTGGTTTGCGGCTTTGAGATGCCGGATACAGGAACCATGATTATGGACGGCATGGATCTTAGCACTCTTTCCATCAAGGAAAGAGCGGATCACATCGGCTATATCATGCAGAATCCCAACCAGATGATATCCAAGACCATGATCTTCGATGAGGTGGCAATGGGCTTGAGAAATCGTGGAGGCATAACGGAAGAGAAGATCACTGAAAGGGTGAACCACACTCTTCAGATCTGCGGACTCTGGCCTTTCAGGAACTGGCCCATAAGCGCCTTGAGCTATGGCCAGAAAAAGCGTGTGACCATAGCCGCCATAATGTCCATGGAACCTGAGATCATGATCCTGGACGAGCCTACGGCAGGGCAGGATTACAGGCATTACACCGAGATCATGGAGTTCCTGAAGGAACTGAACGAGAGAGGCACCACAGTAGTGCTGATCACTCACGACATGCATCTCATGCTGGAATATGCCGAGAGATCCGTGGTCTTCTCCGATGGAAGGATCATCGCCTGCGATACGGCGGCAAACATCCTTACAAACGATGACATAATAAAAAGAGCCAGCCTTAAGGAAACGTCTCTTTACGGACTGGCGAAGCTTTGCGGAATAGATGAAGGGCAGGAATTCGTGAGCCGCTTCATTCGGTACGAAAGGGGGAACGAGCGCCATGCAGAACCTCTTTAACTACATTTCCCGCAAATCACCGATCCACGAACTGACAGGCGCCACCAAACTGGTATGTCTGCTGCTATGGACCTTTGCAGTAATGATCACCTACGATACCAGGATACTCATTGCTTTGCCGGTGATCGCTTTCATCCTCTTCGGTATTTCGAAGATAAAGCTCAGCGACGTGAAGTTCATGATCGGCTTCACGCTGGTATTCATGGTGCTCAATAATATTCTGGTATTTCTGTTCAGTCCGGAGCATGGCGTTGGTCTATATGGCACCTGCCATCAGTTGCTGCCTCTCTGGGGAGGAAAGTATCTGACTGCTGAACAGCTCTGGTACCATCTGAACCTGGTACTGAAGTATCTGAGCTCGATCCCGGTGATACTGCTGTTCGTCTGCACCACACAGCCCAGCGAATTCGCAGCGTCTCTGAATAAGATCGGCGTAAAATATTCAGTAGCTTATTCGGTTTCTCTGGCTTTGAGGTATATACCCGACATACAGAAGGAATACAACGATATCTCCAAAGCCCAGCAGGCGAGGGGGATCGAGATGAGCCGCAAGGTCTCTCTGGTGAAGCGTCTTAAGTCTGCATCTACGATACTGATACCGCTGATCATAATGAGTATGGATAAGATCGAGACCATCTCCAACGCCATGGAGCTCAGAGGCTTCGGAAAGAACAAAAAAAGGACCTGGTACATGGCAAGGCCCTTTACAAAGCGCGATATCCTGAGCATGGTATTCTGCGCGCTGCTGCTGGCACTTTCGATATGGTCGAACGTGAGCAGGGGGACAAGATTCTGGTCACCCTGGATGTAAAACCGGTATATGTCGCGCGTGACCGCTTGCGCTGCGTCCTCGCGCAGCGGTGCTAAGCTCCGTCTGCGCTTGACGATGAAATGCTCCCGATCGCTCCGCGATACAATCAGCACAAAAAACTGTGATTCCATATAAATATGGCCTCACAGTTTTATTTTGCACTGATTCTGACAAAGCAGTCGGGAGCATTTCATCTGCTTGCCGGTCGCTAAGTACCGGCGCTGTGGGAAGCTCCCTCGCGACATATACCGGTTTTACTTTTTGGTCAGTTTGCAAAGGTTTTTTGAGACATATACCGGTTTTACCTTTTGTATCAATAAGGAAAGGAACGTGCTGGAGCACGTTCCTTTTGATTTTAGTTTAATATGTCGGAGTCGGAGCCGCGGCGCCAGGTGCCTGAACCTGTAACAGGCTCTTCGGGCTCGATCTTTCTGTAACGCTTGCGCTGCCATTTTACAATGGCGGGGTATCCGCCTGCTACCCAGAAGAATACCGAGAAGTACTTGAAGAAGTGTTCAAGGTGTTCGTCAAGAGGAGCAGTGATGAGAGGGATGATCCCAACGTATAAGATAACTATTCCCAGGAATCCGTAGAAGAAGATGTATCCGCGCTCTGACGCCTTTTTCGGAAGGTGATAGTCTATGAAACGCTTCTCTATGAACCAGCCGATGAGGAAACCGCTGAACATTCCTGCTCCTGTATAGCAGTCTGTTATCATTTCATAAGGATCCGCAAGGATATTTCCGGCTTCGTCGTAATCCATGGGGTAGGGCTTGAGCACCAGATAGATCATGGCGGCGATTATGAAAATCAGTCCGATGATCATAAGGATCGTTCTGTTTTTCAGAGACTTCTTTTCAGCGTCTGGCATACCCGCATAGGATTCATCCTTTTTCACCAGCCAGTTTATGACCAGGGCGTTGAAGATGAGTACGGCTATGCCTTCGAGAACGGCCACGGATACATCCAGAAGTGTATGTGCTCCAAGCCAGTTCCTGGCGAAGGCCGTAAGTACGATCATCAGCGACATAAAGGCCACGAAAAGCTTATTTTTGTTCCTGTATATGGCTGTGCCGCCGTATACCGCAGTGGCGCTGAGTGTGTGACCGCTGGGGAAAGAATAGCCCGTGGCAGATCCCGATGCGGCTTCCGCAAGGTGGATCCTGGGGTCAGCTACCCAAGGCCTGTAGATGCATGCGGTGTTCTTTATGATCTGGTTCAGCATGTATCCGCCTGAGAAACAGGCCAGGATATACGCTCCGGCGCGCTTGCTGGTGCACCAGTAGATATAAGCGGCAATCAGTATGCCTACGATAGTTATTGCCTCGGAGATGCCCAGCAGGAGATAGTTTATCATGTCCGGGGCAGCATCTCTGAGATTCTGTAACTCTAACAAATAACCCATAATAAAAAATCCAATAAAAACAACTAATATTAATGAACAGCATTCATTATATCATATTTTTGTTGACAATAAATAATGATTTTTGTATAATTCAGACGAAAAGAATAATTGACTTGCCGCCGGGTAAGTAAGAAGCAGCGCAGATCCATTTCGTTAGGCCTTTGAAGATTTGGATACCGGCGCTTTTATTATATATAAAAGCTCCCTGTGACAGCAAAGAATAACGGAGGTAAAAAAATGAAAAAATTCGTAATGGAGAAACCTTTCCTTGAACTGTTCCCTGACTGTGAGATCGGCATCCTGGTATGCAACGGCATCAACAACCAGCCCACGGATGAGGAGAAATACGCTCCCTGGCTCAGAGAAAACGAGAAGATCGCTGCCAAGTATTTCAAGGCAGAAGAGTGGACAGAGAATCCTGTAGTCAGAGTATGGAGAGACGCTTTCCATGAGTTCAAGACCAAGAAGGGTGTTCGCTGCTCCATCGAGGCGCTGCTTAAACGTGTATCCAACGGCGGAGAGATCGGATGCATCAACCCGCTGGTTGACATCTATAACGGTATCTCCCTCAAGTACGGCATGCCCGTAGGCGGAGAGAATATCGACGCATTTGACGGTGACATCAGACTGGCTGTAGCCGACGGCGGTGAATATTTCGTGACCTACGGTTCCGATAAGGATGAGCCCGCTCTTCCCGGAGAAGTAGTTTACAAGGACAACACCGGAGCTATCTGCCGCTGCTGGAACTGGCGTGAGTCTGTACGAACCATGCTCACTGAGGACGTAACAAACGCTTTCATGATCATAGAGCAGGTCAACAACAAGAGACATGATGAGCTTGAAGCTGCTCTCGATGAACTGAAAGCCATGATCGAAAAGGAACTTGGCGGCGCAGTAACGAAGTTTATTGCAAACAAAGAGAATCCCGAGGTAGTAATTGAAGAATAACAGAGGTAACGGAATGCTGGCATATATATGGCCTATGGCGCTGGTGGTATTTTCAAACGTTGTTTATCAGATATGCGCCAAATCAGTACCGCAGGACATGAATCCTTTTGCATCGCTGACTATAACTTATTTGGTATCGGCAGCCGTAAGCTTTGTGCTGTTCTTTGTCATGGGTAATGATGTGAGCCTTATAGCGGAATACGGCAAAGCGAACTGGGTACCTTTTGTTTTCGGACTGGTGCTCGTTGGCCTGGAAGTCGGCTTTATCTTTATCTATAAGGCGGGATGGCAGGTAAGCACTGCGTCTGTCGTTCAGAGCGCTTTTCTGGCAGTAGCCCTTATATTCGTAGGATATCTGCTTTTCCATGAGAAGCTCAGCGCAAACAAGATCATAGGCGTAGTCATCTGTCTCGTCGGACTTTACTTTATCAATAAGAACTGACCGGATCGTAGGATCCTGCACACCCCGGAAATTATTTCCGGGGTGTTTTGAATTTTTTGCAACATTTCCGAAGCCTGAACTGTATATGAGTCAAAGGGGAACTTATATAGATCATTCAGGAGGAAAGATATGAAAAAAAAAATATTTATAGCGCTGATAATAGTTATGACTCTGGCAATGGCGGCCTGTGGTGGAAGCGCCTCGGATTCAGGCGGCGGAATGGCAGAAGAATCAAAGAGTTCGGGCAGTTACGGTTTCGGGAATTTTTTGGCAGACGGAAGCGATGAAGGCGGCGACTACGACGCAGCTGAAGAGCCGGCTGAAGCCGCAGAGGGCAGAAACGATATATCTATCGGACTCCCTTCATCACTGAACAAAGAGAATGTTAAGCTTATCTTTTCTGCTGACATGAGCGTTCAGACACTTGATTTTGATGAAGCTGAAAAAGGACTGTACAGTCTGGTGGAAAAGGTAGGCGGATATTTCGAGTATATCTCCCAGGATAACGGAAGCTGGTACGACGATGAAGATTCGTATAAATACGCGCATTACACCGTGAGAGTTCCTTCAGACAAGTTCCAGGAGTTCATCACGTCTGTAAATGAGGGTATGCACGTGGTGAACATGAACCAGAATGCCCAGGACGTGGGCCAGGCGTACTTCGATACTGAAAGAAGACTGGAGACCCTGAAGATCAAGCACGACAGACTGGAGCAACTGCTGTCAAACGCTACCGAGATGACTGATATCATTGAACTTGAAACTGCTCTTTCGGATACTGAGTATCAGATAGAGCAGTATACCTCAGACCTTCAGAGATATGACAGCCTGATAGACTATTCCACTGTAAACATCAACGTCGAAAAGGTCACAGAATATGCCACCGGCATCACAGAGGAACTTACTTTTTGGCAGAGACTGGGAAGAAGCGTGAAGCAGGGAGCATCAGACTTCGGATGGTGGCTGGGAGACCTGGCCAACTGGATCGGATACCACATCATCCAGCTTGTGATCCTGGCAGTCCTCATCATCGGCTTCGTCAGATTCGGTCTGGTACAGAAGATCAAAGGGATCATAGGCGGAAAGAAACAGCAGAAGTACGTTGTGATCCAGGAAAACAAAGCAAAAGAGACTGAAACGAAAGAATAAAAAGGGAGGATAAAAAAAGCACCCGGCATGGGTGCTTTTTTATTTTCTTATGAGATTGACGGCGCAGGGTTTGTTTTCGATCACTATGTGCTGAACGCCTTTCTGGTATTCGCCGTCCAAAGACCAGTCCACTGCCTCGGGAATGCAGATCTCGAAGCGGCTGCTTTCAACGAAGGTGAGCATGGGTGTGGTGTCATACTTTTGCTCGGCTACGGCTCTCACCAGGTCGCCGATCTCCAGCATGTCATCTGAAGTTCGGAGAAGCAGCAGTTCAAAAAGCCCGTCGCTCATATCCACGTCTTCCGGCTTCAGTTTCAGGATCCCTCCCATCGAGGTGGAATTGGATACGGCGCCGAAAAGATAGTCGCCTTCATATACCGCATCGTCGGTTTTTATGATAGCGTGAATGGGCCGGATATCCGCTAGGGAAGTAGCGCCTGCAAGGATGTATGCCATATGACCCAAAGCATTCTTTATGCTCTGCGGAGTATCATAGGAGGCCTTGACAAAAGCGCCGAAGCTGGCAACGTAGGTGAACACACGCCCGTTGAAGACTCCGACGTCAATGCCGGAAGGAGTGCCTGTGGCGATATCTTTTGCAGCCTCGTGGATATCTCTTGAAAGTCCCAGCCCCTGAGCAAAATCATTGGTGGATCCCGCAGGGATATAGCCTATGGGAGTCTTCAGACCGGACTCCACATAGCCTGAGACGACTTCATTGTATGTTCCGTCTCCGCCCATGACCACCACAAAGTTATAGTCAGGGCCGAAGCGCTTCACGTATTCAGTGGCGTCGCCGCGCTTCATCGTCGGCAGTGCGGTGACCAGATAACCGCTTTCTGTGAAGATCTCAGCCACCTCCGAAAGATGCCTGGCGGATTTTTTTGTGCCTGAATTGGGATTGTATATAAGAAGCAGCTTTTCCATATTGGTCGATTTCTCCTTCGATCGTTATATTTTATACTTATCACAAACGGAGAAATGAGTCAAGGAAGGGAAAATTGATATTATTGATAAAAAACACTTGCAAAAAACATTCATTTGTGATAACTTAAATAAGTGCCTTGAGCACGGAATATATTTTAAGAATCAGACATAGAGGGTTGACCGAGTGGCTAAGGAGCCGCATTGGAAATGCGGTAAGGCGAAAGCCCCGCGGGTTCGAGTCCCGTGCCCTCTGCCAGTTAAGAAAACAGCATCCACAAATGTGGATGCTTTTTTCTTAATTAGTATAACCGGAGGTACGGGACTCGAACCCGGGAGGGCGCGAGCGTAAGCCCGACAGTCCGGTGGACTGTCGGGCAGCGAGCGTGTCAAGCGGCCTGTGGAATAGGCCGCGCAGACGGTCCAGCGCGAGCCCCGTCAAGGAGGGGGCGAAGCAGCGGGGGTCCCGTGCCCTCTGCCAGAAATTAAAAAGACGAGCATTCGCTCGTCTTTTTAGTTTCTCCGGCAGATATGTTCGTTAGGGGCTCGGACCCGGGAGGGCGCGAGCGTAAGCCCGACAGTCCGGTATGTTTGTGCGACATCCTACTGGGAGGCGCGACGCTTGTTTTAGTGGGTCAAAAAAAGAATGGATATCCTACTAAAAAGCGCGACGCCTGTTTTAGTAGGAAAAATAGAAGGCAGAATATCCTACTGGAGAGGGCAACGCCGCTTTTAGTAGGAAAAAAACGAGAAAAGCCTACCTACTGGAGAGGGCGACGCCGCTTTTAGTAGGAAAAAATCTTAAAAATCGACCTACCAGATGGGGCGACGCCGCTTTTAGTAGGAAAGCCGAAAAAACTTTCCAACCGGCATGCCTGCAACCATTTTAAATCATTTGTCTTAAACAATCCGATATGCTATAATACACTCGTGCGCTGAAGCGCAGATTTATGGAAAGGATAATCAGTTATATGAAATTTTCAGAAATGCCTTATGAGAGACCGGATGTGGAAGGTCTCAAGAAAGAGATAACGGAGTTTACGGAATCTCTGAAGAATGCAGACACATATGAAGAAGCCAGGGATATTTTTGTCAGAAAAGACCAGCTGGACAGACACGTAAAGACTTTGTCCACGCTTACATATATCCGTCACTCCATAGATACGAGGGATGAGTTCTATGACGGTGAGATGAATTTCTGGAACGCAGCCGGACCTGAGCTTATGGAATACGACGAGCAGTGGACCAGAGTGCTTCTTGATTCGAAATTCAGAAATGAGCTGGAAGCTGAGTTCGGCGAGGTCATATTCCTAAATGCCGAGCTTGAACTTAAGTCTTTCAAGCCCGAAATAATTCCTTTGCTTCAGAAGGAAAACGATCTTGTAACAGAATATGATAAGCTGATCGCCAACTCGAAGTTCCCCTTCAGAGGTGAGACTTCCACAGTTACCAAGATCGGCAAGTACAAAACCGATGCCGATGATGACGTCAGGCTCGAAGCCTGGAAGGCAGACGGCAAGTGGTACAGGGACAACAAGGAAAAACTGGATTCCATCTATGATCAGCTCGTTCATTTAAGAGATGAGATGGGAAAGAAACTGGGCTTTGAGGATTTCACCGGGCTTGGATACTGTCGCATGGTGAGAAACTGCTATGACAAGAACGACGTTGAGAAGTTCAGAAGCGCAGTGGTAAAATATCTGGTGCCCATTGCAGATTCCATCTACCGCAAGCAGGCTGAGCGCCTTGGTAAGGAATATCCCATGAGCTTTGCAGATAACGCTCTCATGTTCCGCTCCGGCAACCCGCGTCCTCAGGGGACTTCCGACGAGATCATTCAGGCTGCGAAAAGATTCTATGACGGCCTTTCTCCTGAGACCGGCGAGTTCTTCCGCTCCATGCTGGAGTGTGAGACCATGGATCTCCTGGCAAAGGAAGGCAAAGAGGGCGGAGGATATTGCGACGGGCTTACGGATTACGAGATGCCGTTCATATTTGCCAATTTCAACGGAACTTCAGGCGACGTGGAGACCATGACCCACGAAGCTGGCCATGCTTTTGCGGCCTGGTATAACAGGAAACGCATTCCTCTGAACACCATCTGGCCCAGCCTTGAAGCCTGTGAAGTGCATTCCATGAGCATGGAATTCTTTGGATGGAAGAGCGCTGAGGATTTCTTCGGACCGGATGCGCGCAAATTCCTTTACAGCCATCTGGCCACGTCCGTGACATTCATTCCTTACGGAACCATGGTGGACCACTTCCAGCACATCGTTTACGAGCATCCTGAATATACTCCGGATCAGCGCCACGATGAGTGGAAGAGGCTTCTTGGCATATACATGCCGTGGATGAAGCTGGACGGAGAGATACCGTTCTACTCAGAGGGAATGGGCTGGCAGAGACAGTCCCACATCTATGACGTTCCCTTCTACTATATCGATTACTGTCTTGCACAGACCGTTGCTCTGGAGTTCTGGGCAATGATCCAGGACGATTACGATAACGCCTGGAAGCACTATATGGCATATACAGAGCAGGGCGGTTCCGAAACTTTCACCAAACTTCTGGAGAAAGCCGGAATGGACAGCCCCTTCAACGAGGAGACCTTAAGAGGCGTCTGCGAAAAGGCAGGCAAATGGCTTGATGATTTTGACCTTACGGGTATTGAATAAAGGACAGCAAAATGGCTAAGAGCCCCAAGAGAAAAGATTACCTTAAAGAATATAAGCAGGGAGAATCCGGTAAATACGAATACGGCGGTATATCCTATACTTTTGACGGCACCCCTGAAGAAAGGAAGAAGGCCTACCTTACCATTACGGGTATCGCGGTCCTTCTTACTGCGTCCGTCATCGGTTCCGGCCTGATAGATGCGGCGGGGATGGTGAACACGTTTTACGTCATAGTTCCCTTCATAGGGGAGGTATGCGCTCTCTTCGCCATATGGTGGAACCTTTCCAAACTGCTGATGGAAGGGGAGAAGATAAGGGGATATATCTTCGAGTCCGTAAACAACAAAGTGGATCCTGCTACGCTGATACTGGTATTCTTTGCGGTACTGGGACTGGTGATGTCGGTGGTCTTTCAGGCGACCAACGGATTCGAGGGCAAAATGTTCAAATGTTTTTTGTATCTATTTACTAAAGCATTGAATGCTGTACTTGCATTTTTGATGAAAAAATATTATAATACGTTAAAGTGGAAAGTTTTGTAAGTTTGTTTTATTTAATTTTCCCATTCTGATGTGAAGGGCACACCAGAAACAATGTTTATTTTGTTATTTTTTGGCAATAATGCTGAATAATATTATTATTTAAAAGGAGAGAAAGGAAATGAAAAAAACTCTTGCTATCATCCTCATCCTTTCAATGTGCTTATTTGCATTTGTAGGATGCGGTGGCGGAGCAGGAACAGACGAGAAACCGCTCGTAGTTGGTTATTCCAACTTCTCCAGCAAGTTCTCACCGTTCTTCGCTGAAACCGCTTACGACCAGGACGTTGCTACCATGACCTCCGTTGCCCTCCTCACCACAGACCGCCAGGGTGCTGTAGTTGAGAAAGGTAAGACCGGAGAAGTTCGTCCTTACAACAACACAGACTATTCTTACTACGGACCTGCTGATCTTACGATCACAGAGAACGCAGACGGAACCGTTGATTACGATTTCGAACTCCGCGAGGACATGACATTCTCAGATGGAACTCCTCTTACAGTTGATGACGTAATCTTCTCAATGTATGTTCTTTCAGACCCTACATATGACGGTTCATCCACATTCTTCGCACTTCCTATCGTAGGAATGGAAGAGTATCGTTCCGGAATGGACACACTCGGCAACCTGATCGTTGCCGCAGGTCCTGACAACGCTGACTTCTCACTTTGGACAGAAGAACAGCAGACAACATTCTGGACAAATGCAAAGGCAGCTTCCGAAGCTATCGCTCAGGAAATCTGCGACTACTGCAAAGCAGCCGGCTACAATGCAGAAGATGATCCTATCGAAGCATGTGCAGCTAACTGGGGCTTCGAGCTCAAGGAAGGCGCTACCATCGAAGATTTCGGTGCTACCATGATGGAAGCTTATGGCAATGACATTGCTACCCTCGTTGGAACAGAGAATGCAGGAAGCTCCATCGGCGACGTATTCCCTGACTGGGATCAGTACACAGTCGGTGTACAGACCGGAAATTCCGCTGCTAACATCGAAGGTATCCAGAAGACCGGAGACTACAGCCTTAAGGTTAAGCTCTCCAAGATCGATGCTACAGCTATTTATCAGCTCGGCGTTACCATCGCTCCTCTGAGCTACTATGGCGACCCCGCTAAGTATGACTATGACAACAATCAGTTCGGATTTGACAAAGGTGACCTTTCCACTGTAAAGGCTAAGACAACTGAGCCTATGGGAGCAGGCCCTTACAAATTCCAGAAGTTTGAAAACGGTGTTGTATCCTTCGAGGCTAACGAAAGCTACTATCTCGGAGCACCTCACACCAAGTATATCAACTTCCTTGAATCACAGGATCAGGATAAGCTGAACGGCGTTATCACCGGAACCATCGATATCACCGATCCTTCATATTCACAGGATACAGCTAAGGCTATCGCAGCTGAGAACTCCAACGGCGAAGTAACAGGCGACAAGATCACCACCAACACCGTTGACAACCTTGGCTATGGTTACCTTGGAATCAGCGCTAAGGCTGTAAACGTAGGCGGAGAACCCGGTTCAGAAGCTTCCAAGAACCTGCGTAAGGCTTTCGCTACAGTATTTGCTAACTACAGAAACGTAACAGTTGACTCCTACTATGGAGAAGCTGCTTCCGTTATCAACTATCCTATTTCCAACACATCCTGGGCTGCTCCTCAGGCAACTGACGCAGACTATGCTATCGCATTCTCCAAGGACGTAAACGGAAATGACATCTACACATCCGACATGGATGACGCTGCTAAGGAAGAAGCTGCTCTTCAGGCTGCACTCGGATTTTTCGAAGCTGCAGGCTACACCGTTGCTGACGGTAAGTTAACAGCTGCTCCTGAAGGCGCTAAGATGGAATACGAAGTTTGGATCCCTGCAGACGGTTCAGGCGACCACCCTTCATTCATGATGCTCAACCTTGCATCTGACGCACTCAAGAAGATCGGCATGAGCCTTGTAGTTAAGGATCTTGCCAACTCCGCTGACCTGTGGACAGGTATCGAAGCTGACCAGGTTCCTATGTGGTGTGCTGCTTGGGGCGCAACTCCTGACCCTGACATGTATCAGATCTACTATTCAGGCGTAGACGGAAAGGCTGCAGCAGGTGGATCCAACTACATGTATGACATCGCTGATCCTGAACTCGACCAGCTCATTATGGACGCTCGTGCAAGCTTAGACCAGGCTTACAGAAAGACTGTTTACAAGGCTTGCCTTGACATCATCGTAGACTGGGCAGTAGAAGTTCCTGTATATCAGAGACAGAACGCTATCATCTTCTCAACCGAGAGAGTTAACATGGATACCGTAACTCCTGACATCACAACATACTATGGATGGATGGCAGAGATCCAGAATCTTGAGCTTGCTTAAGAAACGGTCAATATCCATAACTGTATAAACGAGGCAGACGGGGCGACCCGTCTGCCTCTGTAACATTTATTGTTGAGGAGTTGATACCAGTGCGTAAATACATTATCAAAAGACTTATACAGTCACTGATCATACTTTTCTTCGTATCCTTTATCATCTACGCGCTCATGAGATGTCTGCCCACATCATATGTAGAGGCTATGGCAAGACAGAAATCCATGCAGCCGGGTTCAAAGAGCTACGAGGAATGGCTGGCTCAGCTCAGCGCCATGTACAACATGGACGGAAGCATCATCTCCGGATTTTTCCAGTGGCTTGGACAGATGCTCAGAGGTGAGTTCGGCGACAGCTGGAAATGGACAGTGCCTGTTCTTGAAAAATTCCATGATACTGTTTGGCTTTCATTTGTAATGGGATTCATATCTTTTGTTCTTGAAATCATCATCGCTATCCCTCTGGGAGTCATAGCGGCAACCAAACAGTACTCTAAGACCGATTATGCAATATCAGTAATTGCTCTTGCAGGAATATCCCTGCCTACGTTCTTCTTTGCCTCACTACTGAAACTGGTATTTTCTGTAAAACTGGGTTGGTTCGACCTCTACGGTCTCGTCGGACGAAGCTACAATCTGCTATCTCCGATGGGTCAACTGATGGATAAGGCCAACCATCTTGTGCTGCCTATTATCACGCTGGTAGTTATCAGCATGGGCGGACTTATGCGTTATACCAGAACCAATATGCTTGAAGTACTGAGCGCAGATTATATAAGAACGGCCAGGGCCAAAGGTCTTTCAGAAAGAAAGGTCATTTATCACCATGCTTTCAGAAACACTCTGATCCCCATCGTTACTATTATAGGCGGATCACTTCCGGGACTGTTTTCAGGTGCTCTGATCACAGAGACACTGTTCGGAATCCCCGGAATCGGTTTTGCATCATACCATTCGATGGTTTCCGGTGATATACCGTTCTCCATGTTCTTCATGGTATTCACAGCTATATTGACGCTTCTCGGCAACCTTATCGCAGATATTCTTTATGCGGTAGTTGACCCGAGAGTAAGGATCGCTTAAAGGAGGGGCAGGATCATGAGTGAAAATGAAATCAAGAAAACCGCCCTTAACGAAGGCGAGAACAATACAAAAGAAACAGAAAATTATTCTCTGAACGATGACAGACGTGTCAAGGTGCTTTCACCCGGAGCGCTGGTCGCAAAGAGATTCTTCAGAAACAGACTGGCTGTTACCGGAATGGTCATCCTGATCTTCATGTTTTTATTCTCCTTTGTCGGAGGACTTGTAAGCCCTTACGGACAGGATCAGAAGTTCTACAGATATGATGTTCAGACCAAGGACTATGCAGGTATCATCCACAATGAAGATCTGAGATATGTAGCTAAGGATGCCGATCTTTTCAAGAGCTCAGTTCAGGCTCAGGCATTCCTTAACATCCAGAGGGGAAACAGCAGCTTCTCCTATGGAGGAAACGATTATACCATCGAGAAGATAAACGATGACTTCTATGTCTTCTATGCTTATGGAGAGATAGTAGGTATCGGTTCAAGAGAACTTGTAAACTCTTCCGATAATTCGACCCTGTCCTTCGATATGACTTATGATTCTCTTATGGCAAAGGCAAAAGGAGAGAAGAAGTATACTTCAGACGGAGTTGAATACAATATGGGTGAAGACGGCGTTGTAACTGACGCTTCAAACAATGAAGTTGCTTATGTAAGCCAGTACATCGTACGTCCCATCATGAGCGACGTATTCTTCACAAGAGAGTTCAAGGATCAGCTCATCGAAGCCGTTGAGGCTGGAAAAGAATCCTTTGAATTCAAGGATGAAAACGGACAGGATGCAGAATACATCCTTAAGTTCAATCCCGCGACCAAGCAGTGGGATGTAAAGCAGCACATCGAGACCAGGGTATTTGATACATACTCATTCCCTTCAAAGGAACACTGGCTCGGTACTGACAGAAACGGCATGGACATGCTTACCCGTCTTATGTACGGCGGACGTATCTCCCTTATCATCGGTTTCGTAGCAGTAGCTATCGAGTCTATAATCGGTGTTATCATGGGCGGTATCGCCGGATACTTCGGAGGATGGGTAGACGGAGTCATCATGAGACTTGTAGATATATTCTACTGTATCCCTTCAATGCCTCTGTTCATCATCCTGGGTGCTGCAATGGACGCTGATAACGTTCCGCCTATGACCCGTATGATGTACCTGATGCTTATCCTGGGATTCCTGGGATGGGCCGGAACCGCCAGATTGGTAAGAGGTCAGATCCTCTCACTCCGTGAGCAGGAGTTCATGACAGCTACAGAAGCCGGAGGCATCGCGGTATCCAGAAGGATCTTCAGGCACCTCATTCCAAACGTAATGCCTCAGCTCATAGTTGTAATGACCATGGGACTCGGTTCCACGATCATCACAGAGGCTACACTTTCATTCCTGGGACTGGGCGTAAGATTCCCCTTCGCTTCCTGGGGTAATATCATCAACGACGTTAACGATACGTTCGTACTTACAAATTACTGGTTTATCTGGATCCCTGCAGGCGTTCTGCTCTTAGTCACCGTACTTGCCTTCAATATCGTAGGCGACGGTCTCAGAGACGCCTTCGACCCTAAGATGAAACGTTAAGGAGGAAAGAAAATGGCAAAGAAAAACACTAACGGCTATCTTTCCGCCAAAGAATCACGCAGGATCGCTAAGGAAAACAGAAAGATAACCGATGCTTACGAAAAGAAGCATAAGAGAAAGAACGTTCCGGAATCTGAATATCTCACTCAGATGAAGAACCCCGATAACGTTCTTGAGATCGAGAACCTGCATACCTATTTCTTTACGGATGTAGGAACTTCCAAGGCTGTTGACGGCGTAACCTTTGAGGTACCTCAGGGCAAGACCGTCGGCGTAGTAGGAGAGTCCGGCTGCGGTAAGTCCGTAACCAGTCTGTCTGTAATGCAGCTCCTTCAGAGACCTCAGGGTCAGATAGTAGAGGGCAGCATCAGACTGAACATGGGCAACGGCAAAGCCTATGAGATCAAGGATACTCCCATCGAAGCAATGCAGCACATCAGAGGAAACTATGTTTCCATGATATTCCAGGAGCCCATGACTTCACTGAATCCTGTATTCCGTATCGGAGATCAGGTAGACGAAGTAATCGAGCTCCA
Source organism: uncultured Eubacteriales bacterium (assembly GCA_902778565.1). Classification (GTDB taxonomy): domain Bacteria; phylum Bacillota; class Clostridia; order Peptostreptococcales; family Anaerovoracaceae; genus RUG754. Next base: position 18,532 of record CACYYH010000009.1, read on the forward strand.
CGATGGTAAAGGCATGACCAAGGAAGAAATCAAAGCCAGAACCATCGAAATGCTTGAACTGGTAGGAATCGCAAACTCAGAGGGCGTTTACAAGATGTTCCCTCATGAGTTATCCGGTGGTATGAGACAGCGTGTAATGATCGCTATGGCTCTTGCCTGCAATCCGAAACTCGTCATCGCTGACGAGCCTACGACTGCGCTGGACGTAACCATTCAGGCACAGATCCTTGACCTTTTCAGAAACCTGAAAGACAGGATCAATTCATCTATCATGATCATCACCCACGACCTGGGCGTAATCGCTGAAATGGCCGACTACGTAGTGGTAATGTATGCCGGACGTATAGTAGAGAAGGGTACTGCACAGGAGATCTTCGCAAATCCTGCACATCCTTATACTATCGGTCTGATGGCATCCAAGCCTGTAGTAGGAAAGAAAGTAGAAAAGCTTTATTCCATTCCGGGCAAGGTACCCAACCCCATCAACATGCCGGATTACTGCTACTTCAGAGACCGCTGCGAGATGAGAGTAGGGGAGATCTGCGACGGAGAATATCCTTGCGAGATCCAGCTTTCACCTACGCACTTTGTAAGCTGCTACCGCTATTATGAAGGACAGAAGGAGGGAGAGTAATGGCTAAAGATAAACTTTTAATAGACAATACTTTTACTCCTGTTGAACCGGATCCTCAGTACATCCTTCAGGTAAATGCTCTCAAGAAGTATTTCCCCATCAAGGACGGTATGATCCAGAAGGTAGTAGGATACGTCAAGGCTGTTGACGGTGTTACCTTCAACCTGAAGCGCGGCACCACCATGGGACTGGTAGGTGAGTCCGGATGCGGAAAGACCACAGCAGGCCGTACAATCCTCAGACTTTCAGGTGAAAAGACAGGCGGACAGGTACTCTTCAACGGTAAGGAAGTATATGACTTTACCAAGAAAGAGATGCATGACATGAGACCGAAGATGCAGATCATCTTCCAGGATCCTTTCTCATCGCTTTCACCGCGTATGCCTGTAGGTGAGATCATCGGAGAGGCCGTAAGAGAGCATAATCTGGTTCCCAGAGCAGAGTTCAACGATTACATCGATCAGGTAATGGACGAGTGCGGACTCCAGCCCTTCCATAAGGACCGTTATCCTCACGAGTTCTCCGGCGGACAGAGACAGCGTATCTGCATCGCAAGAGCGCTGGCTCTCAATCCTGAATTCGTAGTATGCGATGAGCCTGTATCCGCTCTGGACGTATCCATCCAGGCGCAGATCATCAACCTTCTGAATGAACTTCAGGAAGAACATAACCTTTCCTATCTGTTCATTTCTCACGATCTTTCCGTCGTAGAGCATATTTCAGATTCGGTAGGCGTTATGTATCTCGGAAACCTTGTGGAATACGGCGTGACAGAAGACATCTTCAGCAATCCTCTTCACCCTTATACCAAGGCTCTGTTCTCAGCTATCCCTATTCCTGATCCAACGATCAAGATGAAGAGGATCGTGCTTGAAGGTTCCATTCCTTCACCGGCAAATCCTCCTGCGGGATGCAAGTTCCACACCAGATGCGCACAGTGCATGGATATCTGCAAGACTGTCGCACCTGAGCAGAAGGAGATCGAGAAGGATCACTTCGTAGTATGCCATCTCTATGACGACGTTAAGGCTTACGTTGACGAAACACTCGCCAAAGAAGAGCCTGCATAACCGAAGACAGAAGCTTAAGATCAATAAAGACGAAAGAGAGCCCTGACAAAGGGCTCTCTCAAGTAAAAGTATTATTTGGAGTATCAGACATGGCTTTTAAGAAAAAACAGTACGATGATGATGACGGACGTGTTATCGCCGATATGAGCGATATCCAACGCCAGCCCATGTTCATCCCTCGATTTGATCATCTTCACAAGAGTGAGAGAAGGGATATGAAGGAGCCGGAGAAGAGGACACAGAACCGTCCTGAATATGAGGTGCAGTATACCGACGAGGAACGCAGAGCTCTCATCGGCGGAACTGTGACAGCCGCACTTCTTATTGGCGCGGTATTCATCGTCGCCATCGGTCTGCTGATATTCCTTATAACAAAGATCGGATGAAAAGAAATCCGCTTCAGTTATATACGAAGCGGATTTTTTTATTGCTGTTTTTTGAAGGCTACGCCGGTAAACAGGGCAATGCCTCTTCCGGAGTCATCGGTGACCTTTACCTGATAGACACCTGAAGTTCTGCCGTCTTTGATGCACTGCGCATGTGCAAATAATCTGCTGCTTTTGGTGCCGGACAAAAAGTTGATGCTGACCTGCTGCGCCACTGAAGGACTGTGTACGTTATTGCATGCCGCAGCGAAAGCCAGGTCCGCCAGAGTGAACATGACGCCGCCCATAATGCCTCCCTGAGCGTTTCTGTGGCGGTCTGTAAGCGTAACAGAGGTCTTGGCCCAGTCATCTCCGATTTCATCAAGAGTAATGCCGTTTTCCGTTGCGAAACGGTCGTTTTCAAAGAATTTCCTTGCTTCTTCCAAACTGCTGAATGTGCTCATTTTATGCCTGCCTTTCGTTTGAATCGATAAGTTAATATAACATAAAAGACATAATTGCGCAAATATATTGAAGGACAGAAAAAAGAGGCCGTCACCGGGACGGCCTCTTTATGCATCTGAATTATGGTTTTAGTTGCCTGTAGGCATGTAAGGTCTGAGAACTGCTGCTACTGAAGAGATAGGCATTGTCTGGAGCCATACTTTGCCGGGGCCGGTAAGCACGGTGTTGAAGATGCCTTCACCGCCGAAGAGCATGTTCTTCATGCCGGGAACGGTCTGGATCTCCATATTAACTGAAGGTTCATAAGCAGCCAGATTTCCGGTGTCTACTACGATGGTCTGCCCGGGCTGAAGATCGTACTGAACTACGTGACCGTCAAACTCAGCAAAAGCTATGCCGTTTCCGGAAACTCTCTGAAGTATGAAGCCTTCACCGCCGAAGAGGCCTGCGCCGACTTTTTTGTTCAGATGAACTGAAAGCTTAACGCCCATTTCACCTGCAAGGAAAGCTCTCTTCTGGAAGATCATTTCCTTTCCGGGACCGATCTCAAAGGGTACGATGGAACCGGGGAAACTGGATGCAAAGGCGATAAGTCCTTCTCCGCCCTGAGCGGTATATATGTTCTGGAAGATCTTCTCTCCGGCGAACATTCTGCCGAGAGCTTTGCCGAGACCGCCGTTTGAAGAAGTCTCCATCTTCATGTTAGGTGACATCCATGCCATAGCGCCGGATTCGTTGAACATAGCTTCGTTCCTGTCAAGGTGACAGATGACTACGGGAAGGGAATCTCCCATAATTTCATATTTCATAAAGTCCCTCCTTATATTTCAATATATTACAGTTCTAATTATATAATTCAATGAAGGATCCTTCAACAAAAAAATCATTTTTACACACATTTTTTCCTTTGCTGTGATATAATCAATTATTACATAAATTACTAAGAGGGAATTAAATTGATAGGAAAACTGGCAAAATATGCAAAAGGGTACAGACTGCTGGCTGTGGCTACGCCCATGATGGTAGTTCTGGAATCTCTTTTGGAAATACTGATCCCTTTCGTGATGGCGGACCTTATAGATAAGGGCATCTACGGAGGAAGCATGAGCGAGATCACCAAATACGGACTGCTTCTTATTTGCGCAGCCTTTGTTTCGCTTACCTTCGGAGTAGCTGCAGGTATCACTGCGCCGTTTGCGTCAGCAGGCTTTGCATCCAATCTCAGGAAGGCCATGTTTGAAAAGGTACAGGACTATGATTTTATGTCCATCGACAAGTTCAGCACCGCGTCAATCGTCACCAGACTGACCACTGACGTGACCAACGTGCAGCAGGCTTTCCAGATGATAATAAGGATATTCGCGAGAGCGCCGTCCATGCTGGTATTCGCTCTTATCGCAGCTTTCAGGGTAAATCACGAACTGTCCCTGATATTCCTTATCTCAATGCCCATACTGTTCTTCGGCATGCTGATCATGTCTACCAGGGTGAGACCTATATTTGAAAGGGTGTTCAAGACCTACGATAAAATGAACAACGTGGTCCAGGAGAACATCAGAGGGATGAGGGTGGTGAAATCCTTCAACCGCCAGGACCATGAGATAGATAAGTTTGACGCTGTATCAGGCACCATCTTCAAAGACTTCTCAAAGGCTGAAAAGACCATGGCCTGGATGGCACCCATAGTGCAGTTCAGCACCTATCTCTGCATGGTGCTGCTTTGCTGGTTCGGAGGACAGATGATAGTGGCCTCCGGCAATAACGAAGCGCTTGGACTTACGGCCGGACAGCTGATGAGCATGGTGACCTATACCACCCAGATCCTAATGAGCCTGATGATGCTCAGCATGATCTTTGTCATGCTCATAATGGCAAGGGAATCAGCCAAGAGGATCGTGGAGATCCTTGAAGAAGACAGCCATATCTTCAGTCCTGAAAACGGCATCACCGAAGTCAGGGACGGCTCTGTGGATTTCGAAGACGTTACCTTTGAATACAAGCACGAGGACCAGGACCTCCTTCTTACCGATGAAGGGCAGAAGAAGAGGAAAGCTCTGTTCAAGGTGGATCTTCATATAGATTCAGGTATGACCGTGGGTCTCATCGGCGCCACCGGTTCATCCAAATCCACGCTGGTGCAGCTGATCCCCAGACTTTATGACGCGACGGAAGGAGTTGTCAGGGTAGGTGGCACAGACGTCAGGGAATATGACCTTGAGTCCCTCAGAAACCAGGTGGCAATGGTGCTCCAGAAGAACGTGCTCTTCAGCGGGACCGTAAAGGAAAACCTGCTCTGGGGCAATGAAAACGCAACTGATGAGGAACTCAGACATGCGCTGAAAGTATCCTGCTCCGAGGAATTCGTTGAGAAGATGCCGGAGGGATGGGATACCCATCTGGAGCAGGGAGGAAGCAACATCTCCGGCGGACAGAGGCAGAGACTGTGCATAGCCAGAGCTCTTCTCAAGAAGCCGAAGATACTCATACTAGACGATTCTACCTCCGCCGTAGATATGAAGACCGACGCTCAGATCAGACGTGCTTTCAGGGAGGAAATGCCGGACGTCACAAAGATCATAATAGCCCAGAGAATAAGCTCTGTAATAGATTCCGATATGATAGTAATCATAGACCACGGAAGGATCATGGCACAGGGAACTCATGATGAACTCATGGAGTCCAGCGAGATCTACCGCGAGATCTATGAGACTCAGAACAAGACCTCCGGAGTGGATCTTGACGTGGAAGGAGGTGCACTGTAATGGCTCAGAAAGAACAGGTCAGAAAACTTGGCGGACCCGGTTCCGGAGGACGCCAGATGCTCCAGAAGGGAGCCATCAAGACACTGAACATGGGCACCGTCAAGCGCCTTCTGTCATATCTTAAAGCTTACAAGGTAAAGCTTGTTCTTGTGTTCATATGCATACTTCTGGCCACTCTGGCCAGCGTTGCATCATCTCTTTTCCTGCAGATACTGATAGATGACTATGTAATGCCGCTTGTAGGGGCTCAAAATCCCGTTTTCAACGGACTTTTGCATGCTTTGATGATAATGTGCGCCGTATACCTTGTGGGCATTGTAAGCGTGCTTTTTTACAACCGCACCATGGCTGTGATATCCCAGGGGACTCTGAAGATCATAAGGGACGAGATGTTCAGACATATGCAGAGCCTTCCGATCAGATATTTTGACAGGAATACACACGGCGACATAATGTCCCATTTTACAAACGACGCTGATACCTTAAGACAGATGCTCAGCCAGACTCTGCCTCAGCTTTTCAGTTCGGTGATAAGTCTTGTGGCAGTACTGTGCTCCATGATACATCTCAGCATATGGCTCACTCTGCTTACCGTTGGGTTCACCTTCCTGTCGCTATTCCTTGTAAAGGCAGTGGCATCGAGATCCGGAGGATACTTCGTCAAGCAGCAGAAGTCCCTTGGAGCCCTCAACGGCTATATCGAGGAGATGATCAACGGAGAAAAGGTCATCAAGGTATTCTGTCATGAGAATAAAGTAAAGGAAGAATTCCTTGAGAGGAATGAGGAACTGCGCCACAACATGTCAAGAGCTAACGCGCTCTCCATGCTGATAATGCCGATGATGGGCAACCTGGGAAACGTTCTTTACGTGCTGGTGGCTCTGGTTGGCGGAGCCATGGGAATAGCCGGCGTAATGAATCTCAGCATAGGCGGTGAACCTACCGTTACCATGGGAACCATCGCAAGCTTCCTGGTGCTCTCCAGGAACTTCATGAACCCCATAACCCAGGTATCTCAGCAGTTGAATTCCGTGATCATGGCCATGGCAGGCGCCGGAAGGATATTCGAACTGCTGGATGAGGAAAAGGAAACAGATCTCGGCCTCATCACTCTTGTCAACGTGAAGGAAGAGGAGGGAAAACTCGTCCGCTGCGAAGAAAAGACCGGCAGCTGGGCATGGCAGAACGGCCTTGAACTGGTGCCCCTTAAAGGTGAAGTGGTACTGGACGACGTGGACTTCAGCTACATCGAAGGCAAGCAGGTGCTCTTTGACGTAGACGTATATGCCGAGCCCGGCCAGAAGGTGGCCTTCGTAGGCGCCACCGGCGCAGGAAAGACCACCATAACCAATCTGATCAACCGTTTCTACGACATAGATGACGGCAAGATAAGATATGACGGACTCAACATCAACCACATCAAGAAGAAAGACCTGAGAAGGTCTCTGGGTGTGGTGCTCCAGGACGTAAATCTCTTCACCGGTACCGTCATGGAAAACATCCGCTACGGCAACCTTGAAGCTACGGACGAAGAGTGCATAGAAGCGGCGAAACTGGTGAACGCGGACAGCTTTATCAGGATGCTGCCGAAGGGCTACAATACGGTGCTTGAAGGAGACGGCTCAGGACTGTCCCAGGGACAGAGACAGCTGATCTCCATCGCCAGGGCAGCGGTGGCAGATCCTCCCTGCATGATACTGGACGAAGCCACTTCATCCATCGATACCCGCACTGAATCCATCGTTCAGAAGGGCATGGACAATCTCATGAAGGGCAGGACGGTATTCGTCATCGCCCACAGGCTTTCCACGGTACAGAACGCCGACGTCATCATGGTAATGGACAAGGGCCGCATCATAGAACGGGGCAGCCACGATAGGCTGATGGAGAAGAAGGGAGCGTACTACAGACTTTATACAGGCGCAGTTGAATAAACTGCGCTTTTTTATTTGGATTATGGCGCTTACTGTGTTATAATATATTATCTATGGGTATAGTGATTTGAGTTATCAAAAAAGAGAACAAAATGGATTTCAGCAGTATATTTGAAAAAATAACAGAGGTTACACAGCGTATGGAACTAGGCGAGTCCCTCAGCATGATACTTCGCCCGGTTTTCGTGTTCCTTGCTTTATTCGTCCTGATAAGATGCATAGTATCTCTGGTAAGGGCAAAAAACCCGCCGGAGGTATGGGCATATCTCAAGGTCGTAAACTACAGGGAGACCGAAGGCGGTTCTTACGAGAAGGTCTCTGAGATCGTTGAGCCTCTCACGCACTGGGAAAACGTCATAGGCAGAGCCAGGTCCTGCGATATAACCATCAAGGACGGCGGAGTATCCAGAAATCACGGTCTTCTCATAAGAGATGAGGAAGGTACCTGGAGTTTCAGGGACATAGGGTCTCAGAACGGTACCTGGCTGAACTCTTCCGAGGAAAGCGAAGTGAACTTCAGGGAGTTCAGAAGAAGGGGATCCAGCGACAGGAACGCATATCTGGATTATGCTGCACAGCTAAACGGACCTTCATACCGCGCCAATGATTTTATTCAGATATCAAAGGGCAAGGGAAACGAAGCTCCGGCCATCGAACTGGAATACGGAGACGTGCTCAGGATGGGGCTCACAGAACTTACGCTGATGCCCATATCCCTTGAGGAAAAGAACAATAACACCAACATGAGAAAAGCGGATACTGAAGTGATGTCAGCAGGGCCTGCCATGGGCGCTCTGACTCTTTTCCAGATCCTCACTTTCGTCCAGCTTTGGATGGCCAAGGGTGATGAACACTCCATGGCTCTCGTAACTGCATTCGGAGGGCTTATAGGAATCGAATGGCTGTATTTTGCCTTAGTCCGCATATCCAGAAGGGCAGCCTTTGAGATGGAGATCATAGCTTTCTTCCTTTCGACCCTGAGCCTGGCAGTGGTGGCATCCAAAGACCCTGATGCTCTGGTAAAGCAGATGATATGCATAGGAGTAGGTGTTTTCGGCATGTTCATCATGTGCATCTATCTCAGAGATCTGGAGAGATCGAAGCTCATCCGCATAGCGCTGGTGATTGGTTCCGTCGGTCTTTTCATCGTAAATCTGCTGTTTGCTTCCACCACATACGGCGCTCAGAACTGGATCTCCATAGGAGGCTTCACATTCCAGCCCTCTGAGCTGGTGAAGGTGGCCTTCATCTGGGTGGGAGCAGGTACTCTGGACGAACTGTTCAGAAAAAAGAATCTTTATATGTTCATGCTGTTCTCCCTGTTCTGCTTCGGCTGTCTGGGACTCATGGGAGACTTCGGTACGGCTATCATATTTTTCGTAACATATCTGGTGATATCATTCCTCAGGTCGGGAGATTTCTCCATGCTGTTTCTTGTGGTAGGAGCAGCGGCTGCAGGAGGATTCATCATATTGAAATTCAAACCTTACATTGCGGCAAGGTTTGCCACCTGGATGCACGTCTGGGATCCCGCACTGGTGAATGCAGAGGGATTCCAGCAGAGCAGGACGCTATGCGCTTCTGCTTCCGGAGGCCTTTTCGGAGTCGGAGCAGGAGAGGGCTGGCTCTCGGGTGTTTTTGCCGCTGACATGGATCTGGTATTCGGCATGCTGATAGAAGAGTGGGGCCTTATAATCGCCTGCCTTGCGGTTCTGTCCATCGTGACTCTGGCATTCTTTGCCATAAGATCCATCACATCAGGCAGGTCCACTTTCTATACCATAGGAGCCTGCGGCGCCACCTCGATGCTGGTGTTCCAGACCATGCTTAACATCTTCGGATGCACGGATGTGCTTCCGTTTACCGGAGTTACATTTCCCTTCGTTTCCCATGGAGGTACGTCCATGATGGCATCATGGGCTTTACTGGCTTTTCTTAAGTCTTCTGACACCAGGCTGCAGGCCAGTCTGGCAGTGAAGGGAGGCGGGAAAAAATGAGGAAACTTGAAGGAAGATCGATGATATGCCTGCTTCTGATCCTGGCCATGCTGGCAGGTCTGCTGTTCTTTGTAGTTAGGCTGGAGATCAACGGATCAAAATGGGCAAGCTTTTATGCAAACGATCATATTTACTCCGACGGCATCCTGAATACCGGGGAGATAACTGACAGAAACGGTGAGAGCCTTCTGAAGAACGATGAGGGAGGTCCTCTGTACGCCGGGTCTGAAGAGGAAAGAAGAGCTGTTTCCACAGTTGTGGGCGATATAGGCAGCAACATCGAAACAGGCGCTAACCTGGTATTCCGCACCAGACTAGTGAAATACAACCCCATAACCGGAACTGAAGGGTTCCTGGGAATGAAAGGCGGAGTCGTAAAGCTGAGCATAGATAAAGACGTTAACTACGCTGCTTATGAAGCTCTCGCAGGAAGAAACGGTTTTGTGTCCGTTTATGACTACACCACAGGTGATATAGTATGTCTTGTAAGCACACCTACCGTTGACCCTCAGGATCCAGACGCCATAGAGACTGCGGAATCAGGAGCATATATAAACAAAGTGTTCAGCGCATCCTTTGCTCCGGGATCCACTTTCAAGGTCATTACTGCGATGGCAGCGCTGGAAAACATCAGCGATCTGGAGAGCAGAACCTTTGAATGCTGGGGACAGACTGAGATCGGCGAAGGCATAGTGGATTGTCCTTATGCTCATGGCACCATGGACTTTGAAGGAGCTCTGGCCAACTCCTGCAACTGCGTCTTCGGACAGCTGGCTGCAGAGATGGGCCCCGACGTAATGGGCGTATATGTTAATAAGGCAGGACTCACTTCATCATATCAGGTGAACGGTATAGAGACGGCTACCGGATCTTTCACCTTCGATTATTCGGATCTGGATCTGGCCTGGGCAGGTATCGGTCAGTTCGAGGATCAGGTGAATCCGCTTTCCATGATGGTCCTTATGGGATCCATAGCAGGAAACGGCACTGCTGCGGAGCCCAGCATAGTGAAGGGTGAGTCAGAGGGAACGGTAAGCCTTGTGGATCCCAACACCGCCCAGAGATTAAAAGAATTACTCAGAAATAACGTCATTTCAAATTACGGTGACGATAATTTCCCGGGACTTGAGATGGGAGCCAAATCAGGCACCGCCGAGACCGGAGATGGATATGAACCTAACGCATGGTTCTGCGGATACAGCGGCAATTACGCCTTCGTGGTAATGGTAGAACACGGCGGAGGCGGAGCTGACGTGGCAGGACCTGTAGCCAATACTGTACTTCAGAAATTAATGGAACAAGGAGAGTAACCGAAATGTTTGATGCTGAAAAGGTAAAAAACGACATAGTAAAGTGGATAAGAGAATGGTTTGAGAATAACGGGCCCGGATGCAACGGCGTGGTGGCAGTATCCGGAGGCAAGGATTCATCCGTAGTGGCTGCTCTTCTGGTGGAAGCCCTCGGAAAGGACAGGGTCATCGGCGTAATGCTTCCCAGAGGGGTACAGCCTGATATCGACATGTCATACCTGCTTGTAAAGCATCTTGGCATTAAGAGCTACGAGATAAACGTAGGAGAGACCATAGACGCTCTTGAAAGAGAGATGAAAAACGTTATGGGAGAAGATGTGGTATCCACACAGGCCATCGTAAACCTTCCTCCGAGAGTCAGAATGGCTGCTACATATGCTGTTTCCCAGTCTGTAAACGGCAGAGTTGCCAATACCTGCAACCTTTCGGAAGACTGGGTGGGATATGCAACCAGATACGGCGACAATGCAGGAGACTTCAGCCCGCTGTCAAGGCTCACTGTTCAGGAAGTCAAGGCCGTAGGAAGAGTTCTGGGACTTCCCGACGTACTGGTGGACAAAGTACCTTCAGACGGACTTCAGGCCAAGACCGACGAGGATAACCTGGGATTCACCTATGCGGTTCTCGACAGATATATCCGCGAGGGAGTCATAGATGATCCTGAGACAAAGAAGCGCATAGATCACCTTCATAAGATCAACGCTTTCAAACTTAAATACATGGATTGTTTCGAATATGTACCTGAATAATAAAGGACGTATTTTGTGAGAGGAATAATATGAAGCAGATATTCGTTAAAGACCTTAAAAAAGAAATGGAGGTCATCGATTTCTTCATGGTAAAATCGGTGGCTGTAAAGACAGGCTCCACAGGGAAGCCTTATCTTGACGTGGTCCTGGGTGACAATACAGGTGAGATCAACGGCAAAAAATGGGACGTCGGCACTTCAGATCACCTTCTGAAAGAAAAAGATATCGTCAAGATAATAGCTGTTGTCACGGAATTCAATTCCCAGCTGCAGCTGAAGATCCAGAGGATCAGAAAAGCCGTTCCCGAAAGCAACCCGGACGACATAATGGACATGGGAGATTTCGTTAAAGCAGCTCCTGAGGATCCGGAAGAGATGTACGACTATATATTCAGATCCTGCGATTCCATAAAGGATGAGGATTACAGGAAACTCTGCCTGAGAGTTCTGGAGGATAACAGAGAAAAACTGATGTACTATCCTGCAGCCTCAAAGAACCATCACGCGGAGCTTGGCGGACTGCTTTATCATACCAAGAGAATGCTGATGAACGGCGAGAGGGTATGCCAGGTATACACCAATCTCAATAAGGATCTGGTGATCGCAGGTGTAGTCCTTCACGATATCCAGAAGATATTTGAGATCGACGCAGATACCGACGGGATGGCTTCCGGCTATTCCTTTGAAGGTCAGATGCTGGGTCATATCGTCATGGGAGTCAAGTACATCGACAAGCTGGCGGACGAAACGGATCTTCCCTATGAAAAGAAGATCATGATGGAGCACATGGTGCTTTCACATCACTATGAGCCGGAGTTCGGAAGCCCGAAGAAGCCTCTGTTCCCCGAAGCTGAAGTGCTTCATTATCTTGATATTCTGGATGCCAGGATGTATGATATGGAGGAGGCGGTCGCCCATACTGAACCCGGCGGATTCAGCGACCGTATCTGGACTTTGGATAACAGAAGGATTTATAATCCTACGAAATAAAGGAGTAAAGAGCAATGATCAAGATGCCAAAAGAAGTCAAGGACATCATTAAAACCATAAGAGACAAGGGCCACGAAGCATATGCGGCAGGAGTCTGTGTAAGAGACAGCCTGGCAGGCAAAAAACCCATAGACTGGGACATCATCACAGATGTATCACTGGCTGAACTGACAGCATTGTTTCCTGAGGGAAAGACTGTCAGCGAAAAGCTCAGCATCGTAAGAATGTACGGAAATGAAAGTGAAGATCAGGAGCAGATCATAACGGACATCTGCACATACAGAAAGAAAGCAGCCCCGGGCGAAGTGGTATTCTCTGAAGACGTGAAGGACGACCTCAGAAGGAGAGACTTCACCGTAAACGCCATGGCTGACAATGGTTTTGAGTTCATTGATGAATTCGGCGGAAGAAGCGACATGCAGGCCAAACTGGTAAGGACCATCGGACCTGCAGATGAACTTTTCAGAACAGAACCTGTTAAAATGCTCAAAGCCCTCAGGATCACAGCCGAACTCGGATATGACTTTACAAAGGACGTCTACGAGGCCACCGTTAAGAATCACAGACTGGTCAGCGAGCTCCCGGCAAATACCGTCAGAAAGGATTTCCTTGCCATAATCGGCGGTGAGCACGGAGGCAAGGCTCTCAATATGATAGTGGACATGAACATGCTTCCCGACATCATAGGAGAAACAGGAGATCACCTTTCCGGAAGAGAGAAGAGCGATCTCATAGTTCTTTGTCAGAATATGGGAAAGACCAAACCGATCCCTTCCAGAAGAATGGGCGCCTTCATTTCGGTACTGTCTGAAAAGAAAGCCCTTAAGGTCATAGAGAAGCTTGAATTCACAGGAGATCTCAAACAGAACCTGGAGGACGTTGCAAAGGATCTTCCGGCTTTCCACTTTGCACAGCAGCCCGCGGCTTACAAGAAATTCATATATGAGCACGCTCCCATGGAAAGATCGGATTATCTTCTGAACCTGCAGAAGGCTTTGATGCTGATCTTTGATTACAGCATCGAGACAAAGGTAAAGTCAAAGATGTTCCTTCTGAAGGAATTCGAAAGAAACAAAGAGCCTATCTTCGTGGAGGATCTGGTAATAAACGCAGAAGACCTTATGGAGGCGGGCATAACGGAAGATCCCGAGGAGAGCGAGAAACTTCTGGGTATGTTGGTTGAAAGGATGCATATCGAGCCCAGAAAGAATACCAGAAAAGATCTTCTGGAACTTGCAAAAAAATACAAAAAGAACAAAATGGCCGCGTATTTCAGAGGAGTTTCATGGATACGTTAGAAAACGCAAAAATTACAAAGATAAGTCAGGTCACCCCGGGGGTGACCTGGTTTTTGCGTGGCCTGGGATTGTCCGACTATTATATTATCAAGATATATTCGGTGGCAGGGGATTCCTGCGTGGGAATGACCAATGAAGATCCATTCTGGCTGCTGGATGAGTTCAGCAGAATGGGCTTCAGGACCGTTGACGGAATTGCCAAAGAGCTGGGGATCGGTCCGGAGGATCCCAGAAGGCTGAAGGCCTGCGTCAGGTACGCTTTAGCGTCATACGTTGCGGAAGGCCATACTTTTGCACCTCTTAATGACTTAAGGGACAAGTGCGCGGTATATCTGGACATCTCGCCTGAAATGATCGAGGACACCATTGAGACCATGACCTATGAAGGAATACTCCATAAGGTCAGCGCTTCGGATGGAGAAAGGGTATATTTTTACAGATATTTCCGGGCTGAGAACCATGTGGCGTCCAGGCTTACTCATATGGCGGATCAGGAGGCGAGGGAGCTGAAAAAGATAGTCGCTTCGCCTGCAGCGCTCATCAGAAAGTTCGAAGCTGAACGAGGCATCGAACTGTCCGAAGAGCAGAAGAGGGCTGTGCTCAGCAGCCTCACCAACGGAGTGACTGTTATAACAGGCGGTCCGGGTACCGGTAAGACCACCATACTTAATGCGATAATTTTTATCCTTGAAGAGTCAGGACAGAAGGTGGCTGTGACTGCACCCACCGGAAGAGCAGCCAAGCGTATCATGGAGACCGGAGGACATTTTGCCCAGACGGTGCACAGGCTTCTGGAATACTATTACGATGAGACCAGAAAGTCCATGGTATTCGCCAAGAACGCGGAGGATCCTCTGGATTACGACTGTATCATAGTTGATGAATCATCCATGATGGACATCATGCTTTGCGATGCGCTTCTGGACGCGGTGAAGGAACGTACCAGGCTGATACTGGTAGGGGACAAAGACCAGCTGCCTTCCGTAGGTCCCGGAAACGTGCTGGGAGACATCATATCCAGCGATTGCATAAACACTATTTTCCTGAACAGGATATACAGACAGGGAGAAGAAAGCGACATAATCACAAACGCCCACAGGATCAATCACGGAGATCATCCTGTGTTCAGAACAGAAGGCGGCAGTGATTTTGAAGTCATAAGGCTGGACAGCCAGAAGGATATAAGGGAGAGGATCTGCGAGATAGCTTCCATGTTCGACCCTGAGACTCTTCAGGTGCTGACTCCGGTAAAGAAGGGCATACTGGGTACGGGAGAACTCAATGAGGAACTCCAGAAAGTCTTCAATCCTCCTGAGAGCGACAAGATGGAACTGAAATTCGGCAAAAAAGTGTTCCGGGAAGGCGACCGCGTCATGCAGATCAAGAACGATTATCAGCTGGCTTTCAAAAGAGAAAGACACGATAAGTACGGCGGAGACGGGACCCAGGAGGGATATCTCAGAGAAGACGGAAAGGGTATTTTCAACGGAGAGATCGGTCAGATCATAGGAATAGACAGAGACTCCAAGTCCATTACGGTTGCCTTTGACGACGACCGATTCGGAAAGACCTGGGGAAGAAGGTTCGCACTGTATGAATACTCAAAGCTGGATGAGCTGGAACAGGCCTTCGCTGTAACGGTGCATAAGAGCCAGGGCAGCGAATATCCGGTGGTAATGATACCCGTGACCTGGTTCCCTCCGGTGCTGGCCACCAGGAGCCTGATATATACAGCCATCACCAGAGGAAAGAACAGAGTCATACTGGTAGGAAACCCGGAATATCTCAACGCAATGGTGGATAACGACAGGAGCGAACAGAGGTATTCAGGACTTAAGGACAGCATGATCAGAATAATTGACAGGATATGATCTAAAGAAGATCCGCCAGGAAATCCTCATCATCTCTTTCACGGAAAGCTCCCTTCAGGAAATCATTTCCTGTGGCAAGACTGATAAAATGGACCGCTTTTGCTCCGTTTTCCTTAAGGATCCTGGCGCAGCGGTCAGCCGTGGCTCCTGTGGTGAAGATGTCGTCCACCAGAAGCACGGAGGCGCCGGAAAGGGCAGAGGAGTACTTTTCATTGAAGGAAAAAGCTCCTTCAAGATTGGCGAAACGCTGCTCGCCGGTAACGCTCCTTTGGGCCAGGGTGGAGCGGTTACGGATCAGACAATCGGATATAAGGCGTATCTTTTTGGTAGATATTTTTAAGCTGTTAAGGCGCGAGGTCAGGCCGGAGGCGATAAGTTCGGCCTGGTTGAATCCGCGCTTTTTCTTTTTTTGACGGTGAAGAGGCACCGGGACGGTGATATCTATGGATGAGAGAATGTCCTTCAGGCTTTCATCCGAGGTGAGCCTGTCCGCCATTATCATGGATATGGGCCGCGCCATAAAGGTCTTCTTGTTATACTTGAGATCGAAGACCAGCCTTCTGGAGTGGAGACCGTAGACCATGCAGGAGAGGGCGGAATCCAGATATTTCGTGCGGCCTGCTTCGCGGCGTTCTTCATCCAGATCAATAAAAATATGTCCCCAGTTGATGGCGGTCATGCACTGGTCGCAAAGACAATAGGTCCTGGTGAGATCTATGTATTTGCCGCAGCAGATGCAGTAGGTGCCCATTGGGAACAACAGCTGTAAGATCTTTTCAAATAAAAAACGGATGCGGGAGTTTCCGGTAAAGTAATACATCAGAGTTCCTTTCCATCCCATACATCCTATGTGTAAAGTATAATATGCGGGAGGTAAAATATCAAGATACTGAATATTCTCACAACCCTCACTTGATAATGGCTACATGTGGTGGTATAATAAAGAAAAAGCGATCCGGGTCTGTGGTTGCAAATCCAGGCCAGGCACGGGCGAAGGGATCCACGTAAGCAGCCGAAGAAGAGTAAGCTGTGAGCATGGCGTGCTTTAGAAGTAAGTCCTCCGGAAATCGGATCAAGGCAAGTGTGGGGGCAAAGACCAGGTCAGCCGGATATGCTTTTAATTCAAGGAGGTATCACAATGAAGATTACCGTTACAGGCAAAAACATTGCAGTAAACGACAAGATCAACGACGCCATCGATAAGAAGTTCGCCAAGATCGGCAAGTTCTTTGCAGATGACATCCAGGCAAAGGTGCTCATGCATCCCGAAAAAGCCAAGGTAAAGGTAGAGGCAACAATTTCCGGCAAAGGAAACATTTTCAGAGCAGAATCAGTTGCTCAGGACGTATTCGATGCCATCGATGACGTGGCAGAGAAACTTCTGAAGCAGATGTCAAAATACAAAAAGAAACTGATCAAGAAGAACCAGGGTAAGGAATCCGTAAGATTCGAAATGATCCCTGAAGTACCTGAAGCTGAAGAAGAGACCAAGATCGCTAAGACCAAGAAGTTCACACTTACACCTATGACAGCAGAAGAAGCCATCCTTCAGATGGAGCTCCTGCAGCACAACTTCTTCGTATTCCTGGATGCTGAATCCGGAAACGTAAACGTAGTTTACAAGAGAAACGACGAAGATTACGGACTTCTTGAAACAGAACACTGATCCTTATATTGCTTCACAAGAGCAGCGAACAAACTCCCGGGCTTTTACCCGGGAGTTTTTTGTGATCAAATTATGATTATTGGGTATTCATTTGGTCAAACGCCTTGAAAGAGGGGCGTTTTTGTATTATAATCTACTATGTATGAATATGTATTGATTTAAAGCAAAAGGGATAATCAATGAATCAATTTTTTCAGAATATAGTTTCAAATATAGGAGTAAACGACGTACTCGACATCCTGATCGTTGCCTTCCTGTTCTATAAGCTTCTGGGTTTCATACGTGAGACAAGAGCGGAACAGCTGGCCAAGGGTCTGCTGGTGCTCGTTCTGGTGGCTCTTGCAGCCAGCTGGCTGCATCTCTATACGCTGCAGTGGATACTGAGCAATCTGGTAAACGTAGGATTGATAGCCATCGTTATTATTTTCCAGCCGGAGCTCAGAAGACTTCTTGAAAACCTCGGAAGAAACAAGCTGATCAGCAATTTCTCCGGCATTGACCTGGAGGAGGCGGAAGAGATCACCATAGAGATCAGAGAAGCTCTTCTCAGCATGTCCAAGTCAAGGACAGGGGCTCTTATAGTGTTTGAAAGGGAAACGACCCTTACAGATATCATAGAGACAGGAACGCTCATACAGGCAGGCATTTCCAGAGAAATGATAGGAAATATCTTTTATGAGGGAGCGCCTCTTCACGACGGTGCCCTTATAGTCAGGGGAGATAAACTCTGGGCCGCAGGCTGTGTGCTTCCTCTTACCGAGGACAAGAAACTTTCCAAGGAGCTTGGTACCAGACACAGAGCAGGTATCGGCATTACAGAGAATTCAGATGCGCTGGTATTCATCGTGTCAGAAGAGACCGGTATCATATCCAAGGCTGAAAACGGTAAACTGGAGAGAAATCTCAATGCCGCAAGGATAGATGAACTGCTTCAGAGCGTTTATATCGCTCCGGATAAGGATTCCTTGCCTGACAGGATCACAAAGGTGCTGAAGGGAGGTAGGAAGAATGCTTAAGAGCAACAGAATAGCTTTCATCCTCGCCCTGATCATGGCGATATCGCTTTGGGCATACGTCCTGGGCGAAGTCGATCCTGTAAGGACGGTAACTTTGAGAGACATTCCCATAAGGCTTATGGATCAGACTGCTCTTACAGAAAACGGCCTTGTCATCACCGACATGGATCATGAAGAGATAAGCGTAACGTTTTCTGCAAAGAGATCCCTCGTCAATAAGATAGATGCAGACGATTTCCACGCTACTGCAGACATGAGGGACGTAAAACTGGGAAATAACGTGGTAATGATCACCCTTACCAAGCCCAGCAATATAACTCTTGAGTCTGTTTCTTCGGAATATCTCAATATAACTACCGAACAATTTGTAACAGAAACAAAACCCATTGAGGTAATGATCATCAATCCGACAGAGGAAGAAACAGAACCTACTATCATCAATATATCTGAAGATAAGGTTGATGTTTCCGGAGCAAGCACAGCAGTCAATAAGGTAAAGACTGTTGTAGCTGAACTGGATGCTTCAAGAATGGATACAGAGCCCAAGAGCATCTCAGCCACTCTGAAGGCAGTAGATGAAAACGGCGATCCCGTCGAGGGTGTCAGCCTTGAGTTTAGCAACGTGACCATCACAGCTGTGATGCAGAATACCAGAACGCTTCCTCTCAATGTGCCCATTATAGGTCTGGACAGCGGTTCCATAAGCAGGACCATCAGTTATCCGGAGACCATCACCATAAAGGGTGATGACGAGGCTATAAATTCCGTCGAAAGCATAAGCTGTGAAAGCCTGGATCTTTCGGACTGCTATGAAAGCGGAGATTATCCGCTCATACCGGTATTGCCTGAAGGAGCTGAACTTTCATCAGATTCCGAGAATCTCTCGGCTCAGGTCACGGTATATAACGCCGGCACAGCGACCATCACTTTTGATGAGACCGATATAAACGTTACCGGGATCGGAAAGGACAGGTCTGCTAATATAAGCGATGCTGAGATAAAGGTTACAGTCAAAGGAATCTCAACAGTAATAAGTGCTCTTACCAAAGATAACTTTGTGCTTACAGCCGACGTTACGGATCTTGAAGACGGCACTAATTATGTGAAGCTCGCCGTTACATGCAATATGGAGGGAGTTGACAAGATCAGCGCATCTCCTGAATCTGTCGAAATAGAACTTGAAACCATTTAAATAAGGAGTAAATATGAATTTTGATATCAGAGATATTAGTCTGGCACCCTACGGACATCAGAAGATAGAGTGGGTGAGAGATCACATGCCTCTCTTGAGATCCCTTGAAGAGGAGTTCAAAGAGACAAAGCCTTTTGAAGGAGTTAAGATCTCCCTTTCAGTGCACCTTGAGGCAAAGACAGCCTACCTCTGCAAAGTATTTGCGGCAGGCGGAGCACAGATGTCCATCACCGGTTCCAACATCCTTTCAACACAGGACGACGTGTGCGCGGCTCTGGTAGAAGACGGACTTTCAGTTTTCGCATATCATGATGCCACGATGGAGGAGTACGAGAGACATATCGAAATGTGTCTGGAGTGCAAGCCCAACATCATCATCGATGACGGCTGCGATCTGGTGACCTGCCTTCACGAAAAGAGACCCGACCTGGCAGTAGATGCGTGGGGAGGCTGCGAAGAGACCACCACCGGCATCATCAGACTGAGAGCTCTGGATAAGGCAGGACTCCTTAAGTTCCCCATGATGGCTGTAAACGATGCGGACATGAAGCATCTTTTCGATAACAGATACGGAACAGGCCAGTCCACATGGGATTCCATCATGAGAAACACAAACCTGATCATAGCAGGCAAGACCGTGGTAGTGGCAGGTTACGGCTGGTGTTCCAGAGGCATAGCCATGCGCGCCCAGTTTCTGGGAGCTCAGGTCATAGTTACCGAGATCGATCCCGTAAAGGCTATCGAAGCTAAGATGGACGGCTTCAGAGTTATGCCTATGAAGGACGCCGCTCCTCTCGGAGATATATTCTGCACAGCTACAGGGTGCAATAAGACCATCAATACCGATCACATGCTGACCATGAAGAACGGCGCTATCCTTACCAATTCAGGTCACTTCAACTGCGAAGTGGACATGGAAGGGCTTTACGGCATAGCTCTTGAAAGAGTTCCCAGACGCCACAACGTGGAAGGCTTCAAACTTCCCAATGGCAAGTGGGTCGACGTAATAGCAGACGGAAGACTGGTCAACATCGCAGGAGCCGACGGACATCCTGCGGAGATCATGGATATGAGCTTCGCCGTACAGGCATACGGAGCTTTATATATCAAAGAACATAAAGACGAACTTCCTAAGCATCTGATCAAGATACCTGAGGAAATGGACAAGATGATCGCTTCCCGCAGACTTCAGGCCTGGGGAATAGAGATCGATACCTTGACCGAAGAGCAGGAAGCTTATCTTAACAGCTGGAAGCTGTAGGAGGTCAGAAATGGATTTAAACAAGATCAGAGAAGAAGCTGCAAAGGCTGCAGAGCAGATCGTTGAAGCATCTCACATTGGAGAAGGTGACATCCTCGTGGTAGGATGCTCATCATCTGAGATACTGGGCGCCCACATAGGTAAGGGCTCAAGCCTTGAAGCAGCGCAGGCTGTGTATGAAGGCATTCAGAGCATTATCAGACCCAGAGGCATATATCTCGCCGCTCAGTGCTGTGAGCATCTCAACAGATGCGTCATAGTGGAGAAGGCAGCTCTGCTTCCGGGAACTGAGATCTGCAACGTGGTTCCGCAGCTCCATGCGGGCGGATCCTTTGCAATGACGGTCTATCAGAACGCTGTAAAACCAGTGGCAGTTGAGGAGATCAAGGCTGATGCAGGTCTTGACATAGGCGATACCCTGATAGGCATGCATCTTAAACGCGTGGCAGTACCGGTAAGGATAGAGCAGAAGTCCATCGGAGAGGCTCACGTGGTAGCCGCAAGGACCAGACCGAAGTTCATCGGAGGATCCAGAGCAGTTTACGATGACAAGCTCTCAGGAGGAGACATTCCCAGGTAAATGATCATAATATGAAGAGTGAGTGAAAAGCCCCTTTGGTTTCTTGACCGAAGGAGCTTTTTTTAGTATAATATACGAGTAATATTTTGACTTGGAGGAAATCTGATGAGGTTTTTGACTATAATAACCGGTATATTCTTTATAGCAGGAGGCGTATATCTGGTCTCACAGGAAGGCATTACTTTCCTTTCAGTTGCCTTTGTGATCGGAGTACTCTTTTTGGTAGCCGGTCTCATTGAGGTCATTTCGCATAACGCATACAGAGGAGATGAAGATGCGGGCAGCTGGGTACTCATCGACGGTCTCACAACTTTTGTTCTGGGAGCTCTTATCATTCTCGGCAAGATATCCCAGGATATAGTAGCACCTCAGGTAATGGGTCTCTGGGTACTTATCACGGGTATCAGAAACCTGGCCAAGGCATGGGAAAAGATCGAAGTCAGAAACAGCTATTTCTATGACCATCTGTTTGTAGGCCTTCTTAATCTGATAGTAGGTCTGTATGTATTCTTCAACGCAGATATCTTCAACCTCGCTTCCATCACCTTGGTAGGCATCTGTATCGTAGTGCAGGGCATCAATATCACCAATGCAGGAATCACCATCAGGATCCTTAAGCCTACCGTCATCAAGACGAAGGAAGAAATGCTCACCGATGCAGCTAACAAGGCCAGAGAGGCGCAGATCGCTGCCAGAGAGGCTCTTGAGGCTGCCAAGGCAGCTCAGAGCGAATTCAGGGAAGTTGCTCTTACTCCGGCAGAAATGCTGGACAAGACTCTGATCCCCAATCCTTCAGAGAACGCAGAAGATCCGCTTAAGGGACTTTCACAGAAATTGTAGGGCGCGGATCCCCGGGAGGATCAGTCATGATGAAGAAAGAATATGATGTTGTAATAATAGGCGGCGGAGTGTCAGGAATGACCGCCGCCATTACTCTTAAAAGGGCATGTCCTGAGTGGGATGTGGCAGTGTTTGAGAAGAAGGAAGTGTTCCTTAAGAAGCTGTCTCTGACGGGAAACGGCAGGTGCAACATATCAAATGTCAACTGCAGCGACAGGGAACTTGTGGAGGACTTCTTCAAAAGCGTGGGTATAAGCTTAAGAGCCGATGAGACAGGCAGGCTTTATCCATATTCAGAAGACGCAAAGGATGTCTGCAGATTGCTTATAAAGTCTGCAGAGAATTGCGGTGTGGAATTGTATTCCGAAGCGATAGTCACCAAGCTGGAAACGATACCTCTGGAAAAAGATCCCAGGGGAGGTTTCCATATTTTTTTGGAAGAGGACGACCAGGCTGTATATGCTGAAAATATCGTGCTGGCCACAGGCGGCAAGTCGTACGCCAACTGCGGAACCACGGGAGACGGCTATGTTTTTGCAAGGCGTCTCGGACACAGCGTCAGCAAGCTGGCTCCGGCCCTCACAGCGGTGGAAGTGCTGGATAACATCAAAGTTCTCAAAGGCGTCAGGACCAAGGCCAAGGCTTACCTTTACCGGGACGGTGAACTCATCACATCCGAGTCGGGAGAGGTGCAGTTCAGGGAGGACGCCATTTCCGGCATCTGCATCATGAACCTCTCCAGGTTTATCAAGCCCCTTAAGGGAGAATCACCTGAGGACAGCTTCAAGCATTATGAGATAAGGCTTGATCTCACTCCTGACTTCAGCTCCTCTGAAATAAGGGACATGATGGTCATGAGGATGGAAAAGCTGGGATATGACAGCATTTACGCCATGAAGGGTCTGGTGAAGGAAGAACTGGCGTCATATATCGCAAGGAAGGAAAACGTATTCTTTGCAAGATGGAACGGTGAGAGCGTAAGCTTAGAGGAGATAGCCGGATTCATAGCGGACGTCCTGTCAGACCTCAGACTGACTGTAAAGGGCCTTAAGGGCTGGAACGAGGCTCAGGTCACCTCCGGAGGTGTAAGCCTGGATGAAGTTGACATGAACACCATGGAATCAAAAATAGTGCCGGGGCTTTTCATCACAGGAGAGACACTGGATTATGACGGTCCATGCGGAGGATATAACCTTCACAATGCATGGCTTACAGGTATCAAGGCGGGCAAAGG
The DNA here is from genome assembly GCA_902778565.1 of uncultured Eubacteriales bacterium. Taxonomy (GTDB): domain Bacteria; phylum Bacillota; class Clostridia; order Peptostreptococcales; family Anaerovoracaceae; genus RUG754. The sequence continues at coordinate 41,765 of CACYYH010000009.1, forward strand.
CCTGGCAAGATGACTTAAAAAACGATGAAGATAGATCAGATAAAGCTTAAACCGGGGGAGAGTGTTGAACTGCTCCCCTCAAAAATACAAAAAAAGACCGGAAAGCGGGTCAGAAACTGGAGGATCCTGAAGGAATCCATAGATGCCAGGAAGAAGAACGATATCCGTATTGTTTATTCTGTGGAATTCAATTACGACCCTGAAGACGAGATCGGAAGGATGGATATTCCGGCGGTGACGTCGGATACCAGACCGGTGATAGCCGGCTTTGGGCCCTGCGGTATTTATGCGGCGCTGGTGCTGGCCAGGGCAGGGCTCAGGCCCATAGTTGTGGAAAGAGGCATGGACGTTGACCGCCGTACTGAGCAGGTGGAAAAGTTCTGGAAAGAAGGTATCCTGGATACCGAATCCAACGTTCAGTTCGGTGAGGGCGGAGCAGGCGCATTTTCGGACGGCAAGCTCACCACAGGGATCAAGGATCCAAGAGTGGCTTTCGTTCTTAAGGAACTCCAGCTCCACGGAGGCCCGGATGACATACTTTACAAGGCCAGGCCCCATATAGGCACAGACGTGCTTAAGACCGTGGTGAAGAACATCCGTGAAGAGATAATCAGTCTTGGCGGTGAGGTCATATTCGGAGCCAGGGTATCCGGGATAGAAACAGAAGGATCCGTGATAAGCGGCTTGGAGTATTATCTCGGTGGAGAAATACACCGGATAGAAACGGA
>CACYYH010000010.1 GCA_902778565.1 uncultured Eubacteriales bacterium
TGATGTAAATCCGCAAAAAATAGGAGGAGCAGAACATGCTGAACGGTGAACTTCTTGAATTTCCCAAGGCCAATTATACGGAAGAGGATCTGGCCCGCTTCAGGCAGGAAGCCTGGGACTGGGCTGTGTCTGAGAAAGACCGTTTTTATCCGGAAACAAAGAACATAAATCTGAAGTCTCTGGAGCGTCATCCTCATAAATACGGCGCTCATCTGGCGATCTTCGCAGATCCTAAAAACGACAGCGAGGCTCTTCTCAGAGTCTTCTGGCCTTATGATTCCAAGCTTATATACCATAGGCTCTGCAATCTCAAAGAGATCAGATCGGAGCATCCGGAGCTGGCTTATCACTATATTTTAAACGGCGTTTACGCCTATCTGAAGACGGTGAAGCCCACTATATGCAAAGCCGTTTTCAACGATTGAATCAAATAAGCAAATACAAAACCTCCCGCATTGCTGCGGGAGGTTATTTTTTCAGAGTGTGTAATTTATCTTGTCGTTTCTGAATTCCATTAGCCTCTGTTCGTAGGCAGCCATGGCGGCTCCCATGTGAGGCGGATTTATCTGGGTCTCCCCGCATTCCAGCAGGAACCTTATCATGAACTTGGGATTCAGCACCATCAGAGGTCCTGTCAGATAGGTGGCCATGAAGTTCCTGTAGTGGATGCCCTCGCCCATTTTGCTGTTGTCAAGGCCGGGGCCTTTCACCGTCTCAAATAGAGGAGGCAGCACCGCATTGGGTTCCGCATAGGTGAAGATGCTTTTGAAGCCCACCACGTCCAGGTCACCGTATTTTCCGAGATACAGTGAATTCAGTCTGTGCATGACTTTCCTCTTCACGTTGATATCGAAGAGTCCCAGGCATCTGGTGGTCTTCGTCTCAACGTTCACGCGCTCGGGAAAGCGGTTTATGGGCATGTCGTCCAGGTCCGTGATATCTTTGCAGAATATCTCAAAGGCGTTGCCGGTCATCAGGAAGCGCTGTCCGGTCTCTATGGCTTTCCAGATCTCGTCCTTATATGGTTCCAGATGGTCCATGGCGATGAGCTGCGCATTCTCAGTCATAGTCCCCATGTAGACAAGATCGATGTCGTCAGATGTGAGGAAGGCGGGCTTCGTGTTCAGATCTGTTCCGATGATCTTACAGTTGGGGACCGAAGCCATCATGTATTTGATATTAGCCAGATCTCCGAAGAGGTTTGCTATCTCAGGATAAAGTATCTCTATTTTCATGCCTTGACCTCCTCTCCGCCTGTCATCGCTTTCAGTCTCTTCACCAGTTCTTTTGCCTGTTTATTGCCAAGTGCAAAGGATCCCGGATCGGCTCCGTATACCACGTAGTAATTCATATCCGGCAAAACATCCACAGCGTAGATGGCGTCCTCCGGCTTGGATACGTGCTCGATCCTTTCCTGAGGGATGCCTGCGAAGAGCATCCTCAGCTGATAATCCAGTCCGCGGTCTCCGAAGACCACGATCTTTTTAACGGAATCCACGTTCAGCGTTTCGAAATCCGTATCGTATATCCAGCTGACGTTCTCCGACCAGTCCGCTGCAAGGCTCAGATCGTTTATAAGCATTATGAGTTCCTTGTCGCCGGGCTGCTCAACTATCGTCTCGTAAACTCTGGATTCTGCATAGGCGTTCAGGCCCTTGCCCAGCACGTTGTAAACCTTCATGCTGCCCACGGTCTCATGGTTGAATCTGGTCTTGGTGACCTCAGCTGTCTTGATATGCTGTTTGATATCGTCGATTGTATATCCCAGCTGAAGGATCAGTGTGATGAGACCCATCTCGTTATAGAGGTTTACAAGCCTTTCATCTATGATGGGAAGCTCAGTCTCAAAGCCGGGGCCGCGGTATGTGAACTTCATGTTTTCATAGTCCACGTTGGCAGCCGCATAATCGTATTCCGGCGAACCGAAATCGCAGTTCACGCAATGAGCTCTTCCTATGTTGCTGTATCTTCTGTACTCATATTTAAGCTTATGATCGCACTTTGGACAGATCTGAAGATCGTCTATCAGGTTATGGCATTTCACCGTATCCGTAGGCAGCTTCTCGATACCGAAGTATACTCTCTCATTTTCCGGAAGCATGTAGCATGATGTGAGGTCGTCTGCGTTCAGCACCAGCTTGGTGGTCTTCGGCACGTACTTTTCCAGAAGCCATCTGATGAACTCAGGGTGAGCGTTTCTCATGATGGAGTCTCTGGAAAGGTTGGTTACCAGCATATAGTCAGGCTTCACGTATGGGAAAAGCCTGGCGGCTGATCTTTCATCCATCTCCAGAACAGCTGTGTCATATTTCTCTTTATTTAAGATGGTGACGCCGTTCAGAAGAGCCGAAGAGATGCCGCTGTTGATATTGGAACCCCTGCTGTTGTTCAGGGTCTCCACTCCCAGAGCCTTCAGCATGTCGATCACCAGGTTCGCAGTACTGGTCTTGCCGTTGGTACCGGTGACTGCGATGATCCTTGCGGGCTTGGCAACGTACTTCAGGAAATCCGGGCAGATCTTCAGCGCCAGGCTTCCGGGGAAGTCCGTGGCGTTATGCCCGGTGATCTTCAAAGCCGGTATGGATAATTTTGCGAGTATCAGAGCAATGTAAAATCTGATTTTCATGCTTTATTTCTCCTCTGCATTTTCGGGTTTGTTTTCTGCGTCCAGCTGGCTCACCAGAAGTAAAGCCACCGCAGGAAGGGCTTCAGCTTCGTTCCTTACGTCCATCTTCAGGGTCTCCCCAAAGGATAATGCCTTGGGTTTGATATGAGCCACCGTGTGCAGGCCTTCCGTTATCTTCAGGTCTTTTCTGCCGAAGTCTCCCTTGAGAGTCCAGCCCAGTTCTTTGGCTCTGTATTCCGGCACCTTTCTCATGGTGTCGATCCTGAATACGTCAACGTCGCCGGCCTTCATGGAAATGACATACTTGTCCCTGACAGCGATCTTTTTCTTATAGACCGACGCCAGTTCCCTTCCGGAGGCATCGTCTATGCGAAGCCTTTTCCCAATGGAGATCAGTTCGCCCTTCACGTTGAAAAGAACGTTCCCCTTATTATCAGTTACTTCGTATTTGTCCAGAACGGTGATCTTAGCTTTTTTAATGAGTAAATCCATGTGTTTCACCTTTCAGTAAAATATCAAAGGCCCATTTCTTCCTTAACTGCCTTGAAGCAGGATACTGCAAAATCAAGGTCGTCCTTGGTGTGTCCTGCAGATACCTGAGTCCTGATCCTTGCCTTTCCCTTGGGAACTACAGGATAGGTGAAGCTGGTGACGTAAACGCCCTTCTTAAGCATTCTGTCAGCGAACTCTGCAGCCACCTTTGCATCGTAGAGCATTACAGCTACGATGGGGTGATATCCGGGAAGAAGGTCGAAGCCTACTTTTTCCATCTCCGCTCTGAAGTATGCGGTATTTTCATGAACCTTATCTCTCAGGGCAGTGGACTCAGTCAGCATCTCAAAGGTCTTAAGAGATGCTGCGCAGATAGCGGGAGCAAGGGTGTTGGAGAAAAGATACGGACGGCTTCTCTGACGAAGAAGATCGATGATCTCCTGACGTGCAGCTGTATATCCGCCGGAAGCTCCTCCCAGAGCCTTGCCCAGGGTTCCGGTGATGATGTCGACTCTTCCTTCAACTCCGCAGAACTCTGCGGTGCCTCTTCCGTGCTCTCCCATGAAACCTACGGAGTGGCTGTCGTCAACCATTACCAGAGCGTCATACTCTTCTGCCAGATCACAGATCTCGTTGAGCTTGGCAACGTATCCGTCCATGGAGAAAACTCCGTCGGTGGCGATGAGCATGTTCTCAGCTCCGTTTGCCTTTGCCTCTTCAAGCTTGGCCTTCAGGTCTTCCATGTCGCTGTTCTTGTAGCGATATCTCTTTGCCTTGCAAAGTCTGGTTCCGTCGATGATGGAAGCGTGGTTCAGCTCATCGGAAATTATGGCGTCATCTGCTCCCAGGATGGTCTCAAAGAGACCGCCGTTTGCATCGAAGCAGGATGAGTAAAGGATAACGTCGTCCATTCCCAGGAAGTCTGCGATCTTTCTTTCCAGATCCTTGTGGATCTGCTGTGTTCCGCAGATGAATCTTACGGAGCTCAGTCCGAAGCCCCATCTGTCATAGCTGGCCTTTGCAGCTTCGATGAGGTCCTTGTTATCGGACAGTCCAAGATAGTTGTTGGCGCACATGTTTACCACGTGGCTTGCCTGGGTGGTATCGATCCTGGATCTCTGAGGAGTGGTAATGATCCTCTCGTTCTTCCAGGTGCCGCTTTCTCTGATCTCATCAAGTGTTTTTCTGTATTTTAAGATTGCTGATTTCATTTCTCTTTTCTCCTATATGTTTAACTGACTGTATTATTTGGTCCAGTCAAGGACTACCTTTCCTGACATTCCGCTGTTCATGGCAGCGAAGCCCTTTTCAAAATCCTTGTAATTAAAGCGGTGTGTGATGACCGGAGTCAGATCAAGTCCGCCCTGTACCATGTATGACATCTGGTGCCAGTTGTCCATCCTTCTGCCGTAGATGCCCTGAAGAGTAAGGCCTCTTCCGATGATCTCGTTCATGTCTATAGCAACGGGTACGTTGGATATGCCCAAGAGACTGATCTTGCCGCCGTTTCTCATAACTGAGAACATCTGGTTGAGAGCTGCTCCGTTTCCGGACATCTCAAGACCTACGTCAAAGCCCTCCACGATGCTCAGGTCTTTCATTACGTCGTGAAGATCCTCTTTCGAGATGTTTACAGCGCGGTCCACACCCAGCCGTCTTGCCAGATCTAACCTGTATTCATTTACGTCGGTGATGACCACGCGGCGGGCTCCTGCGTACTTGCAGATGCCTCCTGCGATGATACCTATGGGACCGGCTCCCGTGATGATGACGTCCTCACCTACAAGGTCCCATCTGAGAGCGGTGTGTGTAGCGTTTCCGAATGCATCGAAGAAAGCTACAACGTCCTCATCCAGCTGAGGATCTATCTTGATGACATTATGTGCGGGTATACATACGTACTCTGCAAAGGCTCCGTCTCTGTCGACTCCAACGCTCACGGTGTCTTTGCACCACTGAATATCTCCATTGTGGCAGTTTCTGCAGTGACCGCAGGTGATATGGCCTTCACCGCTGACTCTCTGTCCGACTTCAAGTCCTTTGACTCCGGCTCCGAGCTCTGCGATCTCACCCACATATTCATGGCCGATGGTCATAGGCGGTTTGATATGCTGGGTCGCCCAGGGATCCCAGTTATATATGTGTACGTCGGTCCCGCAGATCGCTGTCTTGTGGATCTTGATAAGGACCTCTCCGGGTCCGGGAACGGGTACAGGCACACGTCTCAGTTCCAGCCCCGGCCCTGCAACGGGCTTTACGATAGCATCCATCATTCTTTCCATAATAGTACCTTTGATTTACCTTTCCTTATATCCGGTGAACAGCTCTTGCGCGGGTTTGCGCAGAGCCTCACAGGTATGGTCAATAGAGGGAAATCATTTGCACTTCTTCCATATTGACCCAGTTTAATTATACCTTTCAGTACTGTGATTTACAAGTCATTAAGGAGTATTTCTGCAGTTTATGCCAAAACAAAAACCTCCGGCAATGACTGCCGGAGGCTGCATTTTTCTTTTTATCCCTGTGCTCTCATAAGGAGCATCCTGCCGTTATCCTTGAGCCATTTGTCCCACTTTCTGTAGTCCGGAAAAGCTCTCAGCACCTCGCCGTAAAACTTTCTGGAGTGGTTCATTTCCTTTCTGTGACAGAGCTCGTGTACCACCACGCTGTCAATAACTTCAGGCGGTGTCAGCATAAGCAGGCAGTTGAAGTTAAGGTCTCCTCTTGCACTGCAGCTTCCCCAGCGGGTCTTCTGCTTTCTTATGGTGACCTTTCCGTAGGATACGCCGATTATGGGAGCATAGTAAGCCACCCTCTCCGGGATGTATTGTTTGGCTTTTTCCACCAGTTGATTGATCTCATCTTCGGACAAGGGTCTCTCCAGCGCCTGCCTTTTAGCATCCTTCATTTTGGTGATGCGCTTTTCGATCCAGTCTTTATGGCTGTTCACAAAGGCGTCTATCTCTCTGACCGACGCTCCCTGCGGAGCGCGCACTATTATCTCCTCGTCCTTGATCTCAAGGGCGATGGTCGTTCTTTTGCTTCTGATTATCCTGAATTTCATTTCTTTATCCTCAAAGTCCTTAAATATTCCTTCTGTTCCGGGGTGATCCGGTAGCTTTCAATGGCCTTCTGGATGGTCTTGTTGTGGGTCCAGAGGTCCAATCGCCTATTTTCGATATGCGGAATGATGGCATCGTACTGCTTGGCAAGGGCTGTCGCAAAATACCATGCGATCATCATGTTCACGTAATACTCGTCGGACCTCAGTCCGGCGACCCTCTCCGGATACTTCAGATCGAAATCCTCCTCCAGAAAGTGCTCCATCAGCATTCCGATGCCGAAGCGCACAGTATACGTGTGTTCCGAGTCAAGCCACCTGTCCGCCTGGTTAGCCAGCGCCGGCCTGTGTTTTTTGAACACCTTCGGCGACATCTGGTCGCATGTTGCCCAGTTATCCACAAAGGGAAGGAACCTGCACACTCCCTCCATGCATTCTTTGTAGTCTTTCATCCCAGAAAGGATGAATGCGTGAAGCTGATCCTCATCAAAATACTCATGCGGAAGATCAGCCAGAAACTCACTGATATCTTCTCTCTTGCCCAATTCCTTTGCCAGTTTCCTCAGCTCCGGTGTCCTGACGCCGATCATCAGTTCAGCAGTCTTGCCGGGAATGAGTTTTGCCTGAAAGTCTCTGTATTTGATGTCCTGCAAAGAAAACAGTTTTCTTCTTATCTCTTCTTTTATCATTTTCTTATCCCCTGCAATTTACTCAAACCACGCCACCGCTCTGATGGGTGCTCCGTCAGAATCTCCGATCTTCAAAGGGAAGCAGCTGAACATAAACAATTCGCTTCCGCACTGCTCCAGGTTGCAGAGATTTTCGATGTTCACTATGTCCGTCTCTTTGAAAAGTTTGTTATGTCTCACCAGTTTAAGATCTGAGATCGGATCCAGGCCGATGACGTCGAATCCTATGCCTTTGTAACCGCCCTTCATGATCAGTTCCAGCACCTCGTCGTCCACGCAAGGGTAATCGCCGAAGTATGCATCCGTTCCCCAGCGCTTGTCCCAGCCCAGATTGAATAGCAAAAATTCCGCCTTTTCCACCAGGTCTCTGTAGGGCTTAAGCTGCTCCATTGTTATGGCTTCGCCCTCCTTCAGCATCCTGCAGTCTATGACCAGAGCCTTGCCGATGAACTGATCCGCAGGGAACTGATCCAGCGTTGTCCTTCCGGCATAAAGATGAGCAGGAGGATCCATGTGCGTGCCCGTGTGAGAGAACATGGTTATGAGCGTTTCCTTGTAACCATCCTTCTCATAGCTGCTGATGGGCTCCAGCGTGGGCGGTTTCGTACCCGGATATACCGGCGTGTTTTCTGTGATAGTATGTGTAAGATCGATGACTTTCATTTTAACCTCTGTTTATAGTTATTCTTCTGCTTCATCCACATAGTCTGCTATCACGGCTCCTACGTTCTTGTTGGAACCCATGATCCAAAGGATGTCGTCTTTTTTAAGGAGCAGGTTCGGGTCCGGCATGATTATGGGGAGGCCGCCGGTCTGAAGTCCCAGGATGCCCACCTTGTATTTTTCATGTATGCCGCCTTGGCGGATACTCTTATTGCAGTAGGTCTCATCGCCCCTAAGCCTGATAGGGCAGACCGAAAGGGCGTTATTAGTATCAGGATAGCCGGTCTCCATGAACTTCTTGAGAGTACGGAGAGGCTTGGTCTGTACTATTCCGTAAAGCTTATAGAAGTTGAGCAGAGCCTGCTTTTCACCCACAGCAAATATTTTGTCACCCTTCTCAATGACCGTTTCCGGTCCCGGGAGCAATATCTGCCTGTTGTCGGAGGCTTTCCGGATCTTCACCACATATACGTTATAAAGATTTCCCCAGTCCGTCTGTCTCAAGGTCTTTCCGACGTAGTCAGCCTCTTCTGCAATGAAGGACATGATGTGGATCTTCATGTCCAGCCATTCCTCATTGCTGTGGCCGTGGGCCTCCTCCTGTTTTATCAGTCTTTCGTTGAAATTCTTAAGAAAAGTGGTTTCAAGATTCAGATACCAGGTGGATATGAAATTGGTCCTCAAAAGTATCGGGATCACTGCCAGTATCACCAGCAGGAAAAGCACCGGATTCACCCTGAAGAGAACCCTCAGCGGCACCACAAGAAGCACAGCAGTAACTGCGATCTTGATTCCCGAAAGGGCGATCAGCGGCAGCCTGAAGCTGAAATGTTTCAGCCACAGAGCTGTGAATTCATTGCTCCTCAGATTTATCAAAGGTCTCATGAACAGCGCTATGATAACGTAGATCAGGACGCAGGTTATCACCTTTGCGCCTGTTATACCTGCCAGATCGATAAGCATGGGATAAAGCCTCCTGACACCCACCAGGGTCGTCACCAGCATGATCCCTCCGAAGATCAGAAAACGCAGGAAGTAATCCTTAAGATAATCTGCCCACTCGGTTGACTTTTCCTCTTCATCCTGCTTTTCTGAAGTCATACGCCTCAGCTTGTCCTTAATTCCGTCGGGAAGTCTTGAATCAAGGAAATCCGCCACCTTCGGCGCATTTTTGATGTAGATGGGCGTTGTGAGGATCGTAGCCACGGAAACCGTTACAGCTATGGGATACATGAAGCTGTCCAGCATGCCGAGGCTTATGCCCAGAGATGCGATGATAAATGAAAACTCTCCGATCTGCGCGAAGGAGAAGCCTCCCAGCACTGCATTTCTCGGGCTCTGTCCGGAGATAAGCATTCCTATGGTTCCGAAAATGGGCTGGCCGATGACCGTAACAAAGAATATTATCACGATGGGCAGCCAGTACTTTACTATCATTTCAGGATCCACCATCATTCCCACGGAAATGAAGAAGATGGCTCCGAACATATCCTTTATGCCCTTGGTGAGGCGCTCCACCCTTTCAACGTGAACGGTTCCTGCCAGAAGCGATCCGGAAAGGAAAGCTCCCAGAGCTGTGCTGAAGCCCAGCCAGCTGGCCAGCATTACCATGCCGAAGCAGATGCCGAGAGACGTCACTATGAGCATTTCGTCATTCATGTATCTTATGGTCTTGTCCAGGAAGGTAGGCAGGAAAAAGATACCCAGAACAAGCCAGATCACCAGATAGAGCAGCATCATTCCCAGCTGTCCCACGACTTCCATGCCGGACACGTTCTTCGACACAGAAAGTGTGGACAGGATGACCATGAAGAAGATCCCCACGATATCCTCTACCACCAGGGTTCCCATGACGTTATCCACATGCTTGCCTTTGATGCCCATCTCTTCATAGACTTTTATGATGACCATGGTGGAACTCATGGCCAGCATACCTCCCAGCACCACTGAATCCATCTCGCTGAATCCAAGAGCCGACCCTGCCAGATATCCCAGCACCATCATGCCCATGACCTCCATGAGGCAGGTGATGATGGCGGTAGAGCCTATCCTGGCCATCTTGTGCAGGTTGAACTCCAGTCCAAGATGGAACATGATGAAGATGATGCCTATCTCGGACCAGGTCTCTATGCTGGCTTCGTCGGAAATGGTGCTGAACCACGGAAAATGAGGCGAGATCAAAAAGCCTGCGAGAATGTATCCGAGCACCAGTGGCTGCTTTATTCTTTTGAACACTATGGCGATTATCCCCGCCGTCAGAAGTATGATGGCAAGGTCGCTTATCAGCGCGGGTATGTGCATTCCAGAATGTCCGGCACTTCCGGTGCCGGACGACCTCCTTATATCAGTCTAACATATATCAAAAGCAAATAGTTGTATTTTTTTCGCTAATTATGTGATTCTTTCTTCCCTACCCTGAAGGATTTAAAGTATAATATAGCCATGAAAAAGAGTACCATAGCCACAATTATCATATCAGCCGCAGCAGCATCGCTTCCGGCAGCCGCCTTCGCGGAATACAGAAAGAACTTCTTCGTCCGCATGTCAGAACCCACAGGTTTTATCGATCACTATTTCGAGGAACATCCGAACCTGCATCATGAAGCTTTCAGTTGTTTCTCCGACAAAGGTCCTCTGATCAAGGGGCTCATCCTGCGCCCTGCAGGAGATCCAAAAGCTCTCATAGTCATGACCCACGGATATAACATGTCCTGCGAAGACTACATGCCGCTGGCCCATCGCTTCGCGGAAGCCGGCTTCACGGTGCTGATGTTCGACGGACTTGGAATAGGCCTGAGCGAAGGAGACCGCATCTATGGCCTTCCCCAGCACATTCTGGATATGGACTCAGTACTGAGTGCAGTTCAGGCCGACCCTGAACTCAGCAGTCTGCCCCTGCTCCTCTTCGGTCACTCCTGGGGAGGCTACGCAGCCTGCTGCATCTCCGCACTTTCGGAATATCCCATCAAGGGTATACTTACCTGCGGAGCCTTCAGGAAGTCTTCATCCTCCATGATACCAACTATCCGGAAGAGATATCCACACGCAGCGCCATTCCTGATAGCGTCCATCGAAAGCCTGGAAAAGGTCCTTTTCGGAAAGCCCGCTTCTATTACGTCCTCTGAAGGACTGAGAAAAGCGGACTGTCCCGCCCGGCTTTACCACAGCATGGATGACGCAGTGGTAAGCTACGATGAATCCTTCCTCAAGATGCGGCGGGAGCTGGCAGGCAAGGACAATGTGGAATTCATCACCATGGACGGCCGCAACCATGACCTCTACCTTCCGCCGGAAAACGACAGAAGCCGCAGAGCCATAAGAAAAGAACTGGCCGCTACCCGGGACATCGAACTTCGCAAAGAACTGACCGCCCGCCTTTGGGCTCTGATGTCAGAGACCGACGAGCCCCTGGCAGCAGAATTCATCACCTTCTTCAACCACTGTTTAGAGTAAATACAACAAAAAAGCACCTGCTTGCTTAAAATACAACTAAAAAAGCGCCTGCTTGCTTAAAATACAACTAAAAAAGCACCTGCTATATCAGACGCTGACTTTCCGCAGCGCCGGTACTTAGCGACCGGCAAGCAGTAATATGTGACCGCCGCCGAAAGGCGGTATACGGCAAAAAAAATACTGCGACCCAAATTCATTTGGGATCGCAGTTTTTTGTTTGTCGGATAGTACTTGCGAAGCAAGCGGTCACATATCACGTTCAGCGCAGCCGGAGCTTAGAACCGCTGCGCGAGGACTGAACGCAAGTGCTCAGCGTTGATATACGCAGGTGCTTTTTCTCAGAATTCCAGCGTATCTACCCTGTCCAGAATATCCAGGATGTGCGCCTTTGCATTTTCTATCTCAGCTCTGCCCTCTTCAGTATCGAAGCCGTTTCTTCTGATCCTGCGCCTCATGATCCTGGTGTAACCGATGAGCTGAGCCTTTTCCTCAACTTCTTTGAAACGCTCCTCATCAGGATCTCCCAGATAAAGCCTCAGGGATTCTTTCCAGAAGTGAACAGCAGTATCATAAGAAAGACCTATGAATTCCTCCACCTGATGATGATTAGTATCGGAGAAACCAACATAAGCGTTGTACATGCTGGCCAGCTCGAAGATCGGATATCCGTGGCAAAGAGTATCCATGTCGATGAGAAGAGCTTCTCCGTTCTGGAGCATGACGTTCTTGATATGATAGTCGCCGTGCATCATGTGCATGTCATCAGGTACAGCAGCTACGAGATCGTGAAGCTTCTTATATTTGTCCTCAGGGAGATAATCTTTGAGGAAATCCGCCCAGTCGAGAGCAACGGCCTTCATATCGGGCATGGTGCCGGGTTTGATCTTTGTGGAATGGATGAGCTTCAGAAGTTCTATGCTCATCGCGGCCACTTCGTCCGCATCCTTTTCACCGTTGATGATCAGCTTTGCAAAACTGGTTGCGTTCAGAAGCTCGAACACAGAACCATAACCCTCACCGACTCTTACCACGTCGTAGGGGATAGCCGTGGGGATGCCCAGAACGAATGCTGCTCTTGCCAGCTCACGTTCTCTGTGGATCTCAGGAAGAGAATCGGGGTTCAGGTACACCTTGACGATGGTGTCCGGATCGATCCTGTAGACCTTACCGTTGGCTCCCTGTCCTATCACTTCACAGCCTTCCACTGAGATCACTCTGTATGCCTTCTGGATGTCCACCATCTCAGTGAATCCGGTCATATCGAAGATCTCATACACTTCAGGCTGAACGTTTATGATCTTAAGGTCCTTCATCTCTTTTCTGAGTCTCAGGATTATTCTTAAACCTGCACTGGAAATGTATTTCAAATCTGTTGCATCAAGGGTGAGCTGTGCCGGAGCCTCGCGGTCCATGGTCTCATTGATCTCCTTCTCCACTGCCGCAGCATTGGCGGAATCGATATGGCCCATGAGGTCTATGATCAGATGATCTCCATCCATCTTATAGTTTATATACTCCATTTTACCCCTCCTGCATGTTCTTACGGATCTTCAGGATGTTCTGTCCGTTCTTGTATTCATACGTGATCTCGTCCATGGTCTTCTTCACCAGGAACACGCCAAGACCGCCGACTTCTCTGTCTTCCGCATTAAGGGTGATGTCGGGTTCTTTTCCTGCCAAAGGATCGTAAGGTTTGCCGTGATCAATGAAAGTGATAATTACCGCCATGGGATCGTCATCCACTTCAACTCTCACCGTCGCAGGTCCTGTCAGCGGATCGTAAGCATATTGTGCGATGTTTCCAAACAATTCATCGACTGCTATATCGATCTGCATCTGAGCCTTCATCGGACATTCCAATGCTTCTAATTCCGTATTAATGAAATCTGTAACTATGGGAATATTGCCAACAGTTGCCTCAAGGGTCATTTCCTTCATGTATCTTCCCTCCCTTTGCTCTTCGCTGCTATCGGTGGCATCAGCCCCTGCATAGTATAAGCAAAGCATAGTTATATCGTCAAATTGCGGTGCGTCTCCAACAAAGACATCGACCGCATCGTTTACTCGTTCAAGTACGCCTTTAAGTTCAGGCGCCAGTCCGCTGTTCAAAGATTCCAGCAATCTTTTTGTACCGAACTGCTCGTTTTTTTCGTTGGCCGCTTCAGTAACTCCGTCGGTATACAGGAATACCTCTGATCCCGGTTTAAGCAGGACCTCATATTCCTTATACTCCATGCCTTCCATTCCTCCCATGACAAAGCCATGTCTGTCCCTGTAGAGTTCATATCTGCCGCCATGCTGCCTGATTATGGGATACTCGTGTCCGGCATTTGCAGCGGTAAGCTTGCCGGTGCTCAGTTCCAGTATTCCAAGCCATGCGGTGACGAACATCTCCAGACTGTTGTTGTTACAGATCTGGTTATTCACCCTGGCAAGGATCTTGCCCGGTTCCGGGATGGCCATAGCAGTGGTCTTCAGGAGGATCTTGGAAGCCATCATAAACAGTGCCGCAGGAATGCCTTTGCCGCTTACGTCGGCCATGATAATGCACAGATGATCGTCATCTATGAGGAAATAGTCATAGAAATCTCCTCCCACCTCTTTGGCAGGGATCATGGATGCATAGACGTCGAAGTCCTTCCTTTCAGGGAACGGCGGGAAAATGGTGGGCAGCATATCTTCCTGGATGCGCTTTGCCAGATCCAGCTCGGTGCCGATCCTTTGCTGCTCCTGAATGGCCTTGGTGAGATCCTCTTCGTAGGCGTTGAGATCCTTTTCCATGTCTGAAAGGGTGAAATAAAGATTCTCTATTTCATCTCCTGTATCGATCCCCAGCCCTTTGAAATGGTTCTCTGAAAGTGTTCCTCCATCCTTCTTATCCTTTACGTAAGCCTCCGCGGCTTCTGCGATCATATTGATGGGCTCCACCATGTTCTTTCTTATATGACGTGACAGCAGGAAACCCAGAAGCAATACAGTCAGTACCGTAGCGATGGTATAAAGGATCGTAAAGCTTTGCATGCCGTGAAGCAGTTCTTCCAGAGACACGTCAGCAAGTATGAACGATGCGATACTTCCGTCATCGTTCATGATCGGAACGCCGGTGGTGCAAAGCCATCCGTATTTGTCCGTGTAAGATATGTTGTATATCTCTGTCGAACCGTCGGAGTTAAGGAACTGGCTTATCTCTTTCGCCGTTTCTGCCTCCCAGGCTCCGGTACGGAGAGGTCTCTTGTCATCCGGATCTGCCACGTAGACCAGCGCCTGTGTTTCCTCATCGTACATGGCGATAAAGATATCATTCACGTCGCTGGAAGCGTAGTATTCCAGAAGGAAATCGATGACACGGGGATATACCTCTGACTTAGTCACGGTATCAAATCTGGCAAAATACTCGTCATCCTGCACAGCTCTTTCTTCATCTGAAAGGCTGTGATAAATGTCCAGAGTCTCGTTGCAGATATCTCTGACGTCTCCTACGTTTTCGATGACGCCTTCGGCATTCTTTGTGAGCTCAAAGGCCTCGTTTATATACTGGTTTCCCAGTGAATACACGTAAAGACCCAGGCCCAGTATCAGTGACATCACGCCCAGGATAAGCGAACCCATCAAGACTGCATGGAAGGTCTTGGCTTCAAGAGAATGACGTCTTCTCTCAAGCTCCGACATTTCCTTTATAGTCTTTTTAGGCATGTCGCCCTCCTTATTCGATGGTAAGAATATCGCTGAATCCTGTGATGTCGAAGATCTCCTTAATGACGTCGTTTACGTTTACGACCTTCATTCCGCCCTTCTGCGCCATCTTCTTCTGAGTGGCGAGGAGGATCCTGAGTCCTGCGGAAGACATGTATTCAAGTCCTTCGAGATCGAATACCAGCTCTTCAGCTTCATCCATGACTTCTGCCAGCTCTTCTTCAAGCGCGGGAGCTGTAGCGGTGTCAAGTCTTCCTTCTACCTTTACGTTAAGTACTTTCTCTTCCAATGTTTTAGTAACAGTCATAGTTTTACTCCTTTTGTTGATCTATAAAACAATTACTTTCGCAATACATTAGTATCCAATGAATTCAGTCTGCTGGCTTCTCCGATCAGATCCAGCTGAAGCATGGCCTGATTCAAAGCAGATGAAGCGAAGCAGAAAATGATGTCGCATATGATGGCCATGATAAGAGCCTCCGACGGGATACCCAATCTGGAGAAAATGGCCACATATGCCAGGGTATCCACTCCGGACACCGGCGGGCTGGCTGCCTGAAGGGCAACTACCAGGATAACTGCCATGATGAGCCAGAGAGTGGAAATGGTTATGTTATAGCACTTCACCGCATAGAGGGTGCTTGCCATAAGGCTTACCGTGCTTACGGGCATGTAGATGACCAGTCCGAGAGGCAGTCCGTAATCTGCAAGCTTGCCGCTGATGCCCAGCTTTCTCTCGCAGCAGAGACGGTTTTCACCGAAAGCCGCATCTACGCTGGCATTCTTGAAAGCGATGAGGAAAGAGGGTTTGATCTTTTCCCATACCTTCTTCGGCGATACCTCGTGTCTTCTGGAGGTGATCACCAGCTTGATCGCAAAATATATCGCCACAAATACGTGGAAGGTCAGAAGCGGGATCCATATGGCCCTGAACCTTACGATGGTCCCATCCAGGATCCTGAAAGCCAGAAGGATCGCCACGAAGACCGGAATGATCCTGCTGATCCATTCAGCCACCAGAAGTCCCACCGAGTTGGCCTGGTTCGCTATCTTCACCAGACGGTCAGCCTGGTTTCCCAGTATGAGCAATGCGTTTCCTATGATTATCGCCAGAATGATCAGCTGAGGTGAATCAGTATTCAGGAAGGGCGATACCACGTCCCCGGGCACAAAGCCAAGGAAAGCTTCAAACAGGGAGATCACAGTATGTCTGACAGGAGAATTTGTGAAATCAGCCCTGATCAGCAGCTGCATGATGATCGCAAAGACCACCGTCATGACCGTGCTGGAAAGAATAAATCTTCCGATGAGGCGCTTGCCGCTCTTGTTCATCAGAGTAGCGTTTCCGATACCGCATATGGCAGTCAGCACAGTGAAGAAAATTACCGGTCCTGCCGTTGCCTTCAGCAGTCTGAAGAATACAGCCTGCACAGGTTCGAAGAATGAGGTGGTCAATAAAGCTATTCCTTCGGTCGGCAGAACTCCTTTGGCGATAAAGCCCAGGAGAAGGCCTGCCACGATACCCAGCAGCAGTCGTACGCCGGGGTTGATGTGAGGTCTTTCCAGTCTCAGATGAAGGATATTGACCCCTTTGATATAGTTATATCTGGGGCTGAGGCCTATGTTGGCCATTACGGTGCCGATCCAGTCTCCTGCATCCAGCTCGCTGTCAGCTGACTGCAGAGGATCTACCTCTTCGCCCTTCAGTTCTATGTTTATTACCGGCCTGAAGAAAGTCTTGCCGGAATAGAAACTGACCTTGGGTTCCTCTCCCTTGGCAGAGAAGTGGTCGTACCACCTGAGCAGCGCCTCTTCCATGGAGAGTCTGATGCCCAGAACGTTTGCTCTGTCCATTCCCAGGGAATACAAAAACTCTTCCACTTTGGCGGCCATAAGGTCGATGGATTCTCCATTGAGTATGTATTCACCGCTGAAATTTTCGTACTTCCTTACTGCCATTTTGCCTCCGAATGGACATACTAAGCCATTATGTATATACTATAACATATTTAAGTTAAAAATTCCACTGAAAACTGCTTATTCGCTCTGCTGAGTCAAAGTGCAGAAATAATAAAAGACCCGGCGGTCATTATCATCGCCGGGTCGTTATTTTTTCTTTATCCGTTTATTTTACGTATACCTTCTCAACGTAAGGAGATGTGGCCAGTTTCAGAACTGCGCCGTACTCAAGTTTGAAGCTTACCACGTCGCCCACCTTGTATTCCTTGTCTGACTTGGTCACGTCCAGGATGGTGTGGTCTGAAGATCCTCCCAGGATATCAACCTTAGGATCCAAAGGTATCATGCCGCCAAGATCGGTGTCCTGTTTACCCACTGCGATGATGGCGCGCTTGATGATCCCGCGGTCCTCATATTCGGGTTTTTCGCCGAATGCATCAACGCCAACTTCTCCGATGGGAAGAGAGGGCTTCTCTTTAAGTTCAACGATCTGTGCTTCCAGGATCAATGCATCGTCAACAGTTCCGGGAAGCTTGGTGAGGTATGCGGTATCGTTTCCCAGAAGGAAGGATTCCCCCAGTCTCAGGTTTGTGATGCCTTCCGGCAGCTCCTTCTTTTCTGCAAGATAGATGGATGAGGAGTTTCCTCCGGAGACCATCTTAAGCTTGATGCCGAATTTCTCTTCGATCTTGCGGGCAATGGCCACCAGTCCGCCCAGGTTGTCGGCCTTGGGGATGATGGCGCCGTAGCATGTAAGATTCACGCCTACGCCGTAAAGTTCGATGTTTGACATGCCGAGCACTTCAGCCACGGTGTTCATAATGGTGTCTTCGTTCTTAAAGAAGATGCCTTCTCTGAGGTCACCCATGTCGATCATGAGGAGAACCTTGTGCACCTTGCCTGCCTTTGCAGCCTCTTCATTGAGAAGTCTTAAGGTGCTGAGTTCGGAGTTGAAGCTCAGGTCCACGTACTTGATCACGTCTGCCACTTCGCAGTGCATGGGTATCCTGAGAAGCACGGTCTCCTTCAGGTTCTCATGTGCCATTTCGTTAAACTTGGCTATATTGGAAACTCTGGAGTCAGCCATGAAGTCAACCATGGGATGCTCTGCGATCATGCGGCTCACCACCGGATCCGCACAGAGGCTCTTGGTAACGATCATCAGGCTGTCGCACTTGCCGCCTTCCTTGGTGATCTTGGCCACGGCGTCAATGTTCGCTCTGAGTTTAGTCATATTCATCACAAGTCTGGGGTACATTTCTATTTCTCCTCTCAATCCTCGTAGTTTGTGTTTCTCCATCTGCAGTGAGTGCGGTAGCAAAGCTTGCACTTGTGATCACATCCCGGCTTTGTAACGTTGGGATCGTAATCCAGTTCTTCATCGCTGCCGGCTCCTTCATGATGTCTGTCGATACCGCTGGCTGCCTCCTGCGCAGCCTTGTACGCCTGCGACGGTGTCATGCCTGCGGTATCGGGCACAGCCACGCTTTCTGCCATGGCGTCCTTTGCGGTCCTCATGGAGCGGTCGTTCATCAGGGCTTCTCTCTTGGCAGCCTCCACCTCTTCTCTGGTAGCACCGCCGATGTTGCCCTTGAGAGACTCCTTGTACTCCGTCAGGTCGTAGCCCATGTCTTCCATCTCTTTGATGTGTTGCTGGAGTTCTTCCTGCTTTTCCTTGGAAGCCTTGGCCATGGACTGGAGTTCCTTGATGAACTTATCCTTCTGGATCTCCTCGTGACGCTCCTGAAGTTCCATTCCGAGGGACTGACCGAGAAGCTTGATGGCTCCCTGTCTGTGAGTCTTGGAAAGAACTCCCAGAGATGCCATGATGTAGAAATTATCCACCAGTATCTTTGCTGCGTCTGAAGGATAGAGCTTCATGCCGGTCTCGTTGTCCTTGGCGATCATTTCCATGATCTCGACTCTATGAGGCAGTCTGGTAAGGGCTCCGCCGGTTCCAACTATGTACTTGATCTGCGTAAGGTCCTTACCTTCAGCTACCGTGGTCCTTCCGGAAGGTCCGTATACGTATCTGATGGATCCTGCGTGTCTTTCCACGGCCTTTAATGTGGCCTCCTGGCAGAGTCTCTCAACCAGTTTGAACTCGTTTTCCTTCTTGGGGATGGCCACATAAGTGCTGAGTGTATCATCCAGATCGATGTGGAGCTTCTCATCACATTCTTTTCTGAGCTTTTCCTCACCTATGGATTCGATAACCTTATATCTGTTGACATAGAGTCCCAGGTCGCCTTCCACGGTACGCTTGGCTTTGGGCTCCGGCGCTATCAGAACTCTTGCGATGGCCTCGCTGTCCTCGGATACCGCGTGAACGTCAGTGGTGGCTCCGCCAACGTCTATGGTCATTACCTCTCCCAGGCAGTCATAAAGCAGCTTCGTACATTCCATTACAGCACCGGGTGTGGGAATGATGGGACCGTTTACCATGTCTCTCACGTGCTCCATGCCGGGAGCCTTGGTGATGTTGTCCTCAAAGGCATCCTGAATGACTTTGCGGCAGGGTTCCACGTTAAGAGTGTCTATCTTCGGATAAACATTATCCACCAGGTAAAGTCTCTGACCGCTCTCCTCGTCGAAGATCAGCTTCATCTCCTCCTGGTTCTCTATGTTTCCGGCATATACAACGGGGGTCTTAAGGCCCATGGAACGGATCATCTCCGCATTATATATCGCCGTATCTCTTTCTCCAAAATCAACGCCGCCGGCGATGAGGATCAGGTTGGGATTGATCTCTTTGATCTTGGCGAGATCCGTCCTTCTGAGTCTTCCGACGGTTATATTGTGAATGATGCCGCCTGCGCCCAAAGCCGCTTCTCTGGCAGCCTTGGCAGTCATATCATATACCAGACCGTGGACCGTCATCTTGAGTCCGCCGGCAGCTGATGACGTGGCAAGCATCTCATCGTATTCAAGTTCATCAATGCCCATTTTCGCTTTCAGGTCGTCGATGGCTCCCTGAAGGCCGATCCTGACGTCTCCCTCCAGAACTGAAGTCGGCGCCTGGCCCTGGGCCCAGAACTCCGGAGTGTCGGAATCCAGCCCTATAAAGGCATTTACTACGGTTGTTGTCGAGCCGATCTCGGCTACAAGTACGTCTACTTTCATATTCTTACCTATTATTTACTATAAAATAAACAATAAGTATCGCTCAGGGCACTTTGGGATACCGGTTCTTAGCAATAGGCAAGGGGGTTCGCCCCTTGCCTGAGCTTAGAACCGCTGTTGGGCTCCCAAGTAGCGAGAGCGGCCAAGAGCGATACTTCATAGTTTGTTTTAATCTTCCGGGTTAAGATCTTCCGGTCTGAATCCGTGAGGAACTTCTCCTCTTCTTCTCTGTCTCTCCTGTGCAAGGAAGGTAGCTACGTCGATACCGTGTGAGTTTCTGCCGAATCCCATGTCGATACCGGTCTTAACTGCTTCTTCAGGAATTACCTGAGTTCCGCCTGCGCAGATGATGATCTTGTCTCTGATACCCTTTTCGATAGCGAGATCGTTGATCCTCTTCATGTTCTTATAGTGAATGTTGTCGTGAGAGATGATGGTGGAAGCGAGGATTGCCTGAGCGTTCTCTTCGATGCAGGCGTCTACTATTTTTTCAACAGGAACGGAAGTTCCGAGGTATACGCACTCGATACCCCACTTCTCGATTCCGCCGTGCTTGATGTTGATGATCTCGCGCATACCTACGGAGTGCTCGTCATCGCCTACGGTTCCGCAAACGACCTTCATGTGCTCATGTCCTTCGAACTCTTCATAGAGTTCCTTGTCGGACATTACGTACGGTTCAGGAGGTACGTCGAGTGTGGTAAGGTCGATATCGAAATCAACTCTGCCCTTCAGCTCGATTCTGGTACCTTCAGCTTCCTGCATAACTTCTGCATTGATAACTTCGGGGTTGACCAGCCCGAGTTTCTTACCGAGTTCTACAGCTGCAGCTTCAGCTACACGCTTTTCAGCAGGGAGCATCATGGTGAGCATGATGACTCTGTCGCCGCACCACTCAACTTCAGGAGTGATGCACTCGCCTGTTCTGTACTTAGCAACCTTTTCAAGTCTCTTCTCTACGCAATCTTCAGGGTCAAGCTCGTCGATGAAGACGATCTTGGAGTGATCCTCGAAGGTGCAGCCGCCGATAAGGGCTGACGGATTCTCAGGGTCTCCGCCGTACTGCTCAACGTTGTTATATCCGTAGTGAGCTGTAACAGGAGCCATATAGTCTTCGTCTCTAGGGAAGATGAAGCCTGCGCCGAATCCTCCGTCGATCTTACGGGCGATACCATCGCCGTTTCTTTCGGGATATTTTCCTGAGTCTACGAAGAAGCCTTCCTGAACGGCGTTGAAGTATCCGCCTACTTCAAGGATCTCTTCTACGTAAAGAACTGCTCTTTCCTTAAGTTCACGGGCGTTCTCTCTTAAAGGACCGTCCTTCTTAAGTTCGATCATGTCCATGATACCGTCTAAGCCGATCAGAGTCTGCTTAGCTGTATCGGTAGCTTCGATGTTGTAGATGTGCCAAGGTACGTTTCTTCCTTCGTCCGGTGTGATGGTGGACTGGATGTCTGCAGAAGTCAGCTTGGAAATGAACATGTTCATTACGTGAGTTACTGTAGCTTCACGAGTTGAGCTCTGGATGTACTTGGTGTTCATCTGTGCTCTCATCTTGTACTTTCTCAGGAAGTCACGAAGGGCTACTGCATAAGGCAGGTCGAGATACATACAAGGAGCGGGAGTTGCTGAAGGAGGTACTGTTGAAAGTGAGATCAGGTCAGGGCTGATACCAACTCTTTCTGAGAAGTAGGAGTTGATAGCGTGCTGTACGATGAGCTCGGGCATTACCTTCCAAGCGTCTCTTGCTGTAGCGTTGGCATTGTGAGCTCCGTCGATCTGGAGCATGCCGGACCAAGCCATGATCTTCTTGGATTCGCAGGCGTCTACGAAGGATCTTACCATGTTAACGTCTCTGTAAAGTACGTTGTACTGAGGATCCTGGTGAGCACCGTTGATACCTTCTTCTGCGAACATTACAGCGATATCAGGTCCTGCAACACCGGAAATGTATGAATGGTAGTTGATAGGACGGCCGACTTCGTCCTCGATGAGGTCGATAGCCTTACGCTGTGCTCTTACCTGTTTACGTGTTACAGGAACTCCGCCGATACCCTGAGGGGTACCTTCCATGAGTCCGTCGATGTGGGACTGACCCATGTGACGAATTACCATGAGGTGGTCAGCGCCGTGCCATGCTGCCATTCTCATACGGCGGATATCGTCTTCGAATCTTCCGGAAGCGATCTCAGTTGTGATGGTCTGCATCGGCTGAGGGTCGATATTGTCCAGGAATTTTGCGGGAGGAAGAGGAACGCTCTGCTTCAGAGGTTCTGACAGTTCATGATATTCGAACTGATACATATGCTGATCTTCAGCTCTCTTTCTCCATACCCAATTTCTTCTTCTGGGTTCATATTTGTCGAGGTCCTTGAGGATTTCAACGACATCGAGCTTTTTATTCTTCTTTAAAGGCTCCATCTTTACTTTCCTCCTTTGAACGCTGCGACTACCTTATCCCAACCTTCGCCCTTTGCGAGCTTAATGGATGCTTCGCGGATAGAGATGTCTTCTAATTTTGATAACTTATATACGCAGTGTCCTGCGCCTTTTCCCATGAGGCCGTGATCCATGCAGTGGTTAACGATGGGCTGTGTATCAAGGGAGGATACGCCCATTCTTAAGAGAACTGCACGCTCTACGGATGGAGTGGTATTCTTGTAACCTAATTCAAGCATGGGTTCGTCTACCTGCCTGATCAGGTCCCAGAATCTGTCGTAAAGTTCTTCGTCGGTAAGATTTTTGAGATGTTCTCTTCTTACTTCGAAATCGTCTTCTCTTTTCATCCTTTTTCTCCTTACTACAGTCCTGCGTACGGAGTTCTCCCCTCCGTACGCAAAACCTGAAAATCATTTTTTAATTAAAGACCAAGTGTCTCTTTTACGAAAGCAACGTCTTCCTTAACTTCTTCTGCAAGGTAAACGAGGTCTGCTTCGTTAGGTTCGCAGCCAGCCTTCTTAACAGCCTTCTTGATTCTGGACTGCTTGAAGTGCTTGAGGTCAGCAACTTTGTGCTTGATGAAGCTGGGATCCTTAGGCAGGATCAGGTTGGTACCGGGCTTATCCTCTTCCTGAGGGTTGCCGAATCTTACGTCGATACCGTTTTCCTTAGCAAATGCCAGCTGAGGCTGGATGTGCTTGCCGGCTCCGGTGTATTCTGTTTCGGATACAACCAGAACTGCGTCTTCAGGAAGTTCCTGAGCAAGTGAGAATGCGCATGCAAGAGCAGTGTTGCCTGCAGGGCCTCTCTCAAGTCCTTCAAGGTTAGCCAGCATTTCAGTCATGTACATAACTTCGCCCTGAGTTGTGGTTACATATTCATCCATGTATCTCAGAGGACGAGCTGCTGAACGAGGAACGTCTGAGTGGTCGGGGTCAGTAGCATAAGGAACGCCGAATCCGGTATGTCCTGTTGTGCAGGACTTACGGTTGAAGTCAACGTCGGATGCCATTGAAAGTCCTGTCAGGTCGATGGAAGCAGCGACAACCTTGGTGTCCTTGCATCCGGCCTTAATAAGACCTCTTGCGGTACCTGTTACCATTCCGCCGCCGGCGTTGGTGCAAACTACCATGTCAGGATCCTTGCCGATCTTTTCTCTGCACTGCATTGCGATCTCATATCCGAGAGTCTCAATACCTGCGATGCCATAAGGTGAGTAAAGGGATGCGTTGAAGTATCCTGTATCCTCAATTACGGAAAGTGTGGTGTAGAAGAGCTCAGGTCCTACTGTGAGCTGGATAACTTCAGCTCCGAGAGCCTCGCACTTTCTTGCCTTCTCAACGATCTCCGGCTGGCCTACGCCCTTGGAGTCGTAGCATTCCTGAACGATGATGCACTCAAGTCCCTGCATTGCTGCCTGGGAAGCAACTGCTGCACCGTAGTTTCCGGAAGTAGCTGCAACTACGCCCTTGTATCCGAGCTTCTTAGCGTGTGCTACTGCACATGCTGCACGTCTGTCCTTGAAGGAACCGGAAGCGTTTGCTGCCTCGTCCTTTACAAAGATCCTTGCGCCATAGCCGGGCTTAGCGTACTTACGAGCGAAAGCGGTGATGTTTCTTAATTCAAGGAGCGGAGTGCTGCCCACGCCGGTCCTGGACTGGATTCTGTTGATCTCGTCGATAGTGTAGTTGGTAGCCTTCATGAGGGCTTCGTAATCGAAAGCGACTGAACCTGATTCGAAAGGTGCATAGTCAAGTCCGAGAGCTTCTTTCATGATCTCATTGGATCTTCCCATTACGGAATCATAATCTTTTGCAAGCTGTGCCATTACTTGTCACCTCCGCGTAAAATTTCTCTCAGTGTTCTGTCGATCTCAATGATCTCGGGAACGAACTCACCATAGCTGTGAGTGTAGTGAGGATTCTCCTCATAAAGAGTACCCTTTTCGATACGGCCGCAAGCAGTTTCAACGGTAACTTCGTCGCCTACTTCAGCGGATTCTTCCTGAAGGAAGCCCTTGGTCCACATCTGAAGATCTGAATTCTTGGTGTCCTCAGGGAGCTTTCCGGTTCTCTGCTCTGCTTTGAGTACGATGTTGTGGATACGTACCCAGTCACCTTTTTTTGCCATTATTATTTCCTCCTTAGACATCCTGAGGCGGCATCTCTGCCGCCTCACGGACAATAGTTTTGATCTCTTCTGATTATTTTACGATCTTCTTATCTTCGGAAATGAAGTTTCTGAAGTCACCCATGATAGCACGAGGAATAGGAAGGTCGATCATGGTCTTGAGACCGGGATCTGCGTTGATTACGAAAGGAATCATGTTTACGCACATAGCGATGGTTCCGAGTCCTCCCTCGATCTCAGGGGAGTTCTTCATGTTTACGTTAGGAGTTCCCTTGATGATTACATAGTCACCTGTCTGGATGCCAACCTGCTCGGGTTCGATCTGCTGAGGGTGATCCATGTGAACGGGGATGTTTCCGGTGAGCTTAGCTTCTGCTGTCATGGCAACGCCTGCGCAGGAACCTGCTGCTGCAAATCCGTAAGGGGACTTTCTGTCAACGTCAGTTGTGATAGGGTTCATATCCTGTGAGAACTCTTCAACTTCAAGTCCCATACCTGCTGCCATCATGCCAACGGATTCTGCGAATCCAACGTGGCCGGACATTGTGTGGTTAGCCTTTCTCTCAAGGAATTCCTCAACGGGGATGCCGATGCCCTGCTCATGCATTACGAGCGGTCCGAAAGGTGAAAGGGAGTTAACTCTTCTGGAAGTGATCTCTTCAACGTCTGTGAGAACGCCAGTCCAAACGAGAACAAGGAGGTCCATGATGTGACCGGGGTTAACGCCTGTTCCGAGGATGGAAACGCCGTTTTCCTTAGCGATCTTATCAAGTTCAGCTGCGAGTTCAGGATTCTGAGCTGCAGGGAATGCCATTTCTTCAGCGGAGGTGATGCAGTTGATCTTCTGCTCGAGGATGTATTTCATCTTCGGGAATGCTTCCTTTGTGAAGGAGTCTGTGCAAAGCAGAACGATGTCAGCAGCGCCGGGCTTGATGATGGATTCGTCCTGGATGATGACGTCAGGTCTGTCGCCTCTCTCGGTCTTGATGTAGTCATACATGGAAGTACCGATCTTCTTGTTTCTTCCAACTACTCCTACGATCTCAACGCCTTTCTTGTGAAGAAGCATGTCAGCCATGCCGCCGCCCATTGAGCCTAAACCCCAGATGATTACTTTTACGTTTTCCATAGTTATTTCTCCTTTTTTAAAAAATGATTTAAAAGACTTGTTTATCAAAGTCCGCTCTGCTTCAAAGGCACGTCGGAAACAGAGGGCCGAACTTTCATATTAATTATATGTGCAAGACCCGTGCCACCATTACATTATAATAATGTATACAAGAAATGGCGTTTTTTGTGAGTTTCAACAAAAAACCGCTGGCAAACAGCCCGTTATTCTTGTTTTGTATTAAATTCTGTACACGGTTTCGGCAAGGCCGCTCACACCAATCATTATACCGCAAATATTTTTGCAATTCAACTGCCAATATATTTGCACTTTGCCCCGTTTAAGAGGCGTTTTTCAGCGGATACCGTACTTTTTCAGCTTGTGCTGAAGGGTCTGTCTTCTGATTTTCAGCGCATCCGCAGCCTTCGATATGTTTCCGTTGGATTTCAGCATCTCGTCGGCTATGATCTGCTCCTCCAGATCCTCCAGATACTTGTCCAGAGGCACGCTTTCGTCATATTTCAGAAGCGGCTCCCTGTTTATCCATTTCCCCGGCATGTTGAGATGCTTCTGGGTAAGCACGTGCTCGTCATCAGCCATGGAAACAGCCTGCTCAATGATGTTCTCCAGCTCCCTGACGTTGCCCGGATAATCATATGACCGCAGTTTTTTCAGCGCAGCGTCGGAGATCATCCATAACTGCTTTCCGAAGCGCCTGTTGTATTTATCAAGGAACTTCTCCGCCAGAAGTCCGATGTCGTCAGGTCTCTCCCTTAAGGGCGGTATGGAAATGTTGATGACGTTCAGTCTGTAATAGAGATCCTTTCTTAAAAGCCCTTTTGCCATCAGTTCCTCAGGAGCTTCGTTTACGGTGGCGATGATCCTGACGTTGATGGGAATGTCTTTGGTGCCGCCGACCCTTCTGATGTATGACTCCTGAAGTACACGAAGGAGTTTTGACTGCAGGTCGTAGGGCATGGCGGAAACCTCGTCCAGAAGTACGGTGCCTCCGTTTGCCTGCTCGAAAAGTCCTGCTCTGTCAACGGCTCCGGTGAAAGCTCCCTTAGATGTGCCGAAGAGTATGCCTTCCAGGAGGCTTTCGGGGATAGCTGCGCAGTTCTGAGCAAGGAAAGGCTTGCCGGACCTTCTTCCCAGGTTGTGGATGCTCTGAGCAAAGAGTTCCTTGCCGGTTCCCGTCTCTCCGTAGATGAAGACCGTAGCGTCGTTGGACGCGGCTTTCTTCGCTCTGTCCATTACAGCTTCGAACTTTTCGTTTTCACCGAAGATATCGTCGAAGGTATATGACCTTATCTGCGGCTTGGGAGCTTCGCCTGCGAAGTTCTTCTCCCTGAGTTCCTGAAGAGTATCTGTGATGGTCCTGAGCTCGGTGATGTCCTTTGAGACCTCTATGGCTGCCACCACTTCACCCTCCACAATCACCGGTATGGTGGAGTTTTCGGTGGTTATCTCTTTGCCGTAAATGTTCTTGTAAGTCTGCTGGTTGCCTCTGATGGCGTGCTTCTTTACAAGAGCGCTGTAGATGGTACTTTCGCCCAGGTTGAAGTCCGGGAAAGCTTCATGGAACTTCTTCCCCAGCACGTCCCCCACCTCCACCTTTTCGGTCTTGGCCATGGCTTTATTATAGTGGATGCCGGTGCCGTCCTTGTCCACGATGTATACGCCTTCATCCAGCAGCTCGATGAGCTCGTCCACGAGTTTTTTGTACTGTTCCGAATTCATGATGGTACCTCTTTTTACTATGTCCTACACCAACATTATACCATGATGCAAAATATTTTGCACCCTGTTTTTTCTCAGGTCCCTGTGTTACAATAGTTGAGGCCGGATCGGTATTAAACGATACCGGACATATTCTTTATGATCGAAGGACGATGAGATGAGAATCAGAAAAGACAACAAAGATTTAATGGAAAACGAGATCCTACTGATAGCCGACGTGTCAGACGCCCTGGCCCATCCTTTAAGAGTCAAGATCCTCAAGTATATCATGACTCAGAACAGAGCCATGAAGACGGTCTGCACCAAGGACCTTGTGGAGGAATTCGGCTATGCTCAGGCCACCATTTCACAGCATATGAAAAAACTTGTGCTCTCCGGCCTCGTAGAGTCCAAGCACAAGGAAAAGTTCAGCTACTATTACGTCAATCTCGGTCTCCTGGCCAGATACGTGAACGCAGCCAAGAAATTCAGCGTCGATTAAAGATCAAAGAACCCCGCACATGCGGGGCTTTTTTATTGTTAAAGAAGATATTGCTTTATTATGTCATCCATCAGCCTTGCATCGAAGGGCTGTCCCTTTGTCTCAAAAGTCAGTATCAGATTCTTTCCGGGGAAATAACCGTTCCTTTGGTAGGATAACAGCTTTTTTGTATTATTCTCAGCATATTCAGGATCATCCATCATCCCCATGTGCTCATGTATATAAATTTTCCTCAGCCTTACGTTGAGGAGGGTATAATCCGGATATACCACGCCATAGCCCTTGAGTATCAGCGGCTTCTCATACTTCATGGGGATACTGTACTCGTCATATTTATCCGCAATGGAACTTTCGGACTTAGACCTCACCCTGAGTCCGGCGGACGAATAATACTCCTTGCTTCCCTCCTCAAATCCAAGTCCTTCATAGGGATCGTCCAGCCACATCTTGATAAACTCATCATCCGGTACCATTACAGGAACGATCAATTTCTTTCTCACATCTGAAAGTCCGTTATACAAATCATCACAAGTCCCGGACTCGTACTGAGATATGAGCCTGCTAATCGTACATATCTCCCGCTTTGCCTTTTTCAGAATTTTTTCATCGTATTTCTTTTGCGCCAACTGCCTGACAAGGATCATGTCACCAGAAGGTATATGGCATTCTTTTTTATTACCGCCTGCTTGTATTTGCTTATATTGCACTTTTCCATGGCTGTAGCTGATCTTGAGCGCTCCGTCGGGTGCCGATGATAGTGCCTTCTCTTTTTCCTCGATGATCTTTCTGAGATATTCCTCTCTCCCCCTTATGTTGTTTATTGATAATCTCATTCTCTCTTCCTCCCTTTAAAATAGTGTAGTCTGTTACGCGCAAAATCCTTTTCCTCTTTAATTTACGCGTAGTTTTCTGCATGCGTTACGCGCAAATACTTTGTTTTTCAAAAAACTCGCGTAGCTCTTTGGCTATAATTACGCGTTTTTTATTCATTTTTGCAAAATACCGCGTAATCTTATCAAGACTTTTTCCCCTTTTTACGCTCAAAAAATGCAATTATGGTTATATGCGCGTAAAATATGTCCGACTCTTACGCGTCAATTTGCTGCATTTTCAAAAGAGCGCGTAATGCACACGATTATTTACGCGTAAAAACCTCCTTTCTAAAAAAATACGCGTAAAACAGCTTTATCTCGTAAACAATGCCGGTCATAAAAAGGGCAATATATAAAAAAGTACCGCATTTGTATACAATTGCGGTACAAGTCTTATCCTATATTTCTTTTTTCTCCTGAAGTTCCGGGAAGTAGTGGAGCAAAGCTTCCGTGAAGCCTTCGCTTCGCTCGCCCGCTGCCACGTAGGTGGCCCATTCTTTTACGACGGGCACTGCATTTGCTACCGCTACCGACGTGCCTGCAGCCTTAAGGAGCGGCAGGTCGTTGGTGTTGTCACCGAAGGCGATGATGTCGTCGGTGGACATTCCCAGATATCCGGCCAGGTGTTCAAGGGCGATGCCTTTGTCCACGCCTTCGCTTACCACCTCGATGAGGTGAGCGTCGGACTGGGCCATGTAGACCCTATCACCATACAGTTCCTCCAGCGCTGCCTGTTCAAGAGGAACCCTTTCGGGTTCGCAGGCCAGGAGGATCTTCGGCGTGTTGAAGAAGGGATATTCCAGGAAGTTGCCGACCTCGCGGTAGTCAGCATATCTCAGGTCCGGATCCGGATGTCTTTCCAGACGAAGCTTTTCCACCACGATGGTTCCCTCGTCGTACATCTGGATGTAGAGGTCATGCTCGTGGGCATATTCAACTATGCCTCTTACGATGTCCTCATCCAGATAGTTTTCGTAGATCTTGATGCCGTTTACCGGGTCGATCACCAGGGCGCCGTTATAGCAGATGGCCATATAGGCTGCTCCTATGGATTCGGCAACGCCGCGGGCTGATTTGATGGATCTTCCTGTGGAAATGGCGAAAAACACTCCGTTTTCAACAGCTCTTCTTATATATTCTTTTGTTTCCTCCGGCACCAGGCCTTCTCTCGTAAGAAGGGTATGGTCCAGATCAGTGGCTATGAGTTTAAACATGATATCCTTTGATTAAAACATGAAGTCTACCAGACCGTAAAGGTCTCTGAAGATGATTACGGCTACCGAAGTAAGGATAATGATATGGAAGCCGAACACATACTCTCTGGTGCGGGTCTGGCCCCTTCTGGGAATATTGAAGGCAAAAAGCCTGTCAGAGGATTTGTATTCTTTGTACTTCTCTTCTCCAAGGACAGCTTCAAAAGCTATGGCCTTGTTGCCCTTCTTTCTGGTGGCTTCGCCGTCCTTGATGGCTTTTTCGTATCTTGCGGTAAACGCTCTCCAGAACGTCACAGCACCCTTCGTATCCATCTCTCCCATAAGGAGTTTTTCCTTCAGGTAGCTCAGGCATTCCGCAGAAGCCATGAAGGTGTCAAAAGCGGTGTACCATCTGTTGAGCAAAAGCACCGCAAGAAAACCTCCCACCAGAAGTATCATATGGACCAGTACGCCGAATGCCACTCCGTGCCTTCCCGAAAAGTCAAAGGCCAGGACTCCGGCAACTACAGCCATATAGATGCCTGTGAAGGTATGGATCTCCGTTTCCACGTGTCTTGCGTGATTCAGGTTTTCTGTAATGTTCTCGCTGATGAAGGCTTTGAATTCTTCATCATCAGGAGTATTGAATACTACGTTTTTTAATGCTTCCATGATTTCTTCGATATCGCCTTTTGGCGATCTGGTCTGATCAGGTCCTATTTCTTAAGTTTTGAGACCTTAAGTCTCGACATGGCTCTGGAAAGTTCCATCTGAGCCCTCATGTATTCCTGACGGCTGCGCTTTCTCAAGATGACTTCCTTTGCTTCGGCTGCGGCTCTCTCCGCACGGTTCACGTCGATCTCCTCAGGACGCTCCACCGTGTCCACCAGCACAGTCACCTCGTTGTTTTCAACCTTCACCATGCCTCTGGAGCAGGCTGCATGTTCATCAACTCCTCCGGGTACTCTGTAGGTCAGTTCTCCGGGAACGATCCCGGCTATCATGTTCAGGTGGTTTGCCTGGATGCCGTACATTCCTACGGTGGTGGGCACGATAAGGGACTCGCAGGGGCCTTCGTAAAAGCTTCTTTCCGCTGCCAGGATGTGCAGTTCAAAAGTATTCATAAGATCACCCCTGTTTATTTAAGCGTTTCTGCCTTTGCGATGGCATCGTCCAGCGTGCCTACGTTGTAGAAAGCAGCTTCAGGATATTCGTCCATTTCGCCTTCTATGATGGCCTTGAAGCCTCTTACGGTCTCCTTTACGGGAACGTAAACGCCCTTCAGGCCGGTGAACTTCTCAGCAACGAAGGTGGGCTGAGCCAGGAATCTCTGTACCTTACGTGCACGCCATACGGTGATCTTATCCTCTTCGCTCAGTTCTTCCATACCCAGGATGGCTATGATATCCTGCAGTTCGGAGTACTTCTGAAGGATCTCCTGCACCTTACGTGCGACCTCGTAATGCTCTTCACCTACTATGTCAGCCTCCAGGATCCTGGAGTTGGATGCCAGAGGATCAACGGCGGGATAAAGTCCCTGCTCAGCGATCTTACGGCTCAGTACCGTGGTGGCGTCCAGATGGGTGAAGGTGGTAGCAGGCGCCGGGTCTGTAAGGTCATCCGCAGGAACGTATACTGCCTGAACGGAGGTGATGGAACCTGCCTTGGTGGATGTGATCCTCTCCTGCAGAGCTCCCATTTCCTGTGCCAGCGTAGGCTGATAGCCTACAGCTGAAGGCATACGTCCCAGCAGGGTGGATACCTCGGATCCTGCCTGTACGAATCTGAAAATATTATCTATGAAAAGGAGTACGTCCTTGTTCATTTCGTCTCTGAAATATTCAGCCATGGTAAGTCCGGAAAGGCCTACTCTCATACGGACTCCGGGGGACTCGTTCATCTGACCGAAAACCATGGCGGTCTTGTCCATTACGCCGGCCTCGTGCATTTCCTTCCAGAGGTCGTTACCCTCTCTGGAACGCTCCCCAACTCCCGTGAATATGGAGTATCCGCCATGCTCCATGGCAACGTTGTGGATGAGTTCCTGAATGAGTACGGTCTTGCCTACGCCCGCTCCTCCGAAGAGTCCGATCTTACCGCCCTTGGGATAGGGTTCCAGAAGGTCTATGACCTTGATGCCTGTTTCCAGGATCTCAACTGAAGGAGACTGCTGGCTGAAGGAGGGCGCTTTTCTGTGGATCTCCCAATGAGGCTCTTCCGCCGGTACCGGCTCTCCTCCGTCTATGGGATCTCCAAGCACGTTGAACATCCTGCCCAGTACGCTGGTACCTACGGGCACCCTGATGGAGCCCATCGTCCTTTCGACTTCCATGCCTTTGGACATGCCGTCGGAAGACGCCAGCATGATGCAGCGCACCATATCATGGCCTATGTGCTGAGCCACTTCCATGACTCTTGTCTCATCATCGATTTTAACTTTCAGGGCCTCTTTTATTGCGGGAAGCTGTCCCTGTTCGAACTGAACGTCGATTACGGAACCTGAAATCTGTACGATCCTTCCTGTCATTTAATTCAACCCCTCCTCTCTCTCTTCACGTTTCTTTTTGCTCTTTTTCTGTCCGCGGGAACCCGCCGAGACTTCTGTGATCTCCTGGGTTATGGCGCCTTGTCTCACGTGGTTGTACTCCAGATTGAGTCTGTCCAGAAGCTCTTCCGCATTCTGGTTTGCGGCGTCCATGGCGGACATTCTGGCGCTCTGTTCGGAGCAGAAGCTGTCCACCAGCGCGCTGTAGATATATCCGGACAGGTAACTGGGGATCACGTTGTTCAGCACCGCGGATACGCTGGGCATATACTCGACGAAGCTTCCCTTGAGTTTCTCCGCCTCTTCAGCGCTGATCTGGAAATCCTCCCTGTTGAAAGGAAGAAGCTCCGATGATACCACGTCGCCTCCCATGAGGCCGTTTCTGAAGTCCGTATACACTATGTATACCTTGGTGATCTGCCCTTTGCTGTAAAGTCCGGTCAGCACCTGCGTTATCTCTCTGGCCCTCTCAAGGGTGGGATTTTGCGCGGTGTAGAGGAAACTTTGGTCTATGGACATCCCTCTCGCTTCAAAATACCTTCTGCCGTACTCTCCCACAACGAAAAGCTTGTAGGAAGGCGTGCCCTTGATGAGCCTCATGGCTTCCTTGATGACGTTCTGGTTATACGCTCCGGCAAGACCTTTGTCTGCTGTGATCACCAGATATGCCACGGTCTCCTTTTCCTCTGATCCCGGAGGCAAAGGCTCTTCCCCTGCCACGGATCTGTCCTGGAAATAGTAGTTATCCGCAGACTCCGTCATCTGGATCATGGTGATGATCTGCTTTTTAAGCATCTCAAAGTAAGGTCTGGTATTGTCCAGCTCCTTCTTTGCCTTGGTCATCTTGGTGGAGGAGATCAGGTACATTGCGTTGGTGATCTTCTGTGTATCCTTGACGCTCTTTATTCGGTTTTTAATTTCTTTGGTCGTAGCCATCAGCGAACTTCTTTGCTATGGAAATGATTTCTTCTTTTAATTCATCTGAGAGCTTGCCGGTGGATCTGATCTCCTGACCGATCTCCGGATGCTCTTCCTCGAATACGGCGAGCAGTTTTTTCACGTATGTGGGTATCTCATCGATATCGATGTTCATCATGGTGTGAGCCATGGCGGATACCAGCATTATGACCTGCTCCTCCTGCTGCCAGGGGTGATACTGAGGCTGTCTCAGCATTCTCATAAGTCCCTGGCCGTATATCAGCTGGTTCTTTGTCTGATCGTCCAGGTCGGATGCGAACTGGCTGAATACTTCCATCTCTCTGTACTGAGCCAGATCCAGCTTCAAAGTACCTACAGCCTTCTTCATGGCTTTGGTCTGAGCGTCTCCTCCTACACGGGAAACTGAAAGTCCTACGTTTACCGCAGGGCGCTGTCCCGAGAAGAACAGATCGCTTTCAAGGAAGATCTGACCGTCTGTGATGGAAATAATGTTAGTCGGAATATATGCGCTTACGTCTCCTGCCTGAGTCTCAACGATGGGAAGGGCCGTGATGGAACCTCCTCCGATCTCGTCCGACAGTCTGGCGGCTCTTTCAAGGAGTCTTGAATGGAGATAGAATACGTCTCCGGGATAAGCCTCACGGCCGGGGGACCTGTCGAGCAGCAAGCTCAGAGTACGGTAAGCTACGGCGTGCTTTGAAAGGTCATCGTAAACGATGAGCACGTCTCTTCCCTGTCTCATGAAGTACTCTGCCATGGCACAGCCCGCATAAGGAGCGATGTACTGAAGAGGTGCGCTGTCGGAGGCAGACGCATCAACTATGATGGAATAATCCATGGCACCGTGCTTCTTAAGAGTCTCTGAGATCTGCACGACGGTACTGGTCTTTTGACCGATGGCAACGTAAACACAGATACAGTTCTTGCCCTTCTGGTTGATGATGGCGTCGAGGGCGATGGCCGTCTTTCCTGTCTGACGGTCGCCGATGATGAGCTCACGCTGTCCTCTTCCAATGGGGAACATTGAATCTATGGAAAGTATTCCTGTCTCAAGAGGCGTATCTACCGGCTGTCTTTCAATGATGCCGGGAGCCGGGCTCTCTACAGGATAATAGTCGTCCTCTTTGATATCGCCTTTGCCGTCGATGGGAACTCCCAGAGGGTCAACGACTCTTCCCAGGAATCCTTCTCCTACGGGCACGCCGGCGGTCTTGGC
Source organism: uncultured Eubacteriales bacterium (assembly GCA_902778565.1). Classification (GTDB taxonomy): domain Bacteria; phylum Bacillota; class Clostridia; order Peptostreptococcales; family Anaerovoracaceae; genus RUG754. The sequence continues at coordinate 34,423 of CACYYH010000010.1, forward strand.
GGTACGGTGAACGGAGCTTCCTTCGGATACGTCCTCATCGCTGTCGAAGAGGATGCAGCCGACTTCGTGCTCTCTGATATCCTGCACCATGCCTCTGGCTCCGCCCTTGAATACCAGGATCTCGCCGTAGGTAGCGTTATCCAGGCCTTCAACTGTTGCGATACCGTCTCCCACGGTGGTGACCACGCCTACCTCCTGGGCAAGAGCCTCAGGCGTCCAGGATTTGATGGTCTCCTTGATGAGAGGTATGATGTTGCCGTTTCTGGTGGGAACCTTGACCAGGGTATCCCTTAACTGCTGGAAACGTCCGCCCACAGACCAGTCGTAGACTTCCTTGCCCACTTCAAGCCTGAAGCCTCCCGGGAAGGCATCGGACTTTTCCCAGCGGAATTCGTAGCCCTCACCGTAGCGGGTAGCTATGAAGTTCCTGAAACGTCTTTCCTGCTCCTCAGAGGGAGCTTCGAGGGAATAGAGAACGGCAGTCTTGTTCATTAAGTCGTTACTGTTCATGCTTTGATCCCCTCTCTTCTGCCAGATCTACAGCATCCAGGAACTGATCGAAAGCTTCTCCTGCAGTTGCCTTGAGAGCCAGTTTCTCCGTAGCGTCTGTGACCATCTCGGAGATCTCCGCCTGGGCTTCGGAAAGGATCCTCTCCTTTTCCCTTGTGGCTTCGTTCTTGGCGTCTCTGATGATGCGCTCGGCTTCATCCTTGGCGGCTGCAAGCTGCGTTTCCCTGTTCTTTTCGATCTCCTGACGTGACTTCTGCTTCATCTGGGAGATCTCGGAATCCGCCTCGGACATCTTTGACTCATACTGAGCCTTGGTCTCTTCGGAGACTCTGAGATTGTCCCTGGCTTCATCGTCCATATCCCTGTATGTCTTTTCACGCTTCTCCATGAAGTTCTTTACAGGCTTGTAAAGAAGGAAGTAGAGGATCGCAAAAAGGATCAGGAAGTTCAGGAGATGCAGGAAGATCTGCGTCAAATTTATATTAAGCGGTAAATTGCTCATTTGATCTCTCCTTTAAATTACGAAGATAATAAGTATTACAACGAGCAGCGCATAGATGATGGCTGTTTCGATGAATACAAGACCCAGCATGAATGTGGATCTGATCTTGCCTTCAGCTTCAGGCTGACGGGAGATGGCTTCAGAAGATTTGCCGGTGGCGATACCCATGGCAACGGCTCCGCCCATGGCGGCAAGACCGATGGCGATGGCTGATGCCAGTCCTTTGTCAAATCCCTGTGCTGCTTCCGCGGTAGCTTCATCAGCGAAAGCGAGGCCGGTACCCATCATGAAGAATACTGCGATGATCGCAAATACCATAACTAATGTGAAGATGGATCTTGATTTTTTATTCATTTTAATTTTCCTCCGAAAAATTTTATACAGTTAATTCTTTTGCTTTCTTGACCTTAGGCGCCGTTACCTTTTTCTGCTTAGGCTTGGGCGGCTCTGAGACCTCTCCGTAGAACAGGGATACCAGCATGGTCAGTACGTAAGCCTGGATCAGTGCGTGCAGGCAGGTGAACATTACTCCAACCAGCACGGGGACCACGTAGCTGAGGGCGGTAAAGTAGTAAACCAGCTCGGTTACCAGGGCTCCCGACAGCAGCGCTCCGAATAGACGGAAGCTCATGGAGATAGGAAGCGAATATTCTTTCAGGGTGTTGGTTATACCTCTCAGTCCGTTGGCTGCGATACCTCCGGTCATTATGAAGAGATATGAGGTGCAGCCCATCATGATGGCTCCGTTTATGTCTGAAAGCGGCGCCGGCATGGATACTGAATGCCCTGCGGTGGTCACCACCTGGAAGCCGAAGAGCTCCAGCATGGTGCCTGTGAATATGTAGACGCCTGCTGCAAAGATATACGCTCCCAGCACCTTGTTGATGTGGGGGCTGTTGGATTTGCTCAGGTTGTCGAAATATCCCACCAGAAGTTCCAGCACCGACTGGAATTTACCGGGCACCAGTGTGAATTTCGGGATCACGAAGATCCTGATGATCAGGGCTGCAACGGTAAGTATTCCGGTTACGGTAAAGCCTGCAGCCAGTCCCGGGTTGATCTCAAGACCGAAGAGGTTCACCTTATACACGTCATGGAGAACAGCGTCTCTCATGACCACCTGTATCGGCTCCTCTTCACCGCCATGCCCTGACGTAAGGAAAATACCCGCCAGCAGCACGACTGCGATCACCCCGAAGATGATGAGCATTGTCTTCTTTTGTTTTTTGTCCATAAGCAATATCTCCTTAAACGGTAAAGAAACCGGACCTTTCGTCCCTGCTCAGTACCTTTAATTCCAGGTCTTTTCCTACGATGAAGCCCTCTTCTTCAAGGGCGTTCCTCACGGTGATCAGAGCCTGTTCGGGCGTGTTGTTCTCTTTGCTCAGGTGAGCAAGGAAGACCTTCAGCGCCCCTCCATCCTCTGAAAACCTCTTTCTGATCCTGCGGTATCTCAGCACCTCCGTCAGGCAGTGAGCGCAGGCTTCGTTTGAAAGATGTCCCACGTCCGACAGGATCCTCAGTTTCAGAGAGTACGGATAGCTTCCGTAAAGCAAAATATTTCTTTCGTGATTCGATTCCAGAGCCAGAATGTCAGCGTCCTTGATATTGTCGAATATATCGTCGCTGACGTAACCGGTATCCGTCACTACGCATACCTTGGCTCCGTCCTTTGTAAAAGTGAAGGTCTTGGGTTCCTCCGTATCGTGTGAAAGATCGAAAGGCATAGCCTTGATATCCCCCACGCCGATCTCCTCGTCTGTTACGACCTCGATGAGCCTCTCATATGGAAGCGGTGAGATCTTCTCCACCAAAGCTTCCAGAGTGCCCCGGGATGCGTACAGCGGACAGGAGGTCTTCTTAAGGAGGGTCTTTATACCCTTGATGTGATCGATATGATCGTGGGTTATAAAGATGCCGTCTATGTCCTTAAGGCTGATCCCCAGGGACTCCAGCCCGGCCTGAATGGCCTTGCAGCTGATGCCCGCGTCCAGCAGCAGGTTGGTGTTATCAGATTTTATGAGATAGCAGTTACCTGAACTTCCGCTGGCCAGGGAACAAAAGCCTAGTTTCATATTCACTCCTACAAAAACATTTCTACAACCTATTATTATACCATATATTCTTCAAAAGTCCACTTCATAACAATATGCTTTTTTAAAAAAGCGGAGGCTTTATGCCCCCGTTTTGATCTCCTGTATTTTGTTTACAGCATTGTGATTGATCCTCACGATATCTTTCTTAAGAGCGTTGTGGCTCAGTATAAGTGTCAGTGCCAGGAATACTGCGGTAAATCCGGCAAGCACCAGAGCGCAGTGTCCTGCGTTGGCTCCTGCAGTTCCGCTGATGGCCTCCTTGAAGAGCTGAGTTGAATAGGTCATGGGAAGGAACTTATTGAGCACCTGGAAGAAACCGCTCTGTGTCTCGATGGGGAAGGTTCCGGCACAGGATGTGAGCTGCAGTATGAGAAGCAGCATTGCCACGAACTTGCCGATATCTCCCAGATTGATCAGACAGAACTGTACTATAACCATGAAGGTTACCGCTACAAGTATGCAGGATCCAAAGAGCATTGCCGGGTTGTTGACCGTGATGTGGAGAACGTCCTTAATGACGATCGCCAGGAGAATGGCCTGGGCTGCGCTTATGAGGGTGAATACTCCTGTCCTCAGAACGATCCTTGAAGAATCCTTGCTGAGAAGTCTGAGCCTTCTCTCATAATCCAGATAAATGCCGAAGTAGATCATGAGGCAGCCTACCCAAAGGGACAGTCCCATGAAGTAAGGAGCAAATGCTGAACCGTAATTTGCTACGGGCTGTACATATTCCGTATCAGTTTTTACAGGCTCCTCGCCGTATTCAGCAAGGCCGTCCAGTACCGTGAGCTGATCTTTGGCATCTGTGATGGCGTTCTTTACGCCTGTCTTGGCTGTCGCGGTTCCGTCTGCAAGTTCCCCTGCTCCGTTATCAAGAGCAGAAGTTCCATCTGCAAGGCTGCCTGTACCGGCATCCAGTTCTTCTATTCCGTTCTTAAGCTGCAGTGCTCCGCTGTCCAAAGCTGCGGCTCCGCTTTCAAGGGTCTCCGCACCTTCTTTGGCTGCCGCAGTGCCCGCCTTGAGTTCTGCAGATCCTTCCGAAGCTGCAGTTACACCTGCGGTATATTGGCCTAAACCGTTCTTAAGTTCTGAACTTCCTTCTTTAAGCGCTTCCGCTCCTGAATTCAGAGCCTCATTGTTAGCAGAAAGAGTGTCCAGACCGCTTGAGAGAGCGCTTATGCCTCCTGTGAGGGCTTCGTTGTTTCCTGCTATCTGGCCAAGTCCGCCGCTCAAAGCAGCTGCTCCGCCGATAAGCGAATTCGGGTCATCTGCGCTTCCGAAAGCTCCTTCAAGCTGGGTCAGTCCTTCGGAAAGAGCGTATACGCTGGAGCTCATTTCGCTGATGCCTGAAGTGAGCTGAGATACTCCGCCTGATACTGCGGAAGCTCCGCCTTCAAGCTGAGGAAGACTTCCTTCCAGCGTGTCGAATCCTTCGACGATGCTTCCGAGAGTAGGATCACCGGTTGCCTGCTGGTACTGCCTGAGAGCTCCCAGCGCCTGAGAATATCCGCTGCTGAAATTCGCTATGCCGTTTGCCAGGTCTGCTGCGCCGCCTGAAACGGTGTTAAGTGTATCATCGGAGGGAAGCTGACCTGCTGCCTGACTTACAGCCCCGGACATCTGGGACACGCCCTGACCTGCTGCTGTTATTCCGCCATACAGTTTATCTGCTCCTGCAGAAGCCTGGCTTACGCCTGCAGTATAGGATTCGATGCCGGTCTGAAGATCTTTTGCGCCGGCTCCTGCCTGATCGACGCCTGCAGTATATGAACTGATGCCGCCTGCCAGGTTTCCTGCGCCCTCTTCAAGGCTGCCTGCTCCGGTGTTGAGAGCATCGTTATTTCCCTTAAGGGTATCCAGACCCTGTGACAGCTGACCTGCTCCCTGATCCAGCGCGTCCATTCCTGCCGTGAGCGCCGGTGTCTTTTCCTTTAACTGAGATGTGCCGTCCTGAAGCTCGCCTGCACCGGAAAGCAGCTTGTCTGCTCCAGTGGAAAGTTCCACAGTTCCGTCCTTAAGCTGAGAAGTTCCGTCCTTAAGCTGTGCCGCTCCGTCGTTTATCTGCCCAAGGCCGTTTTCCAGCTCGCCCAGTTCTCCGGGAACGCTGTTCAGTTTATCTGAAAGAGTTGTGATTATTTGGCCGTCTATCTTGGAATTTACCTTTTCCTTGATGGTGGGCATGGCATTTTCCAGGATCTGCGCCGCCAGATAGTTCTTTTTCTGGTTTGCACTGTAAATAATCGAGCTGTGGACCTTCTCGGTATCACCTGAAACGGTCGATACGTTTTCAGAGAAGTCTTCCGGGATGGTTATGGATGCGTAGTAATCGCTTCCGAGAACGCCCTGTTCCGCATCTTCCTGATCGGTGAATACGAACTTAACCGTTCCGTCTTTCTTAAGCTCATCGCAGATCTCATCGCCGAGATTCCTCATCTCGCCGTTTATCTTCGCGCCCTTATCCATGTTCACCACCGCTACCGGAACGTCATCCAGCCTTGCGTATGGATCCCAGAAAGCGTTGAGATAGAAATAGGAATACATCAGGGGTATGATTATGACTCCTATTATGATCGCCGCTTTTATGATGGGGGAAATCTTCTTTTCTTCTGTCATTTACGGTCATCTCCTTACTGTATATCGTCTTCAGGTTCCGAGCCCCAAATCTCATCACCTGTCTAAAATTTACTCCGTTCACAACTATCTATTTTAGTTTGCTTTTCCCAAAAATCATTAATCAATCATAGGCAAATGATTAAAATTTAATCATTTGTATTAAATTGATGCAACTGTATAAAATGTTTTGTGGTATAATCGTCACAGTGAAGGAGATAGGATCATGTCAAAATATACCAAACTGGCTCTCGGAGAATCCCTCAAAAGGCTCCTCCAGAAGAAGCCCCTCAGCAAAATAACCATAACCGAGATCGTGGAGGACTGCGGCCTGAACCGCATGACCTTCTACTATCACTTCAAGGATATATACGACCTTCTGGAATGGGTCTGTGTGGAAGACGCGGAGAAAGCCCTGGCCGGCAGGAGTTCATATTTAAACTGGCAGGAAGGCCTGGCCAACATCTTCAAGCTCATTCTGGACAACAGATCTTTTGTAATAAACGCCTATCAGTCCATGCCCAGAGACTATCTGGAAAGGTACATATACCGTCTTACGGACGCCCTCTTCATCTCAGTCATAGACGAACTGGACAAGGGGAAGAAGCTCACGCCGGATGATAAGGAATTCATAGCCTCATTCTACAAGTACGCTTTCCTTGGGATAATGCTCAACTGGATCGACAACGGAATGAAAGAAGACCCTGAGGATATCATCAGCAGGCTGAGCATTCTGGTGGAAGGCGACCTGTCAAGTGCAGTGGAGCGTTTTTCAGGGGTTTAGGCCTTGATATACAAGGATTTGTACTTTATAAAAAACATGACCGAAAGGGCGTGTTTTTTTGTTGTAAAAGCATATATAAATATGTTAGAATCTAGCGTATGACAAAATATCTACTATAATTTGGAGGGTGTTTGATGACTTGTGAAAAATGTCAGAAAGAACAGGCTGCGCTTCAGGAAATAATCCTTAAGCACAAGGGCACTCCGGGTGCTCTCATACCTATTCTTCACGAGGCGCAGAATCTTTACGGATATCTGCCTGCCGAAGTGCTCCATGAGATCTCCAAGGGCCTTGAGATGCCCGAGGCAGAAGTTTATGGAGTTGCTACTTTCTATTCCCAGTTTTCACTTCAGAAAAAGGGAAAATACAGGATCAACGTATGTCTCGGTACCGCTTGCTACGTCAAGGGCGCTCAGGACGTCCTGGACAAGTTCAAGCTGAGACTCATGATAGACGTGGGAGAATGCACCGATGACGGTCTTTTCTCACTTGAAGCCTGCCGCTGCATCGGCGCGTGCGGTCTGGCTCCCGTAGTCACCGTAAACGGCGAGGTCTACGGAAGGATGACAGTCGACAAAGTCGACGAGATCCTTGACAAATACGAAGCTCTCGCAGCTTCAGAAAAGGAGGCTGAAGAGGCATGATTTTAGAGAACAGAAAAGCTCTCAATATCCTGAGAGATCAGAAGCACAAAGAAATGGCCCTTCGCCTCGGCGAAGATTTCGATCCCAAGGACGGAGGAAGGATGCACATCCTGGTCTGCGGCGTAGCAGGCTGTCATTCTGCAGGCTCCATGGGCATCTATGAAAACCTTCAGAAAAAAATCGAAGAAAACGGTCTCCAGTCTGAGATAAAGCTTATCTCCACAGGCTGCATGGGCCTTTGCGCACAGGGACCTCTCATGGTCACCTATCCCGATGAGATCATGTACACCCACGTGGAGCCGAAAGATGTGGAAGAGATCTGGAACTCCCACGTAATGGGCGGACAGCCGGTGGAACGTCTTTTTGCTGCTGAATCAGACGGAACAAAGATTGCTCACGCGCTTAAAGACCACTCCTTCTATTCCAAGCAGATGAAGATCGCTCTCAAGAACTGCGGTCTTATCGATCCCATGGACATCGAGGAGTACATCGGAGTCGAAGGATATCAGGCTCTGGCTCTGTGCCTGAACGACATGGATCCCGAAGACGTTATCGATACGATGAAAGATGCAGTCCTCCGCGGAAGAGGCGGCGCAGGCTTCCCTCTCGGCATAAAGTGGGAATCCGCTGCCAGAGAGATGGCTCCCGTGAAATACATCTGCTGCAACGCCGATGAAGGTGACCCGGGCGCATTCATGGACAGATCCATCCTTGAGGGCGACCCTCATTCCATCCTGGAAGCCATGGCCATCGCCGGCTATGCCTGCGGCGCTAAGCAGGGATATATCTACGTCCGCGCAGAATACCCCGTGGCTGTTGAACGTCTCGGCATTGCCATTAAACAGGCTCACGAATACGGCCTCCTGGGAAAGAACGAAGCTACGGCTCTCATGGCATCCATCGAAGGAAAGCGCGGCGAGCCCCGTCCCAAGCCGCCCAGATCAACAGAAAAAGGTCTCTTCGACTGTCCTACAGTCCTTAACAACGTTGAGACCTTTGCCAACGTTCCTCAGATCATCCTGAAGGGTACTGACTGGTTCAAGGGTATCGGAACTGAAAAGTCCAACGGTACCAAGGTATTTGCTTTAGGCGGAAAGATCGAGAACACCGGTCTTGTGGAAGTTCCCATGGGAACCACTTTAAGAGACGTGGTATTCGAGATCGGCGGAGGAGTTCCCGGACATCTGGCCTTCAAAGCTGCTCAGACCGGCGGTCCTTCCGGCGGCTGCATCACAGCAGAGCATCTGGATACTCCCCTTGATTTCGATTCTCTCACCAAGCTGGGAACCATGATGGGTTCCGGCGGACTCATCGTAATGGCTGAGGATTCCTGCATGGTAGACATCGCCAAGTTCTTCCTGGATTTCACCGTAGACGAGTCCTGCGGCAAGTGTCCTCCCTGCCGTATAGGCACCAAGAGGATGCTGGACATTACCAAGAAGATCACCGAAGGTAAGGGAAACATGGACGACCTGGATGAACTTGAGGATCTTGCTCAGATGATCAAGACCGGAGCGCTTTGCGGTCTCGGTCAGTCAGCTCCCAACCCCGTAGTCTCCACCCTTCAGTACTTTAAGGATGAATACATCGCCCACGTGCGCGACAAGAAGTGCCCTGCCGGCGTCTGCGTATCCATGCTTAAGTACATCATCATGGCGGAGACCTGCAGAAAGTGCGGTATCTGTGCAAAGAACTGCCCTGTGGGCGCTATTTCAGGGGACAAAAATACCCCTTACGTCATCGATCAGGACAAATGTATCAAGTGCGGCGTCTGCATGAGCAAGTGCCCGTTCAAGTCAATACTGAAGAATGCTTAAGGAGGTATATAGATCATGAGCAAAGTACACGTTACTATAGACGGTATTCAGGTCTATGTGCCTGATACCTACACAATACTGGAAGCAGCAAAGGAGATAAACATCCACATCCCCACCCTCTGCTTCCTCAAGGAAGTCAGCGAACTGGGCTGCTGCAGAATGTGCCTCGTGGAGATCAAAGGCAGGAAAGAACTTCAAGCAGCCTGCGTTCACCCGGTAAAGGACGGCATGGAAGTCATCACCCACTCCGCCCGCATCAACAAATACCGCAAAAAGAACCTGGAGCTGATCCTTTCCAACCATCCCGCAAGATGCCAGTCCTGCACCAGATCCATTTCACAGTGCGAGCTGCAGGTCCTGGCCAACAAGCTGGACGTAGACTCCACCAACTATATCAAATATCAGGATTCCATCACCATGAATCCCAAGAGCAAGATCGACGAAGGCATCTCCATTTTCAGAGACCCCAATCGCTGTGTTCTTTGCAGAAGATGCGTATCCATCTGCAATAACATCCAGACCGTAGGCGCCATCTCACCTCTCTTCAGAGGAATGTCCACGGTCATCGGAACAGCAGGTCTCGACAACATCGATTCCTCCGTCTGTGTCAACTGCGGACAGTGCATCTCCGTATGCCCTACCGGCGCGCTTCAGGAGAACCGCACGCTGGATGGAGTCATGGATGACCTTTACGATCCCGATAAGATCGTAATCGCCCAGACCGC
>CACYYH010000011.1 GCA_902778565.1 uncultured Eubacteriales bacterium
CTCCTTATATAAAAGTCCTTTTGCCTTAATATCTTTTCCTGTATATTCCATTAAAACAGCCTCTCAAAAGAGAGGCTTGGAATTCTTCTGATTCGTCCTCATCTTTCGGATCACAGGATCACGTAGGATTTAGCACCTTCGGAAAGACCCCTCACAAGGTCTTCGCGGGTTGCCGGGCTTCACAGGGCCTAGTCCCTCAGCCGCTCTTGATAAGGCATATTGTATTGTCATATGTATGATAAATCATTTAATATACTTTGTCAATAAACTTTGGTAGTAATCAGGTTGAAAACCATCGCTAAAATCGGTATACTAAATGTATGTTTAAAGTACTTGACGGAGGGCTGCTGGAAACCAGCGCCAAATCACGCAAAAAATTCATAAAGGCATTCATCACCAACACCCGTCTCATGGGCGTCGTGGGCATAACCATCCACTGGAAGCTGATAGATAATTCGGTGAACACCGAGTTCTGGCAGTGCTTCTATCTGGACGCCGAAGAATACGGTTTTGACTCATATGAGAGCGTTGTTGGACCGGAAGACGAGGATACCGAAAAACTGGCTCTGAGCCTCTCTGACAGGCTCATGGGAGGTCTGGGAGGCGTACCTGTGGAGATCAGCGAAAGAGAAGCCAGATCTCTGGTCCAGGACTACGTCTACATGAACGTAAAGAAGGAGATAGGCATTCCCGACGAAGCTGAGGTGGACTTCATCATGAAGCCTGAGATCACCTTGTCTGTGCAGGAAAGAAAAGACCTGATGGACAAGCAGTGCGAAGAGATCACCGGAGATTATCAGCTGGTGAACTATTTTGTCATGCGCTGCGTAGGGCAGGACTTCGAGGCGGCCAGATATCTCTCTGCGGGTCATATGAATTTTGCAGCCTTAAGCGGCTACATGCCGTCCACGCTTCTGAGAAATTCCGTGGAGCTCACGGGTTCTGACTTCAACGCCGGAAAAAAGGATAACTTCAGGACCGCATGGACCTACAGATGCCAGTCCCTTATAGAGGACCGGGGAAGCTATTTCGTCATGACTTCCAGGGTCACTGTAGAGGATCTCAAGGTCATAGATTTCAAGGTGGTGGACCGTGAGAGGATATCACCGAGAGAAGCCGACATGATGACTAAGAGGGACGAATAGGTGATCCTGAACGAACTGGACATCGATCCGGCGGATTTCACCAAGGCATCATGTTCATATACGGTGAGATCACAGGAAACAGTATATGATACAGGCAGGCTTTTTGTCATATTCAACTCGGACAACAGCCACGTTTCCAACAAGATATACAAGCTTCACGACGACGTATTCGGCTCCGTATTCGTTAACGACCTTGGCCAGCTCATAGTGTCATCTTTCTCCAGGGAAAATGCAGATGCCATAGAGAAGGCCATCCTGACAGAGATGAGGGACGATGAGGTATTCCTGGCTGCAAGGTACAGCTTCGATATGCCGGTGCTCTATGAATACGTCAGATCGGGTTTCGAAGATTTTGAGGATTTCGTCGACGCCATAAGTTTTGATTCTTCTGACGACTGACAGATGAAAAACAGCATATTCAGAAACAAAAAATATATAAAGTGGTTCGTGTTCGTGATCTGGATGATCATCTGGTATCTGGCGGCACATATTGTGGGAAGCGAACTGATCCTGCCGGGGCCACACGCAGCCTTCAAAGCGCTGGTGAAACTGCTGGGAACAGGGGACTTCTATCTTAACGTGCTCTGGACCGTGCTGAGGACGGTGCTGGGCATAGTGATCTCCTTTGGGCTGGGAGTTGTTTTTGCAGTTCTGGCTGACAGGAGCGCGCCCTTAAGGGAATTCCTGAGACTTCCGGTGAACTTTTTCAAAAGCATCCCGGTAATGGCCATAATCATCTACGTCATACTGGTAGTAAAGTCTGACTGGGTGGCAGTAGTAGTCTGCTTCCTCATGTGTTTCCCCATAGCCTATACCAACATACTGAACGGACTTGAGGCACTGGATGTCAAAAAGATCGAACTGGGAAGGATGCTGAAACTCAGCGGCAGGCAAATGGAGAGATTCATCATCAGACCTTCGCTGGACACACAGATCAAGACCGCTTTGAGTCTGATAACTGCTATGGCCTGGAAGGTAGTCGTAGCGTCCGAAGTCCTGGCTATACCCAGGCATTCCATAGGATATCAGATGCTGAATTCCAAGTACTATCTGGAGACGGCGGATCTATTTGCATACATGATCGTACTGATCGTTCTCAGCCTGTTGATGGAAAAGCTGGTAGCCCGGATCTCCGCAGCAGATCCTTTAAGGCTGGCAAAGGCAGTGGAAAAAGAGGCTTTGAAGGCGCAGCCTGCTAAGAAAGAGCAGGGCGTTTGCGAAGTGAGCTTCAGCCACGTTTCAAAATCCTTTGTTAATGAGGATGGCACTGAAAGCGAAGCGCTCAATGATTTCTCATATGAATTTGGCAGCGGAGTGACCGCCGTGCTGGGACCCTCCGGCAAAGGCAAGACCACCCTGGCCAGACTTATATCCGGCTTCATAGCTCCGGATGAGGGCACCGTAGATGCAGGCTCAGCCGAAAGGACAGGCTATCTTTTCCAGGAGGACAGATTGCTTCCCTGGCTGAACGTCAGAGCCAACATGCTTCTGGCATGCCTTGCGGGGAATGTCTCTGGAACTGACCCTGAAAGCGCAGTCAAAGAGATGGCTTCGAAGCTTGAAATAGAGGATGCCCTTGAAATGATGCCCCATGAACTGTCAGGCGGCATGGCACACAGGGTCGCGCTGGGAAGGACGCTGTTATACGGGGGAGGCATACTGATCCTGGACGAGCCTTTCAGGGGCCTGGACGATGAGCTCACAGACCGCATAATTGAAAGGATCGGGAATGAACTGAAGCCTTCAGATCACGGCAGGACCGTGATACTGATAACCCATGATGAAGAGCTGGCAGAAAGGCTGGCGGACAGAGTGATAAGGCTGTAATAGTGATATAAATGGTTTTATGGCTTGGATTGGGCAGCCCCCACATTTGAGCCATATTTTTTATTGCTTTTTATGGCTCAAAATAAAAGGGTACACCTATTTAGGTCATAATTGTCAGTTGCCTACAGACAAGATTATGGCTTAAAACCAGGGAGGGTGTTGCATCCGGCCATAATTTTGCAAAATAATTGTGGCTCATATAATGGGGGTGCCGAAAGTCAGCCACAATGCGGACGGAACAAAATAAAAAAGCAGACGCGAAGTCTGCTTTATTTCATCTTTTCTCTTATGGATGAGAGTCTGTCGAGAGCCTTTAAGAGGGTCTCGTCTTTTTTTGCAAAGTGGAAGCGGACGTAATCGTTCACCGGTTCTTTGAAGAAGCTGGAGCCGGGAACTGTTCCCACGCCCACCTTCTCGCAGAGGCGTTCGGCAAATTCCAGGTCTGTTTCACCGGGCTTCATGAACTCTCTGCAGTCCATCATGACGTAGTAGGCGCCTTGTGGCACGTTGTGAACAAGGCCTATATCGTCGAGACCTTTGAGGAAAAGATCGCGCTTATGAGTGTAGTGAGCCAGAAGCTCGTCGTAGTATGAGTCAGGGAACTGAAGTCCTGTTACAATGGCTTCCTGAAGAGGGTGGGCAGCGCCTACCGTAAGGAAGTCGTGGACTTTTTTGATCCTGTCGGTGATCTCGTAAGGCGCGATGGTGTATCCGATACGCCAGCCTGTGATGGAGTATGTCTTGGAAAGGGAACTGGTGCATATGGTCCTTTCCTTCATTCCCGGAAGGGAAGCCATGTATACGTGCTTGCTGGGCTTATATACGATATGCTCGTATACCTCATCGGTCACACAGTAAGCGTCATATTTCTTTATGATATCAGCTATGACAGTCAGTTCTTCTCTGGTGAAGACCTTGCCGCAGGGGTTGGATGGATTGCAGAGGATGAGAGCCTTGGCTCCCTGTCTGAAAGCATCCTCCAGAACTTCGGGATCGAAGTTGTATTCAGGCGGTACCAGAGGGATATATATTGGTTCAGCTCCGGACAGGATGGTGTCCGCGCCGTAGTTCTCATAGAAAGGTGAGAATATAGCCACCTTGTCTCCGGGGTTGGCGATGGTCATCATGGCGGCCATCATGGCTTCGGTTCCTCCGCAGGTCATGACGATCTCACCTTCGGGATCTATGTCGATGCCCATGAAGTGAGACTGCTTGGCAGCAAGAGCGTGTCTGGTGCTTTCTGCTCCCCAGGTAAGGGAATACTGATGGAAGCGTTCGTCTTCGACGACTTCCTTGACACGGTCTATGAGTTCTCTCGGAGGATCGAAATCGGGGAATCCCTGTGAAAGATTCACTGCGTCGTATTTCAGGCTTATGCGAGTCATACGGCGGATTACAGAATCAGTAAATGTGTCGGTACGATATGAAAGCGGTTTCATGGTTCTGCCATCCTTTCTTGAAAAATATGTAAAAAAGTATATCACAAAAATAAATTGTTTGTAAATATATACAAAAGAAAAAAGCCTCCCGAAGGAGGCCGTTTTTTGATTTATTCGCCTGTGTAGTAAAGATCTTCATTAGGAAGTGCGCCGCCTACTGCCTGAGGAGTAAGGGCAAACATGGTCTCGTTGAAGGTCTTCATGATCTCAGTTCCCTTTGCGAAGCTCATGTCTCCGTCAGCGTCTGTGTATAAGCAGAGGCTGCAGTTGGGGATGGCTTTCTTTGCGATCTCGGGATTTCCCAGGAAACCTGCATCCACGATCTTCTGAGCAACTTCATCGGAAGCTGTGTTCACGTCATCGATGGAAGCTTTGAGCTCTGCCAGCATGCCCTGAAGGTCGGAAGCACGGTTTTCAACGAAGTCACGTCTTGCTATGAGAACTCCCATGGGGAAGTCCTGACCGGTAGCGTCGGACCAGAGCGTGTTCATGTCGAAGAGATCCTTTACGGCATCTCCGCCCTGGGTAAGGGCAGTGGATACGAAGGGCTCGGGTACCATGGCGATGGTTCCTTCAGTCGAGAGGAGAGTCTGGTTAACGTCTGCGTGGGATGCGAGCCACTCTACGTTGAGGTCTTCTCCGATCTTAAGGCCTGCAGCCTGAAGCACTTCCTGAAGCGCATATTCAGGCGTTCCTCCCTGACCTGCGGAAACGATGGTCTTACCCTTGAGGTCTTCCGGGGAAGTTATTTCCACGTTATTCCCAAGGATGTGGAGCACGCCCATGACCATGGGAGTGACGCATACGATCTGACCTTCGGTCTTGTTGTAAAGCACAGCTGCAAGATTGGAAGGTACGCAGGCTACGTCGATCTCGCCGCTTACGATCTTGGGCACGGCATCTGTAGGCGCCTGGAATACTTCTATGTTATAGTTTTCATTTCCCATGAGATCCACCATGCCCATGCCGGTAGGACCGTTCATGCATGCTACGTTGATGGGCTCTGAGATGACTACGGGTTCTTCAGGTTCTGAGGGCTGTGATCCGCAGCCTGAAAGAGCCAGCATGGATACGATGAGGATCATGGAAATGATCAGTGTGATTTTCTTTGATTTCATTTTTTTACACCCTTTCAAAATACATTTCATATGCCTGTTTTTCAGGCAACGCAGTTATTATATACCTTATTTTAAAAAAAATAAACGAAGTTTGTAAATGTATAAAATTTTGTACACAAAATACGCCATTTTTGGGTTGTATTATGCGGATAAAATATGTTTTAATTAGTAGGTAAAAGTGTGTATTTTTTCGTTATGAAAGGAGATAAATCATTGAACAGGCTTAGTATAAGATCCCAGGATGAAGCACAGAAGACCATAGCAGGTCTCTATAAGGATCTTGAAAGACGTATAATCGCAAGCCCTCCCGGACAGTGCCCGGTAGATCTTGCAGTATCTTTTCTCAGACTTTGCCATTCTCAGTCCTGCGGTAAATGCGTACCCTGCAGAGTAGGTATCAGACAGCTCCAGGACATGATGGAGAACATACTCAATCTGGATACCCAGTGCGATATGTATGACCTCGAGATCCTCGAGAGAACGGCTAAAGCCATCGCTATCTCAGCAGACTGCGCCATCGGTTCAGAAGCAGCCAATATGGTCTTAAGAGGACTCCAGGGATACAGAGAAGATTACGAATATCATATCAAATACAACACCTGCAGCCCGAAGATCAGAGAATCCGCTCAGCCGGTACCTTGCGTAAGGACCTGCCCGGCAAACGTGGATATCCCCGGATACATCGCTCTGGTAAAACATCAGAGATATGCGGATGCAGTTTCCCTTATCAGAAAGGACAATCCTTTCCCTACAGTATGCGCTCTTATCTGCGAGCATCCCTGCGAGATGAGATGCAGAAGAAGCCTTGTTGACGCGCCTATCAACATCAGAGGTATGAAGAGATACGCAGTTGATAACTGCGGCGAAAACGTACCCGTACCTCCTAAGATGGACGATACAGGCAAGCGCATAGCCATCATCGGCGGAGGTCCTTCAGGACTTACTGCTGCATACTATCTGGCCATCATGGGACACAAGCCCACCATCTTCGAGAAGCGCGCACAGCTTGGCGGCATGCTCAGATACGGTATCCCCAGCTACAGACTTCCCAGAGAAAGACTGCAGTGGGATATCGACGCGATCCTTTCCACAGGAGTGGAAGTCAAACTGAACTATGACATCTCCACCAAGGAAGCAATGCAGGATCTCAGAGATAATTATGATGCTACTTACATTTCCATCGGTTCCCACAACGCCAAGAATCTGGGCATCCCCGGAGAATTTGCAAAGGGAGTTATTCCTGCAGTTGAGATGCTGAGAGGCATCGGCGACGATGCAATGCCTGACTTCAAGAACAAGTCAGTTGCAGTTATCGGCGGTGGAAACGTAGCCATGGACGTAGCACGTACCGCTAAGCGTCTCGGCGCATCCGAAGTAACCATCGTTTACAGAAGAAGACGTGTGGACATGACTGCACTTCCCGACGAAGTTGCAGGCGCTGTAGCTGAAGGCTGCGAGCTGGTACAGCTCAAGGCTCCCGCAAGGATCGATACCGATACTCACGGAAACGTTACCGCTCTCTGGGCTAAGCCTCAGATCGTAGGTATGGCAGACGAATCCGGAAGACCCAGACCGCTGGATGCCAACGGTCCTGAGGAAAAGATCCCTTGCCAGATCATCATTTCCGCCATCGGACAGGCTACCGATATCAGATTCTTTGAAGAATTCGGAATCCCTGTATTCAGAGGAAACATCAAGGCCGGCAACTCGTCCGTAGTCGATGAGGTTCCCGGAACCTATGCAGGAGGAGACTGCGTAACCGGTCCTTCCACCGTTATCAACGCTGTAGCTGCAGGAAAGGTAGCTGCTGCAAACATCGATACATATCTCGGTTATCATCACGAGATGTCCGTGGATATCGATATACCTCTTCCGGATCATCAGGATGATATCCCTTACGGAAGAGTTGAACTGAAAGAAAGATTTGCCCGTGTAAGAGGCAACGACTTCGACGCTGTAGAAGAACCCATGAGCTTTGAAGAAGCTATGCAGGAGTGCTCAAGATGTCTCCGCTGCGACTATCACGGCTACGGCGCCTTCAGAGGAGGGAGGGAAGAAAGATGGTAAACGTAACAATAAACGGTCAGCAGATCTCCGTCAAAGAAGGCACAACCATTATGGAAGCGGCAGACCTGGTCGGCATCAAAGTCCCTCATCTCTGCTATCTTAAAGGCGTAAACGATATCGGCGCATGCAGAGTATGCGTAGTCGAGATCGAAGGCACCGACAAACTGGCAACCGCCTGCAACACAGAGTGTGTTGAAGGTATGGTCATAACCACCAACGGACCCAGAGCAAGGGCTGCAAGACGTATCAACGTGGAGCTCATCATGAGCGACCACAACGCCAACTGCCCTTACTGCCTGAAGTCAGGAAACTGCACACTTCAGAGCCTTGCAAACGACCTGGGACTTCTCATCCCCGACTACCATAACGTGGCTGAGAAGATGAACTGGTCCAGAGAACTTCCCGTCGTAAGAGACGCTTCCAAGTGCATCAAGTGCATGAGATGCGTTCAGACCTGCGATAAGATCCAGGGCATGGGTATCTGGAACATCCTGGGAACAGGCTACAGAACCACGATAGGTGTTAAGGAAAACCAGAGAATCGACCTTTCTGAGTGTACTCTTTGCGGTCAGTGCATCACACACTGTCCTGTAGGCGCTCTTCGTGAGTGCGATGACAGAAAGAGATTCCAGGAAGCTCTGGCAGATCCTGAAAAGATCGTTCTTCTCCAGATCGCTCCTGCAGTAAGGACCGCATGGGGCGAGCAGATCGGACTGAGCGTAAAGGACGCCACCCTGGGCAAACTGGTATGCGCCTTCAAGAAGATCGGCGTTGACTACGTATTCGATACCAATCTCACCGCTGACCTCACCATCATGGAAGAAGGTTCCGAGTTCCTCGACAGACTCACCCACAGAGAAGATCATCAGTGGCCCATGTTCACTTCCTGCTGTCCCGGTTGGATCAGATTTGCGAAGACACAGGCTCCAGATCTTCTGGAGAACCTTTCCACTGCAAAATCACCTCAGCAGATGTTTGGAACCATGGCCAAGACATATATGGCTCAGCGCCTTGGAATCGATCCGGATAAGATATACTCCGTATCAGTAATGCCTTGTACCGCCAAGAAGTATGAGCGTACCGTAAACGAAGTACAGGATTCCGGTCATGGCAAGGACGTTGACCTGGTGCTCACCACAAGAGAGATAGACAGGATCATCCGTTCAGACGGCATAGAGCCCGATGAACTCTACGATATGCCATTTGACGACGTATTCGGAGAAGGCTCCGGCGCAGGCGTTATCTTCGGATCCACCGGCGGAGTTATGGAAGCTGCTCTGAGAAGCGCATACTTCCTTGCCACAGGTGAAAACCCCGATCCTGACGCTTTCAGCCAGGTAAGAGGTTCCGGAGGCTGGAGAGAAGCCACCTTCAATCTGGCAGGACAGGAACTGAAGATCGCCATCGTTTCCGGTCTCGGAAACGTGAGAAGACTCATCGAAGCCGTTAGATCCGGCCAGGAAGAGTACGATTTCGTTGAAGTAATGGCATGTCCCGGCGGCTGCGTAGGCGGCGGCGGACAGCCTTACAGAGACGGTGAAGAAAAGGCTGAGGAAAGAGCCGGCATCCTTTATTCACTGGATAACGTCAACGACATCAGATTCTCCCACGAGAATCCCACGGTCATCGAACTCTATGAGAAGTTCCTGGACGCACCGCTTTCAGAGAAGTCCCACAAATATCTCCATACGGAGGTAAAGGACTGGGATCTGGAGATGAACTTCGACCCGGATGCTTTGCTTGACCCCAGAAAGACATATTGATATATGTTTCAAAAGCAAACTAAAACGCTGCGGCATGACCGCAGCGTTTTTTCTTGTTGATATGTTCTATTTTTTGATCCCGTTCTTCAGGAAGATGATCCCGATGAATCCTGCAAAGGCGGTACCGAAAAGTGAGAAGTGCTTAAGCCTTCCTGCAGCGCCGGTGAAATACAGATAGAGGCAGAAGGCTGCAAGCAGAACGAAAAACAATCCCTGTAAAATATATCTTGTTCTAGTGCTCACTGTTATATACCTCCATGATCTTGACTGATGCTGAAGCGCCGATCCTGTCGGCTCCTGCTTCGATCATCTTCATGCACTGATCGTAATCGCGGATGCCGCCGGACGCCTTGACCTGGAGATGATCTCCCACGGTCTTCTTCATGAGGGCAACGTCTACGGTGGAAGCTCCTGCTGAGCCAAAACCTGTGGAGGTCTTGACGAAGTCTGCTCCTGCTTCCATGGAAAGTTTGCAGGCCTCTACGATCTCCTCACTTGTAAGGAGACATGTCTCCAGGATGACCTTAACTATTCCGCCGAAGCTGTGGGCTGCATCTGCAACTGCACGGATGTCATCTCTTACATAGTCATTGTCACCGGACTTGAACTTGCCTACGTTGAGGACCATGTCGACCTCGCCGGCACCGTCCATGAAAGCTTCCTGAGTCTCGAAGACCTTGGTCTGAGTGGTGCAGGCGCCGAGAGGGAAGCCTACTACGGCTGCAACCTTCACGTCGGTGTCCTTCAGCGCGTCATAGCATCTGGAAACGTAGCAGGTGTTGACGCAAACTGAGTAAAAATCGTATTCTTTAGCTTCCTTCACGAGCTCGTCGATCTGTTCGTTGGTAGCTTCCGGTTTAAGAAGCGTATGATCAAAATATTTGTTCAAAGGTTTAGGTAATTTCATCTGTCTGCCTGCGCTTCTTAAGAAAGCGCTTCCTTTCATTAGTTTTAATGCACATACACCATTATTATATCACAAAAATTCATAAAGTGAAGAGGCATTTAGGTACTTTGTGCTTGACTTGGTTTTGTGATTTGGGATAAAATAGTAACTTGAAGAAGTATTTGATTTTGGGCGATCCCATAAATACTGCGTTCGAGTTAAATCTCGCCGTTCAGGATCCGCCATACTGCCTCTTCAGACATTCGAATCAGACCTTTAAGGAGGAAATCATGGCAGTTAAAGTAGCAAAGTTCGGCGGCTCATCCGTCGCTGACGTCATCCAGCTGAGAAAGATAAAAGACATCATCAAGTCCGACCCTGAAAGAAGATACATCGTCGTATCAGCTCCGGGCAAAAGATTTGAAGGAGATAACAAGATCACAGACCTGCTGTACCTTGTAAAAACCACCATGGAGAACATGCTTCCCTTTGAGCAGCTCTTCCAGGTAGTATGTGACAGATATACGGCAGTACACGCCAATCTCGGACTGGAAGTGGATATGCAGTCCGCTTACGATGAGATAAAGGAAAAGCTCAGGGACAATCCCTCAGCCGACTATATCGCATCCCGCGGTGAATATCTGAATGCGCTTCTCATTGCCGATTTCCTTGGCTTCGACTTTGTGGATGCAGAAGGAATGGTCAAGTTTGACGAGAAGGGCAGATTCCTGATGGAAGATACCTTTGAGGCCATCAGAGAGGAGCTTGCCAAGCATGAATATGCCGTCATCCCCGGATTCTACGGCAGCCTTCCCAACGGAGACATCAAGACCTTCTCAAGAGGAGGTTCCGACATAACAGGCGCTCTTGTTGCAGGTGCCATCGGCGCTGAATGCTATGAGAACTGGACTGACGTTTCCGGCTTCCTCATGGCCGACCCCAGGATCGTAAAGGATCCCAAGCAGATCAGAGTCGTATCCTACAAAGAACTCAGAGAGCTGAGCTACATGGGAGCATCAGTACTTCACGAGGACGCCATTTATCCCGCAAGGATAGCTGACGTTCCCATCAATATCAGAAACACCAACGTTCCTGAAGATCCCGGCACGATGATCGTTTCCGAAGAGAGAGCCATGGAACTCAAGGCCGGAGACGATATCATCACAGGTATCGCCGGATCAAAGGACTTCACGGTAGTCGCTCTTTACAAGAACATGATGAGCCAGGAGAAGGGCTTCGTAAGACGTATCCTGGGCATCCTGGACGACTACGACATCGGCTTCGAGCATCTGCCTTCAGGCATCGATACGGTTTCCGTAGTAATGAGCAACAAGCAGATCAACGGAAGACTGGATGAGATAATCAATGAATTCGAGTCACGTCTCAGACCGGATTCAATAGATATAATTGAGAACATCGCTCAGATAGCCACCGTAGGACACATGATGTCCGCAAGGATGGGTACTGCAGCCAAGCTTTTCACAGCCCTTGCTGAGGCCGGGGTAAACATCAGGATGATAGACCAGGGCTCATCAGAGCTGAATATCATCGTAGGCGTGGAAAACAAGGACTTCAACAAAGCCATCCAGGCCATCTACAATGCATTTGTTGAGAAATAAGGTACAGAAGGAGGGAGAGAAATGAAAAAACTCATAACCATATCCCGTCAGTACGGATCGGGCGGCAGGATCATCGGAAAGATGCTTGCCGAGAAACTGGGAGTACCTTTTTATGATAAGGAGATCATAGATATGGCCGTTGAGGCCAGCGGATATTCCAGAGAAGTCATCGAGGGAGCTGAAATGAAGGCTAAATCAGGCTTTGCTTACAGCCTGGCTTCTGCCCTCAGCTTCAACGAGGGATCCATAGGTACGCTTTCTGTGAATGACAGATTGTTTCTGGCACAGTTCCAGGTCATCAAGGAGATCGGAGAGAACCAGCAGGGAGTCATCATCGGAAGATGCGCTGACTACGTGCTCAAGGACATTCCGGGAGTCACCAACGTGTTCATCTACGGAGAGATGGAGGACAGGATCAGACGCGCAACAGAGCTTTACGGAGAAGATGCCGCAGATGTTAAGAACACCATCAATTCAATAGATAAAGCCCGCGCCAACTACTATAACTATCACACAGGATATAAATGGGGAGATTACAAGAACTACAATCTGATGATCAACTCCAGCTATATCACTGAAGACGAAGCGGCCGAATTAATAAAAGACTACGTTGAAAAGAGAACATACATCGAGGAGGAGTAAAGATGAAACAGGGTAGAACCATGGCCTCGGGAGAAATGCCCAGTGCATCAACAGTCGGCAAAGCTCTCATGAGCCTTGTAGGACTTGGTATCGCATCCGGCGTTGCACTTATCGCAGGAACCAACATGATCATGAGCAAGTTGTTTCCTGAGCAAAAAGAATCCGAGGAGGAAGAAGAATAAAAATGTCAAATAAAGGAACTTATTATATTACCACACCTATTTATTATCCCAGCTCGAACCTTCACATCGGGCATACTTACTGTACTGTCATGGCTGACGCCATGGCCAGATTCAAGCGTCTTCAGGGCTATGACGTTCACTTCCTGACAGGAACTGACGAGCACGGCCAGAAGATCCAGACCAAGGCTCAGGAAGCAGGCGTGACACCTCAGGAATACGTTGATGAGGTAGTTGCAGGTATCAAGGATCTCTGGAAGACCATGGAGATCTCCTATGATGATTTCATCAGGACCACGGAGCCCAGACATATGGAGAGAGTCCAGAAGATCTGGAAGAGAATGTACGACAAGGGAGACATCTATAAGGGTGCATACGAAGGACTTTACTGCAAGGAATGCGAATCTTTCTGGACAGAATCACAGCTGGTGAATGGCTGCTGCCCTGACTGCGGACGCCCTGTGGAGCATGCATCAGAGGAAGCATATTTCTTCAAGCTTTCCAACTATGCTGACAGGATCCTTCAGTTATACGACGAGCATCCTGAATTCCTGGAGCCCGAGACCAGAAGAAACGAGATGAGGAACTTCATCAATCAGGGCCTTGAGGATCTTTGCGTGTCCAGATGCACTTTTGACTGGGGCATCCCCGTACCTAATGACCCTAAGCACGTAATGTACGTATGGGTAGACGCGCTCTCCAACTACGTCACCGCTCTCGGCGGACCCGACGATGCTGAGGAATACAATAAATACTGGCCTGCAGATGTTCATCTCGTAGGTAAGGAGATCGTGAGATTCCACTCCATCATCTGGCCTGCAATGCTGATGAGCGCAGACCTTCCTCTTCCCAAGAAGGTACTTGGCCACGGCTGGCTGCTCCTGGGAGGAGAAAAGGTTTCCAAGTCCAAGGCAGCTAAGGGCATGGACGTTGTGGATCCCGTCATCCTCATCGAAAGATACGGAATCGACGCTCTTAAGTATTTCCTCTTAAGAGAATACACCTTCGGACAGGACGGCAACTTCACCAATGAAGTAATGCTGAAGAGAATAAACTTCGACCTGGCAAACGACCTTGGAAACCTGCTTTCCAGAACCGTTTCCATGATCGAGAAATACTGCGGAGGAGTTGTTCCCGCAGCCACCACTCACGACGAGATAGACGAGGATCTTAAGAACATCGCTGTTTCCGCAGCCGCCAAGGTTTCTGAGGAAATGGACAAGTTTGCCTTCAACATGGCGCTTGAGAGGATCTGGACAGTAGTAAGACGCGCCAACAAGTACATCGACGAGAAGGCGCCCTGGATCCTTGCAAAGGACAAGTCAAAGAAGGCTGAACTGGATACTGTAATGAACCATCTGGCCGAGACTCTTAGGATCGTTTCAATCCTCATCTATCCCTTCATGCACACCACGTCCGACAAGATCAGAAAGCAGCTGGGACTCTGGTATGCTGACGTGGTCTGGGAGGACGCTGAGACCTTCGAGATGATGTATCAGGAGCAGGTGAAGAAGGGCGAGCAGATCTTCCCGAGACTTGACGTTGAAAAGGAGCTTGAAGAGCTCACGAAGATCGCTCAGGAAGAAGCTAAAAAGAAGGCTGCTGCAGCCACACAGGATCCTGTGGAAAAGGCCATCCTGAATTCTGTTCCCCTTGAACTCAAGGACGAGATCGTTTACGAAGACTTCGACAAGATGGACTTCAGAGTAGGCACCATCTTAAAGTGCGAGAAGCACCCTAAGGCTGACAAGCTTCTGGTATCCCAGGTCAAGATGGGAACTGAAGTAAGACAGATCATCAGCGGCGTAGCTGAAAACTTCACTCCTGAAGAGATGGTAGGCAAGAAGGTCGTAGTCCTGGCAAATCTCAAGCCCAGAATGCTGAGAGGCATGGAGTCATACGGCATGCTGCTTTTCGCAGGAGATCACGGAAATTATGTTATCACTACTGACGCTCCCGACGGAGAAGTGGTGAACTGATCTCATCTTAAAAGAATATGTTTTTAGAGGCGGGGCCTTGTGCCCCGCTGTTTGAACCTATGGAAAAAATACTTTTTGATTCACATACACATCTTAATAACGATACGCTGACCGAGGAGGAAAGAGCAGTGCAGGCACAGGAGATCGAAGATTCACAGGTGAAGTACATCTGCGACATCGGTTTCGATATGCCGAGCTCCCGTCTTGCGGTGGAGCATGCCAATAAGTACCCCTGGTGCTATGCTGTAGTAGGCATGCATCCCCATGACTCAAAGGACATGACCGAAGAGGGAATGGAAGAGCTAAGGCGCATGTCTGAGGATCCGAAGGTTGTGGCCATCGGCGAGATCGGACTGGACTTTCACTACGATCTTTCACCGAGAGACGATCAGAGATACTGGTTCAGGAGGCAGATAAGGCTTGCCAACGAACTGGCCATGCCCATCGTGGTCCACTCCAGGGAAGCTGACAGAGAGTGTATGGATATACTGATCGAGGAAGGCGCTTTCAGCGATGAGCGCAAAAAACTCTTCGCCGACGGAACCCCTCACGTGGACATCCACTGCTACTCAGGCTCTGCAGAATTCTCCAAAGAGTATCACAAACTGGGAGCAGTGCTTGGAGTCGACGGGCCTCTTACCTACAAGAACAACAGAAAGACCGTTGAAGTAGTTGAGACGGTACCCATTGAAAGTCTTCTGATTGAGACCGACGCTCCTTATCTAACGCCGGTGCCCTTCAGAGGAAAGCAGAATAAGAGCCAGTACGTGGAGTACGTGGCGAGAAAGATAGCGGAGATCAAAGGGCTGACCTATGAAGAGGTGGCTGAGATCACACTTAACAACGCAAAGAAGTTTTACGGAATAGACTGATGGAATTCAAGACCAGGATCCTGAATACAGTTAAAGAAAGAGAACTCTTCACAGACGGAGATCATCTGGTGCTGGGACTTTCCGGCGGACCGGATTCCCTGTCCCTTTATAATGCTCTGAAGGAACTTAGGGAGGACAATCTCAGGACCGGAGGAAAGTTCGGTTTTAGCTTCAGCGTGCACCCCGTACATGTGAACCATAAGTTCAGACCCGGAGCTGCTGAGGAGGATCAGGCCTTTTGTGAGGAACTCTGCAAGGTCGTCTCTGAAAGGGTGGAGGGTTTCCATCCCTTAAGGTCATTCACAGTGGACTGCAATGCTTTGGCCGCTGAACTGGGAATGACAAGCGAGGAGGCAGGCAGAAAAGCCAGGTACGACGCTTTCAGGACCGTGGGACGGGACGTCATGGATTTTTACGGATGCGGGGCAGACCGGATAAAGATCCTGGTGGCTCAGAACGCCGACGATCAGGCGGAGACCATTCTTTTCAGGATACTGAGAGGCACCGGACCTGACGGACTGGGGGGCATCGCCTACAAGAGGGAAGACGAAAGCGGCTTTCAGGTGGTAAGGCCCATCCTCGATATCGCCAGAGATGATATTGAGAAGTACTGTGAAGAAAAAGGCCTCGAACCCAGAAGGGACCACACCAACGAAGAGGCTCTCTATGCCAGAAACAAGATCAGGCTGGAGCTTCTGCCTCTTCTCAGGAAAGAATACAATCCCAACATCACTGAGACGCTGAACCGCCTGGGGCGTTTAGCGGCTGAAGATAAGGGGTATATATACGAAAAGGCTGCCGAAGCATATGAGGAAGTCCGCAGCGGAGAACATTCTCTGGATATAAGGAAGCTTAAGGACCTCCCGCCTTCGGTGAAAAAGCGCGTATACATGCTGGCGCTTTCCGGAATAGGAATGAGAGAGAACGTGACGGAGAAGCATCTGAAGGCTGTTGAAGCCGTGGCCAATTCACAGAATCACAAGGCTGCGGTGGCAGAGCTTACCGGAGGTTTCCGCGTTACAAGGATCAGACACGATCTGATATTTTACAGAGAAGATGAAAAATAGGTGAATGTTAAATCACACTGTTGAAATCATAAATTTTTTGTGTTAAAATACAAAAACACAGTAAAAAAGGAGAAAAAAATTGAAACGTTTTTCAAAAAACCTTACAATTTATATTTTGCTGTTTGCTATCGTTTTCGGAGTGGCATACTTCTTCAACGGCAATCAGACAGCAGAGGTAAAACTTACAGAGGTGGAACTGAGCAGGTTCATCAATTATCTGGACAGGGAAATGATCTCTGAAGTAGAGGTAGAAGGCGTCATGGTCAAGGGAAAGACCGGCGAGAACGAGTACGTATACTGCTATGTTCCTTCTGCCTACGAGATAGCCATGCTGGATGAACAGTATCTGTTCCCCATGGCCAAGGACGGCAAGATAGTGTATAAGAGCCCGAAGCCTTCCACAGGCTCATTCTGGCTCAACGTCATACCTAACGTGCTGATGATAGGAGCTATGATCTTTCTCTTCTATATAATGATGAACGGAGGAGGGAACGGCAAGGCCTTCCAGTTCGCCAAGTCCCGCGCCCGTCAGGTAAAGGGAGAAAAGACTACCTTCGAAGACGTTGCAGGACTTGAAGAAGAGAAGGCTGAACTTGAGGAGATCGTAGACTTCCTCAAGAACCCCGGCAAGTACAATGAACTGGGAGCCAGGATCCCCAAGGGCGTGCTTCTGGTAGGCCCTCCGGGAACAGGTAAGACCTATATCTCCAGAGCCGCTGCAGGTGAGGCAGGAGTGCCTTTCTTCACCATTTCCGGTTCTGATTTCGTAGAGATGTTCGTAGGCGTCGGCGCATCCCGTGTGCGTGATCTTTTCAACGACGCCAAGAAGAACGCTCCCTGCATCGTATTTATCGACGAGATCGACGCAGTAGGACGTAAGCGTGGTTCCGGTATCGGCGGAGGCCACGATGAAAGAGAACAGACCCTGAACCAGCTGCTGGTTGAGATGGACGGTTTCGCTCCTAACGCCGGCATCATCGTAATGGCTGCCACCAACAGACCTGACGTACTGGATCCGGCTCTCCTTAGACCCGGCAGATTTGACCGTCAGATCGTCATCGGACTTCCCGACGTGAAGGGCAGAGAAGCCATTATCAAGGTACACTCCAGGAACAAGCCTCTGGCTGACGACGTAACTCCCGAGATCCTCGCAAGAAGGACCATGGGATTCACGCCTGCAGATATTGAGAACGTGCTGAACGAGGCTGCTCTTATCACCGCAAGAAGAAACGGCAGATTCATCAGAATGGAAGAGATCGAGGAAGCCATCCGCAAGGTACAGATGGGTCCTGCGAAGAAATCCAGAGTTGTATCAGACGAAGAGAAGAAACTCACTGCATACCACGAGGCAGGTCATGCTGTGGTTTCCAGAAGCCTTCCCAAGCACATGGACGTTCACGAAGTCACCATCGTGCCCAGAGGACGCGCAGGCGGATATACCATGTATCTTCCTGAAGATGACAACATGTTCCAGACCAGGCAGGAAATGTACAACCACATCGTCACCTCCATGGGCGGCCGTGTGGCTGAGAAACTTAAACTGGACGATATCTCCATCGGAGCTTCCGGAGACATCCAGCAGGCCACCAACATCGCCCGCGAGATGGTCACCAAGTACGGTTTCAGTGAAGAACTGGGCAACGTAAACTACGGCGGAGACGGAGAAGTATTCCTGGGAGCAGACTTTACTGCTCACAAGACATACTCCGAAGAGACGGCCAAGCTCATCGATGAAGAGATCAGAAGGATCATCGGCGAAGCCTTTGCACTGGCTGAAAAGATCCTTACCGAAAACGACGAAAAGCTTGAAAGAGTGGCACAGGCTTTGCTTCTGGTTGAAACCATCGACGGAGACCAGTTCGAGGCTCTGTACTCAGGCGAGATGAAACCTGAGGACCTGAAGAAGTCCGTGGACGAAGCCAACATGCTTCAGAAACAGCAGGATGAGATCGAAGCTAAGGAGACCGAAAGGATCCTCCAGGAAAAGGCTGAGATCGAAGCAAGAGAAGCTGCCATGAGAGAAGAGGGATTCGTTCCCTATGACGAAGTATATAATGATGAAAACGATCCCGGTATGAAAGACGGTGAGTAATTATGAGAACAAAGGTCATTAACAACACTATCACAAGACTTCTGAACTTTGAAAAGTACTCCAACTTCAAGCAGGCTCTCGAGGATACGGCAATAGTTAATGATTTTCAGGTCGTTTTGCTTTCAGAAGACTTTAATCCTCTGATCATCGTTGAGACCAGACACCAGATAACCATTGAAGAGGCTATCAGAGTCGGAAGAGATCTGGCCAGCGGCGTGGGGGATTCCTACAGATTCGTTGAGATCGGCGGAACCAAGACCTATTGGGGCGCCATCAACATCAACTCTGAAAAGTATTACCTGCTTCTGGTTGACAACGAGGACAAGTATTCGAACGAAGAGATAAACATGCTGGCTGAGATCATCGAGCTCAGCATGGGCATGTGGAAGTACACTCCGGAAAGAGACGCCAGAGCTGAATTCATCCGTGCCCTCATCAGGGGCAACAAGTCCCTGGCATATTCCCTCAGGGAAGAGGCCGGAGTTACGAGGGAGAATATCGTCAGCGCCTTCTATATCAGGGGTTACGATCAGCAGAAACTGGAAGAAGCCTACAAGGAAACTGAGGCAAAAGGCATCATCCGCATGATCAAAGTCGCTGAGGACGGCGAAACCTACGGACTGATCCTTAAGCAGAAGGTCACAGAAGAAAAGGCTGACGTGAACTATCTGGAAGAAGCCCTGGATCTGTTCGATCACATCAAGGAAGACAAGAAAGTCCGCGTTTTCCACGTGACCGGAATGGATGGCATCGAAGGAGCGGGGGACGGCCTGAGACTGATAAACGAGACCTGCGCTTTTGTGGAAAACATCTTCCCTTACAAGAGAGTTTTCTCAAAGTATGAAATGGTGCTGGTTTCCAACTGCATCTATATCCAGATAGCAGGAGGACAGCTTAAGAAGAACTACATGGATCTTCTGGAACCCTTCAGAAAAGAAGGCTCCAACAAGGCTAAGCAGCTTCTGGAGACCCTTGAGACCTTCGTTCTGGACGCAGGCATGAATTCCGCCAAGACTTCTGAGTTCCTGGAGGTGCATACCAACACCGTTCAGTACAGGCTCAAAAAGATCAACGAGATCCTGGGAGCTGAGATCACCGGAAACCGCGTAATACCCGGACTTACGGTGGCTCTGGCACTGAGAAGGATGGAAAATGGTAACAATAGGTAAGGTTGAATTAAAAGACAGATTCGTATTAGCGCCGCTTGCTGGAATAACAGACGGCGCTTTTCGTCGTATATGCTTTCAAATGGGAGCCGCCATGGCCTGCTCCGAGATGGTGTCAGCCAAGGGCCTGTTCTACGGTGACAAAAAGACCGGAAAGCTCCTTGAGATCCTTCCCGGAGAAGGTCCGGTAGGCTATCAGATATTCGGACATGAACCGGACATCATGGCCTTCGCAGCCAGAGAACTGGAAAAGTACGACAACGCTTTTCTGGATATAAATATGGGCTGCCCGGTGCCCAAGATCGTGAAAAATCACGAGGGCTCTTACCTGATGAAAGATCCGGATCTCTGCTTCGATCTGGTGCAGGCATGCGTGAAGAACACCGCGAAGCCTGTGACGGTGAAGATCAGAGCCGGCTGGGACACAGACCATATAAATGCCGCAGAGGTGGCCGGAGCCTGCGAGTCAGCGGGCGCCGCGGCCGTGGCCGTCCACGGCCGCACCCGGGAGCAGTACTATTCCGGAAAGGCCGACTGGTCGGTTATCGCGGCTGTGAAGCGCGCCGTTTCGCGGATCCCGGTCATAGGAAACGGGGACGTGATGAACCGCGGGGACGGGATCCGCATGATGGAGGAGACCGGGTGCGATCTTGTAATGATCGGCCGCGGCGCCCTTGGGAATCCCTGGATCTTTGACAAGGACCACGAGGGAAGACCGTCACCTGAGGAACTGAAAGCCGTGATGCTGAGGCACCTGACGGATACCGCTGAACTGAAAGGCGACCACATAGCTGTTCTGGAAATGAGAAAGCACGTGGGCTGGTACCTTAAGGGCCGCCCCGGAGCCGCAGCTTTCAGAGATCAGGTCAACAGGATCGACGACCTTGAAGAACTGAAAAATGCCATCGACGGAATACTTTGATTATTGAATTATTTTTACTGCAGATATATAATTATATATCGAAATAAACCATGTTGATCGCATGGGGGTATATTGGAGGTACAGAATGTATTGCAGAAATTGCGGACAGGAATTAAATGAAAACGACAGGGTATGTCCCGCATGCGGAACTCCGGTGAACAACGTAAAAGAAGAGCAGAAAACTTATTCTTACAACGAAACCGCTCAGGGAGCGCCTCATAACGGCCCTCAGACATATGAGTACAATTCCGGAAAAACATCGGATCACCAGACTTACAACTATTCAGGACCGGATTATCAGCCTTCCGAAGACAGCGGCTCAGCAGGCTGGGGGTTCCTTGGATGCTGCTTCCCGCTGGTGGGACTGATCCTTTTCCTGGTATGGAAGGACAATAAGCCCAAATCTGCCAAGTCGGCAGGTATCGGCGCCATCATCGGCGTGGTGATCACCATAGTTCTCACATTGATTTTCTTTGCACTGGGAATGGGCATTGGCATGCTGGGTATCGTAGAGGGCGTATCCAACGGCGAGATAGATCTCAGCGAACTGGGAGACTACCTTGGACAGAACATCACCACAACCGTTAACACTTTAAACTTATGATAAAAAGGCGGCCCTGATGCCGCCGGATCTATATCATGAACTATCCGACGAGCGCAAGATTTGATAAACAGATCAGGTTTATTTACAAGTGGCTGCCGATATTTTGCGGCTGCCATAGAAGACCGGAGCGCTCGTTTTTTGTAAAAGGATATCAGATGCCGGTCTGCGCCAGATGCGAGGGCGAGCTCATCGGCATCCTGGCAGGGCTCATCGCCGTCTGGTTCATCAGGCCTCCTTACTGGCTTATGGCAGTGATCATGCTGCCCATGATCGCAGATGGCCTTATACAGGGATTCACAAAATATGAAAGCACCAACTGGAGAAGACTGATCACCGGACTTTTGTTCGGCTTCGGGATAACGATGATCATTTTGATGATCTTTATCGCGGCTTTCAATTACGGTCTGACAGTCGGCGCAGGACTCAGAAACTAGGAGGAAACATGGCAAGAGTCGTATCAGTGGAAACAATGCGTCAGTCAGACGCCTATACCATAGCGAACCTGGTCCCCTCAAAGGAACTTATGTACAGGGCGGGCCGCGGCATCTTCGAGACCGTGGATAAATACAAGCAGGAAAAATGCGAAAAGGCCCTGGATGGCAGAGACGTATGCGAAGACATGATCGCAGCATCCGGCATGGGCTCATGCAGGAGATGGTATTTAAGCTGTCCCTACGGCTGCGCTCAGAACAACACCGGCTGGCGCGAACCCGTTGCCATAGCGGCAGGAAAGGGAAATAACGCCGGCGACGGCTACGTGGTGGCCAGGCTCTTAAGCGACAGAGGAATAGATGTGGAGCTGCTGCTCCTGGAAGAAAAGTTCTCAGAAGACGGAAAATATTACTATGACGAGTGCATGGAAGCAGGAATCCCTGTGAAAATGTACGAACCCGGCATGGATCTGTCAGGCTACGGCACGATCCTCGATTGCCTGCTTGGCACAGGATTCTCGGGAGACGTGCGCGAACCCATGGCTTCATTTATCCGCGGGATCAATGCCGCGGGTGAAGCAGGCACCTTCATAGTAGCGGCTGATATCAATAGCGGCCTCAACGGAGACACCGGAGAAGGCAGTCTGTTCGTGAAGTCTGACCTTACGGTGTCCATCGGAGATTTCAAGTTCGGCCACTTCATCGGCCTTGCAGACGAGGCCATGAAGGACAAGGTGAACGTGGACATCGGAATAGAGATCATCGGGGAAGTGAAAGAGATATAAATTCATTTTAGAAAACAGTTGTGTCAGTGCCCCTCAAAATGAGGAGTGCTGACACAATTTTTCTGTTTTTTGTGTCAATCTTGGGAAAAAGGGCACCTTTGACACAACTTTTTTTGTTTAAACTGTGTCAAAATATGAAAATCAACTCGAAATGACACAAAAAGAGAATGTTTTAGTGTCAAAATTATAATTCAAACGAGATTTGACACAAAATCAATAAAAAAGTTGTGTCAAAAAAGACATTTTAATGATATTTGACACAATCATTTGTTTTTTTGTGCCAAAAAAGAAAAAATGAGCAGCTTTGACACAAAAGGACAAAACAATAAAAGAAAAGAGACCCGGAGGTCTCTTTTCTTTTGCTTGATATTGATCTTCGGCGTTGGGTACAAGACCTAACGCGTTGAATACTGATTAACCGAAGTATCTCTTAAGTAATCCCTCAAGAGCCTTGCCGTGTCTTGCCTCGTCTCTTGCCATTTCATGAACGGTGTCATGGATAGCGTCGAGTCCGAGTTCCTTAGCTCTCTTGGCGAGGTCGGTCTTGCCCTTGGTTGCGCCGTATTCAGCGTCAACTCTCATTTCAAGGTTCTTCTTGGTGGAATCGGTAACTACTTCGCCGAGAAGCTCTGCAAACTTAGCAGCGTGCTCTGCTTCTTCATAAGCAGCCTTTTCCCAGTAAAGACCGATCTCGGGATATCCTTCTCTATGTGCAACTCTTGCCATTGCAAGGTACATACCTACTTCGGAGCATTCTCCCTCAAAGTTTGATCTTAATCCTGCAAGGATCTCAGGATCAACGCCCTGTGCTACGCCTACAACGTGCTCAGCAGCCCAAGCTCTCTCTTCGTCCATCTTGTTGAACTTATCAGCGGGAACGTGGCAAATAGGGCATTCTGCCGGGGGAGTATCTCCTTCATGTACGTATCCGCATACTGTGCAAACCCATTTCATAATTCTGTACCTCCGTAATTTTCATTTTTATCATTTGCCGGCGTTTTTAATCCCACGGATAAAACGCGGGCATTACGTCTACGCTAACAAAAATATTTTACCACAAAACAGATAAAATAAACATATATTTTTTTTATGTTTTCAAATATATTGCCGATGGCTGTGTGAAGAACAGGAGCGAAGAAAATGAACATTGAATGAAAAATCCAAGGCTTTGTTGAATCGCTGAAAAAACTATGATATAATTCATACGTTATGAAGAAAGATAAAGTTAAAAAGAGAACTAAACTCAGCACGACGGCCATAGCGGTTATGGTCGTAGTTTGCGTGCTTATAATAGCTTCAAGTTTCCTTTTCGGCGCTAAGACTTTCACCAACTTCAGGAACGCCTTTTTCGGCGGAGACGCTGTAGTTAGCGATCCTACTATCAAAGTAGGTGTTTACGAATGTCTTTCCGGGGAATATAAACAGTATGGCAAGGATGAGGCTGCGGGCATAGAGCTTGCCCATGACCTCTATCCTGAAGTTCTGGGCAAGAAGATAGATCTGATCTATGCAGATAACAGATCCAACATTTATGACGCCAAGTCTGCTCTCCAGGAACTCATGAGCCAGAATCCGTCTTTCGTATTCGGAAGCTACAGCGACACTCTGACGCTGGTGGCATCCGACTACGTGGTAGCCGCCAATACCCCGGCCATGACCATTACCAGCATCAATCCGCTGATAACTGCAAATAATGACTTCTATTTCACCGCGTCCTTCTCCATGGCGAAGCAGGGCGTAGCGCTGGCTGATTATGCGGTCAACGGTCTGAACAGAACGACTTTTGCAACGGTCAAGTCCATGAGAGACGACTCCTCCAGAGCCTTCGTAAGAAGATTCAGGAACAAAGTAACGGAACTCATGGGAAGCGAGGACGTGTTCAAGGCAAACCTGTCCGTGGATACCGATACTGAAGACTATAAGACATATATAGATCAGCTGAAGAGCGGTAACGTTGAAGCTGTACTTCTGGCCATACCGCCGGCAGCGGCTCAGGTATTCATGTCCCAGGCCAAGGAAATGGAATACTTCCCTCAGTTCATAGGAAGCAGAGAGTGGGATACTGAAGAATTTGAAAAGTTCATCATGAGCAATCCCGAACTCAGCATTTCCTATCCGTCCGTACAGGCTGCGGATACCACCGGCACATATCAGCTCTTCATCGACGCCTACTATAACAAGTACGGTGAGAATGCGTCTGAACCTTCAGGTGCCATGGCGGCGGCTTTCGATGCTTATCTGATCATGATCGAGGGTATGGAGAACGCATACGAAGATCTGCAGAATACGGACATGGATGAGCTCAGAGAGACTGCAGGCTCCGACGCTAAAGGAAGAGCTCTGGTGCAGACCTATGAAAATGCTTTGAAGACGGGTATACCCGCAGGCACCCAGATCAGAGATGCCATCAAGAACATAAACGATTTCGAAGGTGCCACCGGCGTGCTCAGCTATGACGGAACTACCGAAGTCAATAAAGACGTAACCATCCTTCACTTCTTCAAGGGAACCAAAATGGATCCTTACGTTGTAGAGGATGATAAGACTGTAACCGGAGAAGATGATATACCCGGTATTGACGTCAAAAAGAATGATTAATAAATGACTGATTAAGAAAGGACTAACAGGTAAAACAATGGAAGAAAACATCAAGAATGCAATAGCACAGATCAGACCTTATTTACAGAGAGACGGCGGAGATATCCAGTTCATCGAATATACGGATGACCATATCGTAAAAGTACAGCTTCAGGGACACTGCGCAGGCTGCCCCGGCGCTACAATGACCATTAAAGGCGTTATTGAAAGGCTTCTCAGAGAAACTTATCCTGAGATCCAGGGAGTTGAAGCAGTTTAATGAAACTCGATTTCACGCTGGCAAAAAAATTCTCCAGAAACAACATCAAAGGCCTTGAACTCAGAACGGCCTCTCTCGAGCGGACCGTTGTTTTCAATACTTCCGGCAAGGGCTATGAGAAGGTCAGGGCGGCTCTGGATGCTTTTATGAAAGAAGAAGAGAAGGAAGGCCGCACTCCTGAGGTGAAACTCAAGGGGATAGGCAAGTCCTACGAGGTTTCGGGGAAGGATACTTTAAGGTTCCTGCTGAAGGTGAATTTTATCAATGAGAGCCACAACGATTTCATCGATTTCTATAACCGTGAGATACACTCTATTGGAGAACCGGTGGAAATGGATCTGGATGAGAAGGCTGCTCTTGTTAAAATGACCGCGGAGGCTGAGTCTGAAGAAGAATTTTTTGCCGGACTATTGCCAATCATAGAAAAGTATGATATAGGTATATTTAAGAAGTAATCTGTTTCAGGGCGGGGTGGAAGTCCCCACCGGCAGTATAGTCTGCGAGCTTGAGAGCATCGTCTCGATGGTTGATCCGGTGAGATCCCGGAACCGACAGTCACAGTCTGGATGGGAGAAACACGAGTATTTAACTTGTATTTTTTGTGAGCCTTGAAATTCTTCAAGGCCTATTTTTATGGCCGATGAGGAAAGCAGGGCGGAAGAAAACTGAACAGATTCCTCTCAAAATATTTTGTCGGGCTTAGCTTATAAACGAAACTAAATTCAAAGGCCCGGCAGCGGCTCAGATGCCGCAGAAAGGAATCAAAATGAACACACAGTCAAACACCTCTAAACTTGCCAAGATGGCCATGCTGGTTGCGGTATCCATCGTGCTGGTGGCTCTGATCCACCTTCCGATACTTCCCATGGTACCTTTCCTGGAGTACGACCCGGCAGACATTCCGATCCTTCTCGGAACCTTTGCCTTCGGACCGGTGGCAGGCCTCTGCCTGACTTTCGTAACCGCCATACTTCAGGGCGTAACGGTCTCCGCACAGTCCGGAGCCTACGGCATACTCATGCACATCATCGCAACTTCAGCGCTGGTACTGGTAGCAGGTCTGATCTATTCCAGAAACAAGACAAAGAAGAACGCCATTCTGGGACTGGTATTCGGTACTCTGGCAATGGTTCTCATCATGATCCCTGCCAATATGCTGATCACCACGAAATTCATGGGATTGACCCTTGAGGCGCTCATGCCTTTCATGCCCTGGATCATTCTCTTCAACTTCATCAAGGCCGGCGTAAACAGCATCGTCACCTTCCTGGTATACAAGAGGATCAGTCCTTTCCTTCACAGATAATAAGACAATATGGAATTCAAAAGAATCGTTACAATTGAAAACGAGGAAGAGACCAGAGCTTTCGGCATGGAACTGGCGAAGAACGCTGTCCCCGGACAGGTGATAGCCCTGATGGGCGACCTGGGTACCGGCAAGACCGCCCTTACCAGATATATCGCTGAAGGCCTTGGTATCACCGGAAGGATCAGCAGTCCCACCTTCACCATCGTTAAGGAATATCACAGCGGAAGGATACCTTTGTATCACTTCGACGTGTACAGACTGGCGGGGGATAACGATATCCTGTCAGGACAGGATATTTCCGGTGAAGAAGGCAGACCCATCAGGGAAAGAGCCATGGACGAGCTCTTTAACATCGGAGCTGACGAGTACTTCGACGGCGACGGTCTGACGGTGATTGAGTGGGCGGACCTCATAGAGGAAGCCCTGCCGGAGGACGCTCTGAAGATATATATGGAGTACGGTGAAAAAGAAGATCAAAGGATATATAAATGTACATTTTAGCAATTGAAACTACGGGGCCTTATGGCTCCGTAGCGCTGATAAGCGATACTGCCAGGATCGCTGCGCACAGGGTATCAAAGGAGTCCATGAGCCATCTCAAGGACCTCATGCCCATGATAAGTGATATGCTCAGCGAAGTCGGCGCGGATGAAAAAGATATATTTGCGATAGCCTGTGACGTGGGTCCCGGATCATTCACAGGGATAAGGATAGGCGTATCAACTGCCAGAGCCCTTGCCCAGATCTGGAAGGTACCCTGCGTCAAGGTCTCATCCCTTACTTCTGCCATCCTGAAGGAAAGGCCGGAAGGGATGGACTTTAAGGACACCATCGTCTGCGTGATCCTTAATGCCAGAAGACGCCAGGTCTACGGCTTTATCGACGGATATCTGGAACCGGGTCCCTGGATGATCGATGACGTCATCAGGATCGCAAAGGAAGAGATAGCAGGTTCCGGCGAGATCCTCTTCTACGGCGACGGCGTGGATTCATACGGAGATATCCTTAAGGATGCTTTTGAAGGCACCGATGTAAGATATCGCTTTGCTCCGGTTGAGATCAGGTACAAGGACGCAAAAGAGATAGCTCAGGTGGGACTGCTCAAATATTCCGAAGGTCAGACAGTGGATCACAGGGAGCTCCTTCCTGAATACATGAGGGAGGCGGAGGCTGAGACCAAACTCAAAGCCGGAGAGCTTCCCATATCCAGACTTCCGAAACAGGAGTAGCGCGATGGATATCATTATCAGGAGAGCTGAAGAGGAAGATGTCCGGGAGATAGCCGGACTGGAAGCCATATGCTTTGAAGGAGAAGATCCCTGGTCAGAGGGAGCTTTTCATAATGAAATAGTGGATAACCATGACAGGACTCTTTACCTGGTGGCTTTAGCTGATGGTAAGATCGCTGGCTACATGGGAGTGTGGAGGATCCTGGACGAGGGGCACATAACCAACGTGGCTGTGAGCCCTGCTTACAGGAGAAACCACATAGCCGACTCTCTTATATCTGAGATGATAAGGCTGACTTCAGAAGGCGGCACCACCAGCTGGACTCTGGAAGTAAGGGTGGATAATGAGCCTGCCATAAGGCTTTACGAAAAGATGGGGTTCCGCTCCGAAGGAGTGCGCCCCGGATATTATGAATATGACGGAACTGACGCCCTCATCATGTGGAAGGGCCATGAAGAATGAAAGATAACAAATTTTTGACATTGGGAATAGAAACCTCATGCGACGAGACCGCGATCTCTGTTGTTGCCGACGGAAGGGAAGTACTCTCCAATATCATTTCCTCACAGATAGATATATTCAAAAACTACGGTGGAGTGGTACCGGAGATCGCATCCCGACATCATCTGGAAAACATCAACGGAGTGCTTGACGCTGCTCTTAAGGAAGCAGACGTTACCATGGATGACATAGATCTCATCGGAGTCACCATGGGACCGGGACTTGTGGGCGCTCTTCTCATGGGAGTATCCACGGCGAAGGCAGTGGCATATGCTTCCGGCAAGCCTATAGTCGGAGTGCATCACCTCAACGGACATATCAGCGCCAACTATATACAGCATCCGGAACTGGAGCCTCCTTTCATGGCTCTCATCACTTCCGGAGGCCACACTGAGATAGTGCAGGTGGATGATTATGACAAGCTGACGGTCCTGGGAGGCACCAGGGATGACGCTGTGGGCGAATGCTACGACAAGGTGGCCAGAGTGCTGGGGCTGGGATATCCCGGAGGGCCTAAGATCGACAGGATCGCCAAGGAAGGCAACCCCGAAGCGGTGCACTTCAAGAGGGTGTTCCTGGAAAAGGACAGCCTTGATTTCAGCTTTTCAGGACTCAAGACTGCCGTTCTCAATTATCTGAATTCCGAAAAGCAGGCAGGACGTGAGATCAACAGAGCAGACGTTGCAGCGTCCTTCCAGCAGGCTGTCATGGACGTAATAGTCAAAAAAGCCATGGACGCCTGTGAGATAAGAAATGAAAAGAAACTGGTACTGGCGGGAGGAGTTGCAGCCAATTCCAAACTCAGAGCCATGCTGGATGAAGAATGCGCCAAAAGAAAGATCGCGCTGTACTATCCGGCGCCCGTACTTTGCACGGACAACGGCGCTATGATAGCCTGCGCCGCATACTATAAATATATGAAACAGGGACCGGACGGCCTGGATATGGACGCCTATCCCTTCCTTGAACTGTAATCAGAAAATATGATCGTATTGTCAGCCAACAAGTTAACAAAGGCCTACGGTACAGACGTGGTGCTGGAGGACGCTTCTTTTGCTGTTAATGCCGGAGACAGAGTAGGCATCATCGGCAGGAACGGAGCGGGAAAGACTACCCTTCTGAACATTCTCTCCGGAGAATGGGAATCTACGGAAGGGGAGTTTTTTGTGTCTCAGGACTCTACGATCGGCTATCTCAAGCAGAGGGACAACTTCTTCAGATCGGATACTGTGATCAAGGCCATAGATGCCATCTACAAAGACATTCACCGGGTAGAGGATGAACTGGACAAGGTCACTCAGGCGATCGAAGAGTGCAGGGAAAAAGGCAGTGAGCCGGAGGCTGAACTCATATTCAGACTGGACAGCCTGCACAACGAATACGAGAGGCTGGGAGGCTATACCTACAAGTCGGAGATGACAGGGGTGCTTACCTCCATGGCTTTCGGACCTGAGGACTACGAAAAGAAGATAGCGGAGCTTTCCGGAGGAGAGAGGACAAGGCTGGCTCTTGCGGCGCTTCTCCTGGAAAAACCGGACATCCTGCTTCTGGACGAGCCCACCAACCATCTGGATATCGATACCCTGAAATGGCTTGAACAGTATCTGGCAGCCTACAAAGGCACCGTGCTCATAGTGTCCCATGACAGGTATTTCCTGGATAAAGTGGTCAACAGGATATTTGAAGTCGAGCATAAGCATCTGTACTCATATAAAGGAAGCTATTCCGCTTATGCAGAGCAGAAGCGCATCAGGCGGGAGTCTGAACTGAAAGCGTATAACAACCAGCAGAGGGAGATACGCCGCCAGGAGGACATGATCCGCATAATGATGGAGCACAACACCGAACATCTGGTGAAGAGAGCCCAGTCAAGAGTAAAAAGGCTGGCCATGATAGACAGGCTGGAAAAGCCTGAAGAGGACAACGCCAGAATGAAGTTCCGTTTCAAACAGGACTTCAAGTCCGGAAACGACGTGGTGATGGCGGAAGATTTGGGAAAGACACTCTATGACAGACTTCCCTACAGACATCTTTTCTCTCACGTGAACTTCGATATCAAGCGTGGTGAAAAGATCTGCATCCTCGGCCCCAACGGCGTGGGAAAGACCACGCTGCTCAGAATGCTTCTGGGTGAACTCAAACCCACGGAAGGAAGGATCAAGCTGGGAACGAACGTGGCCTTCGGCTACTACGATCAGGGACAGCAGATGCTTCACGATGATCTGAACGTGCTGGAGGAACTGAGGGATTCATATCACTTATATAACGATACGGAGCTCAGGTCGCTACTGGGAAGGTTCCTCTTCAGAGGAGAGGACGTTTTCCTGAACGTCGGATCTCTTTCCGGAGGTGAAAAGGCAAGGCTTACCCTGGTGAAGCTCATGATGAGCGGTGCGAATACTCTGATCCTGGACGAGCCCACGAACCACATGGACATCGAATCCAAGGAAGTGTTTGAAGAGGCCCTTCAGGAATTTGAAGGAACTGCCATCATAGTATCCCATGACAGATATTTCCTTCAGAAGATCCCCACCAGGATACTTGAACTGACTCCGGACGGGATGGTGGAGTATCTTGGAAAGTACGATTACTACCTTGAAAGAAAGGCCATGGAAGAAAACGCCGCTGCCAGAGAGAAGACGCCCTCTGTGAGCGCTTCAGAAGGCCTTACGATCAAGGAAGAACGTGCACTGAAGAAAGCCGCCGAAGCCGAGGAAAGACGCCGTAAACGCGAAATAGAGGGCCTGGAAGCGGAGATAGAAAATCTTGAAGAGAAGATCGCGGAAATCGAAGCAGAAATGCAGAAGCCTGAGAACCTTTCGGATTTCAGCAAGCTGGCTGAACTCAGCAAAGAGATGACAAAACTCAGGGAAGAACTTGATTCAGCCTATGCTAAATGGGAAGGCCTTCAGGAGCTTTGATATAACCAAAACATATAGCAAGAAAAACATATAATTAATTTTATTTTTG
Source organism: uncultured Eubacteriales bacterium (assembly GCA_902778565.1). Classification (GTDB taxonomy): domain Bacteria; phylum Bacillota; class Clostridia; order Peptostreptococcales; family Anaerovoracaceae; genus RUG754. The sequence continues at coordinate 31,471 of CACYYH010000011.1, forward strand.
CTTGCATATTGATTATAAGATTAGTATAATAACCATTGTTAAACAAGCAATGTATATACATTGGCTTTTCAGGAGGTAAAAATGGTTTTTGATAAGATCAAAGAAATTATCATTGAACAGCTTCAGGTTGAAGAATCTGAAATCACTATGGATACGAATCTTATGAAGGATCTAAGCGCTGACTCTCTTGACGCCGTTGAGATCATAATGGCCATCGAGGACGAGTACGGCATCGAGATTCCTGATGAGGAGGCAGAAACTATCCAGACTGTAGCAGATCTGGTTAGATTTGTAGAAGAAAATAAATAACCCAAACAAAAAAAGGACGACTAGCAACAGGTAAAGGCAATGAAACAGACAAAAGTGATCTCCAAGGCAGTAATCAAGAGGCTTCCCAGGTATAGACGTTATCTTGGAGAACTGAAGAAGAGGGGAGTTGAAAAGATCTCTTCTAAGGATTTATCGGAACTAATCGGCTATACTGCATCTCAGATCAGACAGGATCTCAACAACTTCGGAGGATTCGGACAGCAGGGTTACGGTTACAGTGTAGAGAATCTTTATAAAGAGATCAGTAACATCCTTGGTCTGAACAAGGAGTATAAAACAGTAATTGTGGGCTATGGAAGACTCGGCCAGGCTATGGCCAGCTACATAGATAAAAACGAGAAGCAGTTCCGCATTGCCGGCATATTCGATGTCAGTGACAAGGTAGTAAACGAGGTCTTCAAGAATGCTCAGGTTTATGCATTCAATGACCTGAAAGAATTTGTTGTTGAAAACGACATCGAGATCGCCGTGATCACCGTGCCGAGAGAGAAGGGACAGGTAGTCGCAGATACTCTGGTAGAAGCCGGAATCAAGGGAATCTGGAACTTCTCTTCTGTAGATCTTGAGCTTCCTGACAACGTGTGCGTTGAAAACGTTCACATGTCAGACAGCCTCCACGCGCTGGCTTATTACATGAAAGACAAATAAAAAACAACCGGCTTCAGCCGGTTGTTTTTTTCTTAATTGTAAATGATTAAGCTTCTACGGGTGCTTCTACAGGGCAAGCTCCTGCGCAAGCTCCGCAATCGATGCAGGTATCTGCGTCGATAACATAGATGCCTTCGCCCTCAGAGATAGCCTCTACAGGGCATTCAGCTGCACAAGCTCCACATGCGATGCAAGCATCAGTAATTTTATAAGCCATAGTTTTTCCTCCTACATACACATAAGATATCTTACAGACTGTATTATATCAAATCTTTTCAAAAAGTAAAGAGCATTTTTTATTATGGAAATATATACACTCACAGGACCTTCCGGCACCGGTAAAAGCTACCGCGCCATGGACATCTGCAAACAATATAATATCGACGGAGTTATCGATGACGGTCTTTTCATCTACAAAGGCATGGTGACGGCAGGAGAGTCTGCCAAGCGTTGTGAGACCAAGATCGGAGCAGTGAAGGCTGCCATCTTCAAGGATGAAAAAAAGGCAAAGAAGGTCGCCCAGGCTATCCGCGCCAAAAGGCCGAAGTCCATACTGGTTCTGGGAACTTCCGATGCCATGGCCGATCTCATAATCGAGAGGCTGGATATAGACAGGCATAGGAAGAACAGGCTGAAAAAACCGGCTGAGATCCACAGGATATATATCGAAGACATCACCACCGAAGAAGAAAGAAAAGAAGCGGAGAAGCAGCGCAAGGCACACGGAAAACACGTTATCCCTGCGCCTGCTCTGGAACTTAAGAGATCCTTTGCCGGATACTTCCTGGATACTCTCGGACTCTTCAAAGGAAGGGCCCATGCCACGAACGAGCGAACTGTGGTCAGACCCACCTACAGCTACTTCGGAGATTATATCCTGGCTGAAGGCGTGATCGGTGATATCTGCCGCATCGCAGCAGAGGATGATCCCGCCATCAACAGCGTGGTGCTGGTCACCCAGAATCCCTCACCGGAAGATTACATCATCAACGTAGCTGTGAAGATCAATTCGGGCTGCAGCCTTTGGGACGACGTGATGAAGTACCAGCAGAAGGTGAACGACGCAGTCGAATACATGACTGCTTTCAACGTGGCGGAAGTAAATATCGAAGTCAGAGGAATAGAGAATGACAAATACTCACATATTCTATAACGTAAAAGATCTGGATCTCATGCAGACCTTCGAATGCGGCCAGTGCTTCAGATGGAACATGGAGGATGACGGCAGTTATACAGGTATCGCTCTGGAATATCCTGCCAATATGAAACTGGTGGAGGGCATGCTGGTCATAGAAGGATACGGCAACCGGGAATTCTGGGAAGAATACATGGATCTGGACAGCGATTATGAGGAGATGCAGAAGGCCATTTGCAAAGGAGAATGTTGTGTCCTTCCGGAAGCTGTAAAGGCAGGCTCAGGTATAAGGATCCTGCGCCAGGATCTCTGGGAGACCGTGGTGGACTTCATCATTTCCCAGAACAACAACATCCCCAGGATCAAGGGCTGTATCGAAAAGCTTTCCGAACTCCACGGTGAATATGCCGGAGAGTTCCGGGGAAGGAAATGGTATGCTGTACCGACACCTGAAAAGCTGGCGTCTCTTACTGTGGAGGATCTGGCTCCCGTAAGGCTGGGCTACCGTGACAAGTATCTCATAGAAACTGCACGCCGGTGGCTTGAGATGAGTCCTGAAGAGAGGCTGAACGTCGGATGCTTTACTGGCGTGGGTCCTAAAGTGGAATCCTGCATTAAGCTCTTTGGCATGCACGATCTGGAATCATTCCCCATAGACGTTTGGGTGAAGAGACTCATGAACCGTTTTTATGGCTTTGATGAGAAGGACAAGGCTGGCATGGATGATTTTGCGAAGGAGCATTTCGGCGAATACGCCGGGCTGGCTCAGCAGTATCTTTTCTACTATATACGCTGCCTTGATATGAATAAGGAAAAGAAGTGATTTTTCACAAAAAATCATAGTAAACCGTATTGACATTAGGCGGTGTTTGGGTATAATAGAATATGTTAGCACTCGAGATAAAAGAGTGCTAAACAATCCCGGACAGGGAATCATGAAGTAAAAAATGAAAGCGCGGCTTTCAATGATCTATAAGGAGGAATTAAAATGATCAGACCATTAGGTGCAAGAGTAGTCATCAAGAAGATCGAAGCAGAAGAAAAGACTCAGGGAGGTCTCATCCTTACTTCTCAGTCCAAGGAAGCTCCTCAGTATGCTGAAGTAATTGCAGTTGGACCCGGAACCGAAGAGGAACCCATGGAAGTAAAGGTTGGCGACAAGGTCGTATTCTCAAAGTACGGCGGCACCGACATCAAGCACGAAGGCGAAGAGCTTACAATCATGAGACAGAGCGACATCCTCGCTGTTATAGAATAAGTTATTGGAGGAATAAAAAATGGCAAAAGATATCATTTACGGAGAAGAAGAACGCAGACTCTTACAGGCCGGCGTAGATAAATTAGCAAACGCAGTAAAGATCACCCTTGGACCTAAGGGAAGAAACGTACTCATCGCCAAGCAGTTCGGCACACCGCTGGTTACCAACGACGGCGTTACCATCGCTAAGGAGATCGAACTGGAAGACGCTACAGAGAACATGGGCGCACAGGTAGTCAAGGAAGTAGCTTCCAAGACAAATGACGTTGCAGGTGACGGTACCACCACCGCTACACTTCTCGCGCAGATCATCGTAAGAGAAGGATTCAAGAACGTAGCAGCAGGAGCCAACCCCATGGAACTGAAGAAGGGCGTTAAGGGCGCTGTAGACGTTGCGGTAGAAGAGATCGCCAAGATCGCAAAGCCCGTTGAATCCAAGGACGCCATCGCTCAGGTAGGCGGCATCTCCGCCGGCGATGCAGAGATCGGCAACCTGATCGCAGACGCTATGGAAAAGGTCGGCAAGGACGGCGTTATCACCGTAGAAGAATCCAAGTCTCTCGGAACCACCCTCGACATCGTTGAAGGTATGCAGTTCGACAGAGGATATTTAAGCGCATACATGGTTTCCGATACCGAAAAGATGGAAGCTGTTATGGAGAACCCTTACATCCTCATCACAGACAAGAAGATCTCCAACATCCAGGACATCGTTAAACTTCTTGAACAGGTAATGCAGCAGGGCAGAAAGCTTCTCATCATCGCAGAGGACGTTGAAGGCGAAGCTCTTGCAACTCTGGTAGTCAACAAGCTGAGAGGCGTTATCGACGTAGTAGCAGTAAAGGCTCCCGGTTACGGCGAGAGAAGAAAGGCTATGCTTGAAGATATCGCAGTTCTCACAGGCGGTACATATCTCAGCTCAGACCTTGGCTATGAACTCAAGGAAGCTACAGTAGACATGCTTGGACAGGCTGCTACAGTTAAGGTAGACAAAGACACCACCACTATCGTAAGCGGCATGGGCGACAAGGAAGAGATCGCTAACCGTATCGCGGCTATCAAGGGCCAGGCTGAGGCCACAGAGTCCGAGTTCGACCATGAAAAACTCATGGAAAGACTTGCTAAGCTCTCCGGCGGCGTAGCAGTTATCAAAGTAGGCGCAGCTACAGAAACAGAGCTCAAGGAAAGAAAGCTCAGGATCGAAGATGCTCTCAACGCTACAAAGGCAGCTGTTGAAGAGGGTATCGTTCCCGGCGGCGGAGTTGCTCTCGTTAACGTAATTCCTAAGGTTTCCGAGTACGTTCAGACCCTGTCAGGAGACGTAAAGACAGGCGCAGCAATCATCGAGAGAGCTCTTGAAGAGCCCGTAAGACAAATCGCTGAGAACGCAGGTCTTGAAGGATCCGTTGTGGTTGCAGAAGTTAAGAGATCAGAAAAAGGCGTTGGCCTCAATGCTGCTACAGAAGAGTACGTTGATATGATGGCAGCAGGTATCGTAGACCCTGCCAAGGTTACCAGATCAGCTCTTCAGAACGCTGCATCCGCATCAGCAATGCTCCTTACAACTGAAGCAGGTATCGTTGATATCAAGGAAGATATGCCCCCTGTAATGATGGGTGGCGGTGCCGGCGGCATGGGCGGAATGGGCGGAATGATGTAATTCCCGACGCTTGAAATATTCTGAATATAGTGATATAATACGGTCTGTATGGGCCGTATTATTTTTTTATTTAAACGGTATTATAAAAAGGAAAGGGGAATAATATTTATGTATCCTAACGCACATGACGGTATCAAAAAAATTTATTTAGGAGAGGTCCTGAGTCTTATAGCAGTTGTAGTCGGCAGCATCGCAGGAATTGCTGCAATTATCGGCTACAAGGTATCTGAAGCAGGAACAGATGAAATAGGCGCCAGCGCAGCCTTTGTCGGAGGAGGCATCGTAGTTGTCATTGCAGGTATTCTGGCCCTTGTAGCATTCATTCTCAATATTCTCGGAATCAGCAATGCTTCCAAGGATGAGCCTTTCTTCAGAAAAGCGATGTTATGGCTTATCATCGGCCTTATCGGTTCCATTGCCACAGGCATGACTAAGGAAGGCAGCGCTCTTAACCTTGCAGCAGATCTCGTTTATCAGATCGGACAGATCTTCGTAACTTTCTATGTTATTGACGGTGTTGTATCACTTGCACACAAGGTAGGAAGCTCAGAAGTTGCTGCTAAGGGAGCCAAACTTAAGAATATCATCATTGGAATTTATGTCATCAGCCTGGTGCTCACCGTGATCTCTAAGTTCGTATCAGGAAGCGATACGATGACAGTTATCGCAGGTGTTCTCGCAGTTATAGCGCTTATTGCTATGGTGATAGCATATTTCATGTATCTGAATCTCCTCTCAAGAGCAAAACAGATGCTTGCATAAAGATTTAGAATCAACGACCCGCCTTAGGGCGGGTTTTTGTTTTTTGCCGTTGACATACTGATATCAAAATGATATCATATTGATGTAAGAAAACAAACCTTGTTTTAACTAAGGAGGAAATAAAAATGGAAGAAAGAATCATAAGCGGTAAGAAAAACGGCATGTTGATGCTCATACTTACCATTTTGCTGCTTATTGCAGGCTTTATACTTATCTTTTTAGGTATAGCGATAAACCCGTTTCTGATAGTTCTCGGGATACTCATCTTTTGCTTCGGCTGGATCCCTTTTCTGGGACTTAAGGTGATCAAACCTCAGGAAGCTCTGGTGCTCACGCTCTTTGGCAAATATTACGGAACTCTCAAGGGCGAAGGATTCTATTTCGTAAATCCTTTCTGCACATCCGTGAACCCTGCGGCATCTACCAAGCTCAGCCAGTCCGGAGACGTTGACGGCGGGAAGAAGAGCCCCTTCACTTTAAGCCTCAGCACTCCTGAAGGAACCCAGAACGTGAAACTTAAATCCAAGAAGATCTCCATGAAGATAATGACTTTATCAAACAGCAGACAGAAGATAAACGACTGTCTCGGTAATCCTGTTGAGATCGGGATCGCCGTAACATGGAGAGTGATCGATACGTATAAGGCGGTATTCGACGTTGACAACTATAAGGAATACCTCAGCCTTCAGTGTGATGCGGCTCTGAGAAACATCGTAAGGCTTTATCCCTATGACGTGGCTCAGAACGTGGACACCACAGGAGACGGCAAGGCGGATGAAGGAAGCCTGAGAGGATCATCCGAGGTCGTTGCCCAAAGGATCAAGGAAGAGATCCAGTCCAAGGTAAACGAAGCAGGTCTTGAAATAATTGAAGCCAGAATAACATACCTCGCTTATGCACCTGAGATCGCAGCCGTTATGCTTCAGAGACAGCAGGCATCCGCTATCGTCGATGCCAGGGCAATGATCGTGGACGGAGCAGTAGGCATGGTTAAAATGGCTCTTGAAAAACTCAACGAAGATGATATAGTTGAACTGGACGAAGAAAGAAAGGCAGCTATGGTATCCAACCTTCTGGTAGTGCTCTGTGGCAATCACGATGCACAGCCTGTGGTAAATTCCGGCTCGCTTTATTGATAATAGAGGAACAGACTAATGGCTGAAAAGAAGCAAGTGCCTCTGAGAATATCGGAGCAGCTCTTCAAGGACATATCAAGGTGGGCGGAGGATGACTTCAGGTCTATCAACGGTCAGATAGAGTATCTTCTTACGGAATGCGTCAAGCAGCATAAGAAGACGGGGGCATACGTCGGAAAAGACATAGATCCGGATCCGGATTTCGACGTTAAGGACTTCGATTGAAAAGAGGTTTGAATAATTGAAAGAATTCATCTGGAAAAAATTCATAAAAGATCATGAGAACATTAAGGATCCAATCGTCAGGAGCCGCTATACAAGGCTCACCGGCTTCATGGGAATAGCTGTGAATACGGTGCTTTGCATAATCAAGATAATCATTGGTCTTACCATACATTCCATCGCTGTCATGGCTGACGGTATCCACGATATGGCAGACTCGCTGGCGGCATCGGTCACATTGATCGGAGCAAATTTGGCAAAGAAGCCTGCAGACGAGGATCATCCTTATGGCCACGCCAGATCGGAGTACATCGCAAGCCTTGTGGTCTCCGGAATAATCATGTTCGTTGGATATGAACTTCTGAAAAACTCGGTTGAGAAATGCATGCATCCCGTGGAATCCGAGTTTTCATGGGCGATCGTCGGTTTCATGGTATTCGCCATACTGCTCAAGGGTTCAAGCTCACTATTCATCATAGCGACAGGAAAGCGCATTAGTTCGCTTCCTGTTATAGCCGCCGGAACGGACAACAGGAATGACGTCATAACGAGTATACTCATTCTTATAGGAATGCTGGTACATCATTTCACCGGATTTGACCCGGACGGTTATCTGGGAATAGTTATGTCGATATTTATCCTTTACTCAGGATTTACCCTTATCAGGCAGACTGTGGATCAGCTTCTGGGTGCCAGACCTGATCCTGAGATGGTAAAGGAGATGGAGGAGATAATAGAATCTCACCCCGTGGTGCTTGACGCACATGATCTGGTGATACACAGCTATGGTCCCGGAAGGACTTATGCCACCTTCCATGCGGAAGTGGATGCGGACAGCGACATAATGGAAGTTCACGACGCGTTGGATCACATCGAAAGGGAAATAAGCGAGAAACTGGGTATCAACGTGACCTGTCATATGGATCCGGTATTCGCAGATGACCCCATCAGAAAAGAGCTTGGAAGAACCATCGGAAGAGTTTTAGAAGGATATACTCAGGTCAAAGGATTCCACGATCTCAGGATCGTTCATGACGAGGATACCACTAAGGTAAGCTTCGACGTGGAGGTGGCTCCCGGAAAAGATTTTGACGGAGCAGAAATATACGGCAAACTGGCGGATGCCATCAAGTCCATGAACGGTGAACTGGAGATAGACATAAACTTCGATCAGGCATATACGGTAACGAAATAAAAAAGACGAGGATCATTCCTTGAACTAGTCAACAAAAAGTAGACAAACTAAAAAACTATACAAAGCCCATTTCGGTTCTAAACTGGACTGGGCTTTTGTATTTGAGAGCATATGC
>CACYYH010000012.1 GCA_902778565.1 uncultured Eubacteriales bacterium
ACTCAGGGCGTTGAGGCTCAGACTCTGGCCAACGTTTACCTTGCTCTCGACGAGAATCTGGAGATCATGCCGGTGCTGAACAAGATAGATCTGGCTTCCGCCCGCCCTGAAGAATGCAGGGAGGAGATCGAGGAGGTCATCGGTCTGGACGCATCGGAAGCGCCGCTCATTTCTGCCAAGACAGGCCTTGGAGTTGATGAGCTTCTGGAGGAACTCATCAGGGTCATCCCGGCTCCCGAAGGAGACGAAGACGGCAAACTCAAGGCCCTGATCTTCGACTCGAAGTACGACAACTATCTGGGCGTTATAATCTATGCGCGCATCTTCGACGGAAAGGTGAAGAAGGGCGACGTGATCAAGCTCATGTCCACCGGCGCTAAATACGAAGTAACGGAAGTGGGATACTGCGCACCGGGACTGGTTCCCACCAGGGAACTGAGAGCCGGTGAGGTAGGATATATCTGCGGCTCCATCAAGCAGGTGGCTGACGCTCGAGTTGGCGATACCGTGACTCTTGCGAACGACCCCGCCGATGAACCCTGCCCGGGCTACAAAAAAGTCCAGTCCATGGTTTACTGCGGAATCTACCCTGCAGAAGGCGAAAAGTACGAGAGCGTAAAAGACGCCCTGGAGAAACTTCAGGTAAACGACGCCGCTTTCAATTTCGAACCTGAGACTTCTCAGGCTCTGGGCTACGGTTTCCGCTGCGGATTCCTTGGATTGCTCCACATGGAGATCATCGTGGAAAGGCTTGAAAGAGAGTTTAATCTGGCGGTGATCACCACAGCTCCCAGCGTTATTTACAAGGTCGTTAAGACCGACGGCGAGGTGATCATGCTGCAGAACCCTTCGAACCTGCCTTCACCTCAGGAGATAGATCACATTGAGGAGCCCATGGTAAAGGCCAACATCATGATCCCCAACGAATACGTGGGGTCTATCATGGAACTCTGCCAGCAGAGGAGAGGCACCATGAAGCACATGGAATACATTACTCCCACCAGGGTGCAGCTCCACTATGATATGCCTCTTAACGAAGTCATTTACGATTTCTTTGATGCTCTCAAGTCCAAGACCAGAGGCTACGGCTCTCTGGAGTATGAACTTGACAGATATCAGAAGAGCGATCTTGTAAAGCTGGATATCATGCTGAACCGCGAACTCGTGGATGCTTTCAGCATGATCGTACACTCATCCAACGCTTACCAGAGAGGAAGATTCGTCTGTGAGAAGCTGAAGGAGATCATACCGATGCATCAGTTCGAGGTTCCCATCCAGGCTGCCATAGGACAGAAGATCATCGCTCGTGAGACTGTGAAAGCATACAGAAAAGACGTTATAGCCAAGTGCTACGGCGGAGATATTTCCAGAAAGAAGAAACTTCTGGAAAAACAGAAGGAAGGAAAGAAGCGTATGAGACAGTTCGGTACTGTGGAAGTTCCTCAGGAAGCTTTCACTGCCGTACTTAAATACGACGATAATAAATAATGAGTTTCGGAGTATATGTACACGTCCCTTTCTGCAAGAGCAAATGTCCGTACTGCGACTTTTACTCTGTGCTTTTAAGGGACCCTGAAGCAAAAGAAAAATATACGGACGCAGTTGTCAGGGAGATAAGGAGCTTCAAAAGATTTTTTGAAGATGATGCTGAACATGCCTTCATGAAACAGGCACCGGACTCCATCTATTTCGGAGGAGGGACCCCGAGCCTTATGGAACCCATAAGGATCAAAGAGATCATCAAGGCCTGCGACGATACATTCGGACGCGAAGATGACAGGGAAGTGACTTTGGAAGCGAACCCGGGAACTGTTGATCAGGATTCGCTTAAAGGCTTCCGGGCTATGGGCGTGAACCGCCTGAGCCTGGGAGTCCAGAGCTTCGATGATCAAATCCTTAAGAAGCTGGGAAGGATTCATAAGGCTGCGGATTCCGTCAAAGCTTTTGAAGATGCGAGGAAGGCCGGGTTCGGAAACATCAGCATCGACCTGATCTTCGGTATCGAAGGGCAGAGCATGGAAAGCTGGGAGGACAGCCTGAGGCAGGCGCTTGAACTTGAACCTGAGCATATCAGCCTTTATTCGCTGGAATTCATGGAGGGCACGGTTTTCACCAGGATGCTCATGGAAGGAAGGATGAAGGAAACCGACCCTGAAGAAGACAGGAAGATGTACGAGAGAGCTGCCGCAGTACTCACTGAAGCGGGCTACGTACACTACGAGATCTCAAACTTCGCGAAGCCCGGGTTTGAATCCAGGCATAACCTGAAGTACTGGGATCTGGACGATTACGCAGGCTTCGGGCCGGGAGCCCATTCATATATGACTGACGATGAGACCGGCTACGGACAGAGGTTTTATCATGCAGGAGACCTGGAGGGATATCTCAGGGATCCTCTTAAGGTGACATTCATGGAGCCCAACGGCTACGCGGATGACATGGTCGAGTACACGATCACAGCTTTAAGGCTGAGCCGTGGAATATCCAAATCCGAATTCTCGGACCGCTTCGGTCAGGAGTTCTGGGGATTTTTTGGAGATCTTGCCAGACTGCAGTTCGGGTCCTTTGTGGACACGGGGCATGCAGCGGAGGATGAAGATAACATCAGGCTGACCCTTAAGGGGTTCAACGTGAGCAATCAGATTTTGAGCCTGTTTGTATAAGGCGGAAAGGATAGTATATGTCAAAATACATCATGACACTGGATGAAGGAACCACCAGCGCACGTACGATAATCTACGATAAAAAGGGAAACATGATCTCCGTTGCTCAGAAGGAATTCACACAGATCTTCCCTAAGGAAGGCTGGGTGGAGCATGATGCAGTTGAGATCTGGTCGACCCAGATGGGAGTTGCCCAGGAGGCGCTCTTGAGAGCTGGCCTTACCTATGAGGATATAGATTCCATCGGTATCACCAATCAGAGAGAGACCGCCATCGTATGGGACAAGAACACCGGGGAGCCTGTGTATAACGCCATCGTATGGCAGTGCAGAAGGACTGCCAAATACTGCGACAGCTTAAGAGACAAGGGCTACAGCGATATGATCAGACAGAAGACCGGTCTTCTCATAGACCCTTACTTCAGCGGCACCAAGCTCAGATGGATACTTGAAAACGTGGAAGGCGCCAGGGAGAGAGCTGAGAGGGGAGAGCTGCTCTTTGGAACTATCGAGACCTGGCTCATCTGGAAGCTCACAGGAGGAAAAGTCCATGTGACCGACTACTCCAACGCGAGCCGTACCATGATGTTCAACATAAACACTCTTCAGTGGGACGATGAGATCCTTGAGATCCTGAATATACCTAAATGCGTGCTTCCGAAGCCCATGCCCTCATCATGCGTTTACGGAGAGACCGCACCCACGATCTTCGGCGGCCCCATCAAGATAGCAGGAGCCTGCGGAGACCAACAGTCTGCGCTTTTCGGCCAGACATGCTTCAAGGAAGGCGACGCCAAAAACACTTACGGCACGGGAGCTTTCCTTCTGATGAACATAGGGGAGAAGCCCATCTTAAGCAATAACGGCCTGGTGACCACCATAGCATGGGGTCTGGACGGTAAAGTCAACTATGCTCTGGAAGGCTCTGTTTTCATCTGTGGCGCTGCTATCCAGTGGCTGAGGGACGAGGTCAATATCGTGGAAAACGCGCCTCAGTCGGAAGAAATGGCCCTCTCAGTGGGTGATAACGGCGGAATGTACGTGGTACCTGCGTTCACTGGCCTCGGCGCACCTTACTGGGATCCTTATGCCAGAGGAGCGATCTTCGGTATCACAAGGGGAACCAACAAATATCATCTCGTAAGAGCTACTCTTGAATCCCTGGCATATCAGGTCAAGGATCTGATCGACTCAATGAATCAGGACCTTCAGGAGACAGATGAGGATAAGTCAAAAGGACTGAAAACCCTGAGAGTTGACGGCGGTGCATGTGCAAACAACTTCCTCATGCAGTTCCAGTCTGACATACTCGACTGCAAAGTAGTAAGACCCGTATGCATCGAGACGACTTCTCTGGGAGCAGCATACCTTGCAGGTCTTGCCACGGGTTACTGGAAGTCACAGCAGGATATCCTGGACAACTGGCAGATCGAGAGAGAATTCACTCCTGAAATGACAGAAGATAAGAGAAATGAACTCATAAGAGGCTGGAAGAAAGCAGTTTCCCGCGTGAGAGACTGGGCAAAATAAATGAAGAAGGACAGGGAATACCTGACAACCGGTGAATTCGCCGAACTCTTCGGAGTTAAAAAGCAGACCATGTTCCACTATGATGACATGGGGATATTCAGACCCGAGATCATAGGAGAAAACGGCTACAGATATTACAGCTATGACCAGATGGAGACCTTTTCGATCATTCTGATGCTGAGGGAACTGGGGCTGTCCATAGCTGAGATCAGGGAACAGATAGAAAGCCGCTCGCCGGAAGAACTGGTGGAACTCCTCGATTCCAAAAGGAAGGACATCGACCGGAAGATCGAAAGGCTCAGATGGGCCAAGGAGTACATCGGACGAAAGACTCTGACCACCCGTGAAGGCATAAGGCTCAGGAACGGAGACGGCGATCTCAGGACAGGCGAAGTCTTTCTTCAGGAACTTCCTGATGAGCTCATGATCACCACAAGCTACAGCGGATCCGGCGATGAGCGGACCGTGAATAAGGCTGTGGGGGACCACTTCAGGTACCTGAGGAGCCTTGGAATGAACAGCTGCTATCCCGACGGAGCCACGATACCGAGGGCATCCGTGGTTTTGGATGAAAATGGTGCAGGCTACAGATACGATAAGTACTACACCATACTTACGGAGTCCGAAGCGGAGCACTTAAGGGAAAGCGGAGACCTTGTGAGAATGGCGGTTGAAGACGGCGAAGGCAGGTTCATCGCAGTCTACGATGAAAGAGGATACTCCGGTGTAGGCAAATGCATCCGGAAACTTCTTGAATATGCCGACGAGCACGGTCTGGAACTTGGGGATGATTTCTACGAGGACGTGATCTGGGACGATCTTTCAGGAAGAAACATAGACAATTATCTGATAAAAATAAGCATCCGGGTGAAATAAGCCCGGATGTATGATGTGGAGGACAGATGAAATATCTGGAACTTGTTATACATACCAACCGCGAAGGTCTGGAAGCGGTGGAAGGCTGCCTCATGGGCATGGGGTTCACCGACATGGTGGTCAACGACCCCAATGACCTTCAGGATCTGATGAACAAAAAACACGATTACGACTGGGACTACATCGGTGATGAAGTCCTGGAAATGGCTGATGAAGAGCCTACCATCACCATGTATTTTGATGGAGAAGAGACCGGAAACGGCTATGCTCTTTGTCAGGAAGTGGACATGGCCATAGAGGAACTGAGACAGGCCATGATGAACGGAGAGTACGGCGAGGGAGCTGACTTCGGACCTCTTACGGTTACTACTTCTCTTCACGATGACTCTGAATGGAAGGACAACTGGAAGGAATATTTCAAGCCTTCAAAGGTAAGCGAAAGGATCCTGGTGTGCCCCACCTGGGAAGAATATGAACTCTCCGATGAAGAAAAGGCAGCAGGAGTAAGGATCCTTAAGATAGATCCCGGTATGGCCTTCGGAACGGGAACCCATGAGACCACTTCTCTTTGCCTTAAGGCCATGGAGAAGTACATGAAGCCGGGAGACAGCGTCCTTGACGTAGGCTGCGGATCCGGTATTTTGTCGATCGCTGCTGATCTTTTGGGGGCAGGGGACGTGCTTGGAATCGAGATCGACCCTGTTGCTGTGGACGTATCAAGGGAGAACCTTGAACTTAACGGCTGCGGAGAAAACGTTAGAGTAATCGAAGGCGACCTTACCAAGGGCGTGGACTACAAAGCTGACATCGTGGTGGCCAACTTGATGGCTGATCTGGTGGAGATGCTTTCGCCCGACGTAAGAAGACATATGAAGCCCGGCGCCAAGTATATCAGTTCGGGCATAATAGACGAAAAGGAAGAAGAGGTCCGTTCTGCCATAGAGTCTTGCGGATTCACCATCGAGGAAGTCTGTGCTGACGGAATGTGGAGAGCCATCGTTGCATCGTGAGGAAGAGTCATGATAAAGTTTTTTGTGGATAAGGAAGATATCTTTGAAAACAAAATATACCTGAGTTCCCCGGAGGACAGGAAGCACCTTACCAGAGTGCTGAGGGCCCGGGTGGGAGATGAGGTAATGATAAGCGACAAGGAAGCCTACGAGTACGAGACCGTGATCGATGAGATCACAGAGACCGACGTGGTGCTCAGGGTGATTGGCAGGCATGAGTTCAGCCAGGAACCCGAGACGAAGGTCACCCTGTATCAGGGAGTGCCTAAGGCGGCGAAGCTTGAAACGGTAGTTCAGAAGACGGTGGAGCTCGGCGTTAAGCGTATCGTCCCGGTTTTCATGGCAAGGACCGTGGTGTCCGACAAAGGCAATTTCTCCAAAAAGCGCGACAGACTGCAGAAGATCGCGGACGAGGCTGTCAAGCAGTGCAAGCGCGGCATCATACCTGAAGTGGCCGGTGCCATGAGCTTTAAGGATATGATGGAGGAACTGTCCGAAAAGAATTACGATGCTATCCTGGTTGCCTACGAGAACGAGAAAGGATACTCAATAAAAGATGCCTTAAGAGGCGGCGGGGATGATACTCCTTTAAGAAAGGGAAGCGAGATCGCGCTGATCATCGGCCCTGAGGGAGGCTTCGAAGAGGACGAAGTGGATCGCATCCTGGATGAATTCAGCAGGAAGGCCTGTGCGGTCACCCTTGGGAAAACGATACTCAGGACGGAGACGGCCGGAATGGCTGCTTTGGCGATGATCATGTATGAATTGGAGCTATAAAACGGTAATCGGATCGCATGGCTTTGGAAAAACGGGGGTTTTCGACTAACAGCTGGAAAAAGCTGAAAAAAGTCGAAGAATACAGACTGCTTATCGATAGATGAGAATGTGTTTTCGACTAAATAAAGATAAATGCTTTATTTAGTCGAACAATTAGGCAGTGCATAGGCAGTGCAGACGTGAATTAAAGACTATTTTTCGACTAAATAATAAAAAATTGTTTAATTAGTCGAATCTTGTCCTTATGTATTAAATAAATAAGTGATTTTTTCGACTAACAGCCATAAAAGTCTGAAAAAAGTCGAAATCATAGGGAAAAAGAAGAAAGTTAGAAATTGCTAACTTTCTTTATTAAAACCTATTGACAAAGGTTTTTTCATAGTGTATATTAAGTACATCAGTTAGCCAATGCTAACCACAACTTACAAGCCTTCTTGGTCTCGTGTAACACGGGCCAACGTGAGAGTCATTTTTTCATAACATACACACACCTTAAAGCAGAAAACCCTTGATGAGCCTCAAGGGTCTTTTTGCGTTCGGAAATATGTCAATTATTAGCTTTTGCTACAGTTATAGCAATTTGTTTTGCAGTTTTAACATTATCTGCATTTATGCCCCTAAGTTCACCATGTGTCATTCCACCGCCTTTTCCGTTGGAGGCATTAATTTGCACAACATTATTATTGTCAGGAAGCCACGAAGAATGTTCCAGTATAGAAGGATCATATCCAAGGTACTTTAGGATCTCCGCTGCAGTTGTATAAGTGGCAAGAAGGGAAGGTAACCCGGCTTGAAGGTGAATATTATCGCTATATAGCATTTTTCCTTCGGTAGAATCACCGATTTTACGGAAATCAGGCAAATTTCTAGCTTCCTGAATAGCGGTACCAACAGGGATTACAGTTTTTATATTCAGAGCGTTTACAGCTTCAATTGAAGCTGTATGAATAAGGTTGTACATTTCAAAATCGTTCAGGTTTTCTAATGGCCTGCTTGACCACTCAAACCACATTAAGTCAAATTTATATGAGACGTTTTCCTCTAATAAATTTATAAGAGAGGATGCATCATCGATCATTGCTTCAACACCCTGATTTGATAGTACATCGGGTGAATTGCCCTGGATTGTGATAATATCCCAATCTTCCTTTTCTAAAACCTGTTCCAATGTTTTAGCGCTTCTGCCAGAATATCTTCGCCATGACTCTTTATCATATCCCCAATAGTTAAAGGATGTATATTTCTTTTCGTCGTAGAACCAGTGTACATGATCGATTAGTTCAGCGCTGCCTTTATAGCAAGTCCCGTATGTTATTTTATAGTTTGGGAGGATCTCATTAAGAACTGGTGGTAAATACGCCATAGTATCCTGATTGAATGAGTTACCGATGCATAAAATTTTCAGTTCTTTAGGGGAACTGATTCTAAATAAAATAAAAGTAATTAAAAATATAATGATTATAACTATTATAATTATCGTTTTGTTTTTGAAAATAGACTTCATTTTGTTAAACCTACATGCAAGGAATCAGAAACTTGAGCAAAGAAATTAATATAATATTATAACATATTATATCTTAAAATAATAATATATTATTTTACTTCTTTTTTTAAAGTATCTTCAACTCTTCTTTCTGTGATATAGTAAGTCGCAATTCATATAAGAAGTGATGTCCTGAAAAGCATTGTAAAAAAATTTTTTTATGTTAAAATACTCAACATAGGGGGATATATAATGTAGAATACAGGTTCCCTTTACAGTAATAATTTACATGAAAGCAGCTTTTCACACACTAGGATGCAAAGTTAATCAATACGAGACCCAGGCCATGGCGGAGCAGTTCGAGAAGGCGGGCTTTGAGATCGTGCCGGAGGAGGATGCGGCGGATTGCTACGTCATAAATACCTGCACGGTGACGAACCTGGCTGACCGTAAGTCACGTCAGTTCATCAGGCGCGCCAGACGCGTGAGCCCCGGGGCTGTCATAGCGGTTACCGGATGCTATTCGCAGGTCAAGCCTGAGGAACTCTGGGCCATGCCGGAAGTGGACATCGTTACGGGAAACGGCGACAAACCTCATCTCATCGACCTGGTGAAGGAGGCCATGGAGGAGCGGAAGCGCATCTTCAAAGTCCCCGCATACGAGGCGCTTACCGAGTACACCGACCGCGGGATCATTATGAACATGGAGGGCAGGACCCGTGCCTACATCAAGATCCAGGAAGGCTGCAACAGGTTTTGCTCTTACTGCCTCATACCTTTTGCGAGGGGCAAGGTGAGATCAAGAGATCCTGAGGAAGTGGTTGATGAAGCCAAGGCGCTCATCGCCAATGGCTTTAAGGAGATCGTGCTCACCGGCATAAACACCGCGCTCTACGGAACTGAGGAAGGCTTCGCTGAGAAGTACGGCGTTTACGAGTACGGAATAGAATCCATAATCAAAAGGATAGATGCCATTCCGGGAAGTTTCAGGATAAGGCTCAGTTCGCTGGAGCCCACGGTGGTGAACGCCGAATACGTAGGAAGGCTTCTTAAATATGAGAAACTCTGTCCGCATCTTCATCTCAGCATCCAGTCCGGAAGCGACGAGGTGATAAAGGCCATGAACAGACACTATACCAGGGATGAATATCTGGATATAGTGAAAGTCCTTAAGGAGCATGATCCGGGGTACGGTATAACCACTGATATCATCGTAGGGTTCCCCGGGGAGACCGAGGAGGATTTCATGGATTCCGTCAGGATGACCGAAGAAGCCGGCTTCCTTAAGGTGCACGTGTTCAAGTACTCCAAACGTAAGGGCACCAGGGCTGAAAGCATGAAGGATCAGGTGCCTGGTGAGGTTAAGAACGAAAGATCCGACAGGCTTCTGGAAGCAGGAGAGAAAGCTGCGAAAGAGTTCTTCGGGAAAGAGTCCGGAAGGACCAGGACAGCGCTCTTTGAAGAGGTGACTGAAGAGGGACTTCTCACCGGATATACAGAGAATTATGTAAGGGTCTATGCGAAGGCTGAAGGATCACCCGAAAAGTATCTTAATGAGTTTTTTACCGTTATCATGGGCGGACCTTTCGAGGACGGCATGACGGCGGAGATAATAGAGAAATAAACTGACCGAAAGGAGACATACCATGGCAGATTGTATTTTTTGCATGCTGGCGAATCATGAGATCCCCACGAACGTGGTATACGAGGATGACGAGATGTTCTGCTTCCACGATGCGGAGCCTCAGGCACCCGTGCACGTGCTGCTGATCCCTAAGAAGCATATCGAGTGCATCGATGACATCAAGGAAGAAGACGCTGCGCTCATCGGCCGCATGATGCTTAAGATCAAGGACATAGCAAAGGAACTGGGTCTTGAGAACGGCTACAGAGTGGTTTCCAACAACGGCGCCGATGCTTTCCAGACCGTAAAGCACCTGCACTTCCACATCTTAGGAAAGCGCAAAATGACATGGCCGCCGGGCTGATCATCCGGGCCTGCCCGCTGGCAGTTTAAGGCAGCTGTTGTCTGAAAAAACACTTGCATAATCCGAAAAGAGATAGTATAATGCTTTTGTTATAGATAAAAGGCTGTCATATGGCTAAACTTGAAACAGCGAGGAGGTGAATCAGATATGGCAACAGTAATCGTTAGAGAAGGCGAAAGCTTGGAATCCGCTCTTAAAAGATTCAAGAGATCATGTGCCAGAGACGGCGTCATGAGCGAACTCAGAAAGAGAGAGCACTACGAGAAACCCAGCGTTAAGAAGAAGAAGAAATCCGAGGCTGCAAGAAAGAAAGCCAGAAAGTTTTAATTAAAACATTCAATTCAAGGTGATCATAGGACCATCATAGAACAGCTGGCGGGAACTGAAGTTTCCGATATCTATAACATTCACCTCAAATATTAAATGATCATCCGAAGGGTCCCTTGTAAAAGGGACCCTTTTTGCTTATATCTGCTTCTTTTAGGGGAGCGCGAAAGGAGATTGAAATGACTATCAAAGAACAACTTATGGAAGACTTTAAGGCTGCGATGAAGGCACACGACGAGGCTGCCAAAAACACCATCAGCTTTGCAAGAGCTGCAGTCAAGCAGTATGAGATAGATCACAGAGGAGAGGAACTGGACGACCAGGGCATTATCGCCATCCTTTCCAAGCAGGTGAAGATGAGAAAGGATGCTCTCGCTGACTTCGAGAAAGCCGGAAGAACTGACCTTCTGGACCAGTATAACAACGAGATCGCCATACTTGAGAAGTATCTCCCTGCTAAAATGAGCGAGGAAGAACTCCTGAAGGTCATCGAAGAAGTAGCTGCCGGCCTCGGCATCTCCAAAGGAGACGGACCGAAACTCATGGGTAAAGTCATGGGTCCTGTAATGGGCAAGGTCAAGGGCATTGCCGACGGCGGCGACGTAAAGCGTCTGGTGCAGCAGTTCCTGAGCTAGGAGTTTTTCTGGAAACCGCTATAGTTCAGTATGCTTTGAAGGAGGCCCGGAATGAACATATTCATTGAATACAGAAGAGAATTCCATCACTTCCCTGAACAGGGATGGGATGAGGTGAGGACCACCTCGAGAATATATGAGATCCTTACAGACATGGGATACGATTGCCTAATGGGGCTGGACGTGGTTGACTATGATACCATTGACGACATGATGAGGACCCCCGAAGAGAGAAGAGCCAATATGGACAGGGCCATCGCGCAGGGTGCAAAACCTGAGATCGTGGAGATGACCAAGGGCTTCCCCGGGGTAATAGCCACCTTCGATACCGGACGTCCGGGGCCTGTAACGGCCTTCAGATTCGATATCGACTGCCTTCCGGGCAAAGAACCTCATAAGGAAGGATTCAGGCCCTATGACGAGGGCTATATTTCCTGCAATGAAGGCTGCGTACATGCCTGCGGTCACGACGCCCATACGGCCATGGGCCTTGGTATCGCTGAAGCGCTGCTTTCAAAGCGCGATCAGTTCAGGGGCAAGATCAAACTTATCTTCCAGCCATCTGAAGAGGTATACCACGGAGCTGAATCAGTGGTGGCCAAAGGCCATCTGGATGACGTGGATCACTTCATCTGCATGCATGTGGCTCTGTCCGCTGAGGGAAGACCTCTGGGATCACACACCATGTGCTGCGGATGCAAGGACTTCCTCAGCGACAGGCAGATAGACGTCACTTTCCACGGTTACGGCGCGCATCCCTGCGGTGCAGCACAGGAAGGCAGAGATGCCATGCTGGCAGCCTGTTCCGCCGTGCTCAACTTAAGGACCATCGCCGACCACGAACTGGGGCTCACCAGGGTGAACGTGGGTATAATCAGAGGCGGTACCGTAGTCAATTCCATACCCGACGAATGCTTTATCAGCCTCGAGTGCCGGGGCGAAACACCGGAGATCTCGGAGTACGTAGAAAGAAGGGTATTTGAAGTGCTGGACGGAGCTGCCAAGATGCACGGATGTACCTACGACTGCTACAAGTGGGGACTCTATCCGGCATCAAGATCAGATGATGCCATGATGGAGATCATCGAAAGAGCCGCACACAAGGTTCCCTGGTTCGAAAAAGTGTACTATGAGGGAAGCATCGGAGGCTCGGACGACGCTGCCGCTATGATGAACGCCGTCAAGGAACACGGCGGCATCGCCACATATCTCGGCATAGGTACAGATACCACCCAGGCGGTGCACAACGACGAGTTCGACCTGGACGAGGAGTGCATCCCCGCGGCCATCGACATGTGCATGTACGCGCTGGATGAGATACATGGGATGTAAATCCTAAACTCTATAAGGAGGATTGATCCTTTAGAAAAAATAATTGCTGGGGGATCGTCGGATCGACAATGATAATTATCCCGGAACGAAAAAAAGGCCTAAAGGATCATTGTTTTACGATTAAAGTTTATCCTGGAATTGGATTGTTTAAAGAAGGATCAAAATATTAGCGACAAATGTATCCCGAAGAGAAATAGTTCTCTTCGGGATAAGTTTTTTAGGATTATAATGAGCCTGCAGGGAATAATTGCTTTGCAGGATACTCTTTGTATAAAAAATGTAATCCTGTAATTCTGTTTATATCACAGGGATAACAAGCTTGAATAAAGCACTAAAAAAATAAAAAATCATCTTTTCTTTCGCCGCCTAAGATAAAAGGCTGATAAATCAAGGCCAGCCGTTTACGACGATTTTTTGTATACGATTCCGGCATATTGATTTTTGTAAGAATGTGAAGTACTGTAGTTGTCTCAAAAGGGAGTAATAAAGGAGGATAACTATGAGATTATCAGTCAAAAACATGAAATCAAGAGCCAAAGCACTGGAGGACCTGATAAAGACGAAAAACACCCGATTACGGGATGCCCCTGAAGGCAGGATAAGGATTAGTTCATTTCACGGTAAAGTGAGGCCATACTATGTAGAGGAGGATGGTAATAATACCCAGGGCAGATACATTCCACTCAAAGACCGCGCTCTTGCTGCAGCTCTGGCTCAGAAGGACTATGATGAGAGGATCATAAGGGCGGCTGAAAATGAGCTGAAAACCCTGAATATCCTTATCAAAAAGTATGAAAAGGGTACATGCGAAGATGTATACGGTAAGCTCAGTCTTCAGAGGCAGCAGCTTATTACGCCGGTCATGGAGCCCGATGATGAGTTCGTAAAGAAATGGCTGAGCGAACCTTATGTGGGTCTTGGGTTTGAAGAGGGCGATCCGGAAGTTTATTCCGAGGGCGGTCTCAGGGTCAGATCAAAGAATGAAATCATAGCAGCTGATATCTATGATAAATACTGCATACCTTACAAGTACGAATGTCCGATCTATCTTAAAGGATACGGCACCGCTTACCCCGACTTTACTCTTCTTAATGTCAGGCAGAGGAAGGTATACTATCAGGAGATAATGGGTAAAATGACGGAAGCAGATTATGCGGATACTAATATAAGTAAGATCCATGCGTACGAGAGAAACGGTATAATTCAAGGCAGAAATCTCATACTGAGTTTTGATACCAAAGCACACCCTCTGCTTCCGAGGGATATAGAAACAGTGATAAAAAACTTCTTGCTGTAGAAAGCCCCATATGCTTGTAATTTGACCTGACTTA
Organism: uncultured Eubacteriales bacterium; assembly: GCA_902778565.1. Lineage (GTDB taxonomy): Bacteria > Bacillota > Clostridia > Peptostreptococcales > Anaerovoracaceae > RUG754. Next base: position 13,952 of record CACYYH010000012.1, read on the forward strand.
AGGTAAAATATATATGGAGTAGATTGACTTCTTACTTAACTCAAAAAACGGAGGAAAATAATGAAAGGTTTCAAATATTACACACCTACAGAGGTAAGATTTGGTAAGGATACAGAACTTAAGGCAGGAGAGATGCTGAAGAAATACGGTGCTACCCGCGTACTGGTGCACTACGGTTCCGACAGGATCGTTGAAAACGGCCTTTTGGGAAAGATCCTGAAGACTCTTGATGAAAACGGCATCGCTCACACAGAGCTTGGCGGAGTAGTTCCCAATCCCAGGCTTTCCAAGGTAAGAGAAGGCATAGAGCTTGCAAAGGAATTCGGCGCAGACTTCCTCTTCGGAGTTGGCGGCGGATCAGTGCTCGACTCTTTGAAAGCCATTGGCTACGGACTGGCCAATGAAGGCGATGTGTGGGATTTCTATGAGCATACCAGAAAGCCTGAAGCTTCCATGCCCATCGGTTTCGTGCTCACCCTGAGCGCCACCGGTTCGGTAATGTCCGATTCATCAGTCATTACCAATGAGGACGGCTGGAAAAAGAGAGGATGCAACAGCGATCTCTGCAGGCCGAAATTTGCTCTCATGAACCCTGAACTTACCATGACGGTAAATCCTTATCAGACTGCCAGCGGTTCCGCAGATATCATGATGCACACCATGGAGAGATATTTCAACAGACTGGGCAGCATGGAAATAACTGATTCGATAGCTGAAGGTCTTCTGAAAGTTGTAATGAAGAACACCAAAAAAGTGCTGGAGGATCCCACTGACTACAACGCAAGAGCGGAGATCATGTGGTGTGAAGCACTTTCACATAACGGCCTCACAGGCTGCGGCACTGACGGCGGAGACTGGTCATGCCACAGACTTGAGCATGAACTGGGCGGACTTTATGACGTGGCACATGGCGCAGGCCTTTGCGCGATCTGGGGAACCTGGGCAAGGATGGTATGCGATGACCTTCCGGACAGATTCTACAAGTTCGCTGTAAACGTAATGGACGTGGAACCCGACAAGGACGAGATGAAGGTCATCTATGAAGGCATCAGAAGGATGGAGGAATTCTTCAGATCCATCGGAATGCCCACCGACATCAAGGGTCTGGGAGTCGTTCCCACCGGTGAGGAACTTCATCTTCTCGCCGAAAAATGCGCAGCAGCTACCGGCGGACATATCGGTTCTGCTCTGACACTTTATGAAGAAGACATGTACAGGATCTACAAGGATGCTGTAGACAGAAGCGAAGACAAATAAAAAAAGAGGTGTCCATGACTATTTTTATCGAAGAGAACGAAACAGGTATCGAAGAACTTCTTAAGACCATGGAAAAGGCTGCTGAAAAAGCAGTTGAGCTTGAAGGACTTCCGTCGGAAGCATGCCAGCTTTCAGTAACCTTTGTGGGTCCGGAGGAGATCCATGAGCTCAACAAGGACTACAGAGGGGTAGACAGAGTCACAGACGTTCTGAGCTTTCCGCAGTTCGGACCGGACGAACTCGGTTGGTATATTGAGAACCCGGACGAGGCGCCTGATGAGCTCATGATAGGAGACGTGGTCATCTGCAAAGAAAAGGCAGAGGAACAGGCAGCGGAATTCGGGCACGGTCTCGAAAGAGAACTGGTATATCTCTTCACCCACTCGGTGCTCCATCTCCTGGGATACGACCATGAGGATGAAGAAGAGAAAGCTGTGATGAGAGCCCGTGAAGAGGAGATCATGGACTGGCTCGGCATCCCCAGGATGCAGGCCTGAAGGAGGAACATATGACAGACAGAGAATTATACAGAATAGCAAAGGATATGACCCTGATGAGCTACGCGCCTTTCAGTAAGTTCTGCGTGGGAGCAGCCCTGGAGTGCAAGGACGGTACGATCTATACAGGATGCAACGTTGAGAACTCATCCCTTGGCGGCACCATCTGCGCTGAAAGGACTGCCATGTGCAAGGCGATCTCCGAAGGACACAGAGATTTTGCAAAGATCATGATCGCATCCTCAGGCGGAGAAGCCTGGCCCTGCGGCATATGCAGGCAGTTTATGAAGGAATTCTGTGACGACGATTTCATCATCATGACTGCTGCCGACGAGGATCATATCAGAAGTTACACCATGGCGCAGATCCTGCCTGAAGGCTTCAGGCTGAACGAAGATCTGCAGCAGATCTGATCGATACTACACTTAAGAGGAGACATACAATTTGGAAAAACGAATCAAGATTGTAGATGGAATAGATACCAAAGAACTATTCGGAAGCATGGATATCAACATGAAGCTCATCAAGGAGGCCACCGGAGTGGACGTGGTCCAGAGAGGCGATGAGCTGGTGCTGATAGCCGAGTCCGATCTGCCGGACAGAGATCTGACCGGCATGGACATGTCCGAAATGAAGGAAGCAGACCAGGAAGAAGCCATCGGGCTTGCTGAAAGGATCATAGCTGAATACATCAATCTGCTTAAGACAGGGGAGACCATCGACAGGCAGAAAGCATCGTATATAGTCAATCTGTCCAGAGAGGGAGTATCCTATCAGGAAAACAGTGTGGGTAAGGACGTTATCTGCTTTACACATTCCGGAAAACCTCTCAAGCCCAAGACGCTGGGACAGAAAAACTACGTAAACGCAATAAGAGAAAAGGAAGTCGTTTTCGGCATCGGACCTGCCGGTACCGGAAAGACTTACATAGCTGTGGCCATGGCAGTGAATGCCCTTAAGGCCAAGCAGGTGAATAAGATCATACTGGCAAGGCCTGCCGTGGAAGCGGGAGAAAGGCTGGGATTCCTTCCTGGAGATCTTCAGGATAAGGTGGATCCCTACCTCAGGCCTCTTTATGATGCTCTTTACGATGTTCTCGGAAGAGACGCGGCCTTAAGACTCAAGGAAAAGGAAGTCATCGAAGTAGTTCCTTTGGCATATATGAGAGGACGTACTCTGGATAACGCCTTCATCATCCTGGACGAGGCGCAGAACGCCACCAGGGAGCAGATGAAGATGTTCCTCACCAGAATGGGTTTCGGCTCCCGGGTGGTGGTTACCGGAGACGTTACCCAGATAGACCTGCCAAGAGGCAAGAAATCCGGTCTGGTGGAGGCCGAAAGAGTGCTTAAACCAGTTAAGGATATAGGCTTCTGCTATCTGAAGGATACCGACGTGGTCCGTCATGAACTGGTAAGAAAGATAGTTAACGCTTACGACGTATTTTACAAAAAATACCCTGAAGAGATCGGGGAGTAAGAGGAGAAGGATTTGAAATCAGGATTTATAGGGATAGTGGGAAGGCCCAACGTTGGCAAGTCCACTCTTCTGAATGCAATACTGGGCGAAAAGATCGCCATCACAACAGATAAGCCTCAGACCACGAGGAACAATATCAGAGGAATTTACACCAGAGTCGATGAAAGGGAAGAGACCACTTCGACAGATGACGTGATCAACGCATTTTTCGGCAAAACCTCTGAACCCGCCAGACCCAAGGAAGGGGTCCAGATGGTCTTCATCGACACTCCGGGGATACACAAGCCTCACTCAAAGCTTGGCACCTTCATGACTGAATCCGCCATGGGCACCTTCAGAGAGGTGGACGTGATACTGTTCCTGGTGGACGAAAGACTGGGAAATGCCGGCGGAGACAGGTTCATCCTGGACAAGCTTTCAGAGGTGAAGCCCCCGAAGATACTCATAATAAACAAGACCGACACCATGAAACCGGAAGAGTTCCGCGAGATATACGATGAGTATGAAAAGACCGGAGTCTTTGAGGACATCATCGGACTCAGCGCACTTAAGGGCAAGGGCGTGGACGATCTTTTGAAGAAACTGGAGAGCATGATGCCTGAAGGACCTATGTTCTTCCCTGAGGGAATGGTGACGGACCACCCTGAAAGGTTCATAGTCAGCGAGATCATAAGAGAAAAGCTCCTTCTTTATCTCAAAGAGGAAGTACCTCACGGCGCAGCTGTCGAGATCGAAAGCTTCAAGGTGGAGACAGACAGGAACGGCAATGACCTGGCCCGGATAGGGGCTGTGATATACTGCGAGAGAAAGTCACACAAGGCCATCATCATCGGCAAGGAAGGCAAAAAACTGAAGGGCATAGGCAAGGCTGCGAGAGAGGAGATCCAGGGCCTTCTGGGCATGAAGGTAATGCTGGAACTCTGGGTCAAGATAAAGGAAAACTGGAGAGACTCGGATTTTGCTCTTTCCAATTTCGGATACAAGGAGAATAACTGATCTAAATGATCACGGATACAGAAGGAATCATCTTAAAACAAGTCAAGACGGTCAACGGACGCACCATGCTGGTGATGTTTTCCAGAAAGTTCGGGAAAATTTCGGTGGGCACCAATCTCACCGGCGCCGGCAAGAACAAATCCGCTCTCGCCACCAGACCTTTTACCTATGGCGAGTATGAGCTGTTCAAGGGCAGGGACGTATATAACCTGAACAGCGGCAGGGTGATCAAAAGTTATTTTGATATCGGAGACGATCTGGACAAATATATGGCTGCTTCATATGTGCTGGAACTGACGGACAGACTTCTCATGGAGGAGGACCCTCAGCCGAAGCTTTTCGGAGATCTTCAGGGCTTCATGGAAGCCATAGAGAAGAGGAGCCGCAAAGCCGACACGCTGATACTGGCATACATAGTCAAGGCGCTGGAAGCCACCGGCACAATGCCTGAACTGGAGTCCTGCGCATGCTGCGGAAGACCCAGGGGAAGCCACAAGGCGTCACGCTTCAGCACAGAGGACGGCGGCATCATCTGCAGGGACTGCGCAGAAGAATATATTGGCGATAAATCATTGATTTATCAGATCGATTTTGATATAATAAATATCCTGAGTTTTTTTAAAAACGAGCCTTTCTCCAGGTTTGAAAAACTCGCTCTGGAGGACAGGGTCTCAGACAGACTCATGGAAATATTAAAGGGGTATATGGCATATCATCTGGATATATCAGACCTGAAAAGTGAATTCATAAACATATAAAGCATTAGAGGAGGATTTGAAATGGAAATTACTCTCGAAAAGATCGAATTAGTTAAAGACAGAACCGGAGTTTCCTACAGAGAAGCCAAGGATGCTCTTGAAGCTTGCGACGGAAGCGTAGTTGATGCCATCATCGCTATCGAAGAGAATATCGATAACGGCAAGGCAGGCAAGACAGGCGATTACGTCAAGACCACCATGGCCAAGGTCAAGGAACTCGTCAACAAGGGCAACGTTACCAAGATCAGCGTCAAAAAAGGCGATGAATCCATCGTTAACATCCCTGTAAACGTTGGTATCGTCGGAGCAGTTCTCGCACCCTGGGGACTTCTGGCAGCAGCCATCGCAGCTTTCGGATTCAAGTGCAGAGTAGAACTTACAACTACTGACGGAAAGGTCATCGATGTATCCGAGAAGGCAGAGACCGCTGTGAACAAAGTTAAGGAAAAGAGCAGCGTAGTCATAGACGAGATCAAGGAAAAAGGCGGCGCTGTAGTAGGCGACCTTAAGGAAAAGGCTCCCGACTATGTAGAAAAGGTAAAAGACGCTTCTCAGGACGTTTTCAGCAACCTAAAGGAAAAGGCTCCCGGATACGTTGATAAGGCAAAGGAAGCAGGAGCAGAGGCTTTCAGCAATCTTAAGGAAAAAGCTCCCGAATATGTTGACAAGGCAAAAGAAGCAGGAACCGAAGCCTTTAACACCATCAAGGAAAAGGCTCCCGAATACGTTGACAAGGCAAAGGAAGCCGGAACAGAAGCTTTCAACAACCTTAAGGAAAAGGTTGCAGGCGAAGATGATTTCGAGATCGAGATCGATATCGCAGACGAAGACGTCAACGAAGAACTTAACAAATAATTTAAAAAAAGAAAGGCAATTACAGTATGAGCATCGAAGTTACAATGGATAAAATCGTAGCCCTGTGCAAGAACAGAGGATTCATCTTCCCCGGATCAGAGATCTATGGAGGTCTGGCAAATACATGGGATTACGGCCCTTTGGGAGTGGAATTTCTCAACAACGTTAAGAAGGCCTGGTGGAGAAAGTTCGTTCAGGAATCAAAGTACAACGTTGGACTGGACGCTGCGATCCTTATGAATCCCCAGACATGGGTAGCTTCCGGACACGTAGGCGGATTCTCCGATCCACTCATCGACTGCAGAGCCTGCAAATCCAGATTCAGAGCTGATAAGCTCATTGAAGACTGGAACGCAGAGCACGACATCAAGGACATGATCGTGGACGGATGGTCGAACGAAGAACTTGAAAAGTACATTTCAGATAACGGCATCTGCTGCCCTGAATGCGGCAAGAGCGATTTCACCGGTATCCGTCAGTTCAATCTCATGTTCAAGACCTTCCAGGGAGTAACAGAGGATTCCAAGGCAGAGATCTACTTAAGACCGGAAACAGCTCAGGGTATATTTGTAAACTTCAGAAATGTACAGCGCGCTGCCAGAAAGAAGATCCCTTTCGGTATCGCACAGATAGGCAAATCCTTCAGAAACGAGATCACTCCCGGTAACTTTATCTTCAGGACCAGGGAATTTGAGCAGATGGAACTTGAATTCTTCTGCGAGCCCGGAACTGATTTGGAGTGGTTCGCATACTGGAAGGACTATTGCTGGAACTTCCTCATGAACCTTGGCATGAACAAGGATCACCTGAGAATGAGAGATCATTCCCCTGAGGAATTATCACACTACTCCAAGGGCACCACGGATATCGAATACACCTTCCCGTGGGGCTGGGGAGAATTATGGGGTATCGCTGACAGGACAGATTTCGACCTGACACAGCACATCAATACCTCCGGACAGGATCTCAGCTACGTTAACTCAGAAAACGGAGCTAAGTATGTCCCTTACGTAATCGAGCCATCACTGGGAGCAGGCAGAGTAAGCCTTGCTTTCCTGATAGATGCATATAACGAGGAAGTACTGACTTCAGAGGACGGTAAGGAAGACGTCAGAACTGTTCTGAAACTTCATCCTGCGCTGGCTCCTTTCAAGGCAGCAGTTCTCCCGTTAGCTAAAAAGTTATCACCAATCGCTGAGCCGATACATGAAGAACTCAGTAAGTACTTCATGGTCGACTATGATGCAGCAGGATCCATCGGAAAGAGATATAGGAGAGAAGACGAGATAGGAACACCATTCTGCATTTGTGTAGACTTTGATACTGAGACCGACGGCTGTGTTACAGTCCGTGATCGAGACACCATGGAACAAGTCAGGATACCTGTATCAGAAGTGCGCAATTACATTGAAGAGAGACTCGTATTTTAGAGTCTCCCTTTAGCGTGAAGACACGCAGAAAGGAAAAGAATGGAAAACAAAATTGTTTACTCCTTCAATGAAGGATCAAAAGAAATGAGAGGCCTCCTGGGAGGAAAGGGAGCCAACCTGGCAGAGATGACAAGGATCGGACTGCCGGTACCTTTCGGATTCACCATCACCACGGAGGCATGCAACAAGTATTACGAAGACGGAAAAAAGATCACTCAGGAAGTGGTAGATGCCATCTACGAGAAGCTTGCCGACCTTGAGCAGGTCACAGGCAAGACTTTCGGTTCCACTGAGAACCCGCTGCTGGTTTCAGTCCGTTCAGGAGCTGTTATCTCCATGCCCGGCATGATGGATACGATCCTGAATCTTGGTCTTAACGACGATTCCGTAGAAGGCCTTGCAAAGAGGACCGGAAACCGCAGATTTGCAATGGACAGCTACAGAAGATTCATCCAGATGTTCGGCGACGTAGTACAGGAGATATCCAAAGAAAAATTCGATAAGATCTTCGACGGACAGAAGGAAAAGAGAGGCGTCAAGTTCGACGTTGAGCTCACTGCTGAAGACCTTGAAGAAGTAATCGCAGGATACAAGGAACTGGTAAAGGCTGAGACAGGAAAAGAATTCCCTCAGGATCCCAGAGAGCAGCTGATAGAGGCTGTAAAGGCAGTATTCAGATCATGGATGAACGACAGAGCCATCCTTTACAGAAAGCTGAACGGCATCTCCGGAAGCCTTGGAACCGCAGTTAACGTACAGTCCATGGTATTCGGAAACATGGGCGATGATTCCGGTACAGGCGTAGCCTTCACCAGAAGCCCGTCCACAGGAGAGAAGAAGATCTTCGGAGAATTCCTTGTAAACGCACAGGGCGAAGACGTAGTTGCAGGAGTAAGAACTCCTCTCAACATCGACGAAATGGAGAAGGCCTTCCCCGAAGCTTACAATGACTTCGTAAGGATCGCAAACCTTCTTGAAAAGCATTACAAAGACACCCAGGACATGGAGTTTACCGTTGAAGACGGAAAGCTTTACATGCTCCAGACCAGAAACGGCAAGCGTACTGCACAGGCTGCAGTAAAGATCGCCGTAGATATGGTTGAAGAAGGACTCATCGATAAGGAGACCGCAGTCACCAGACTTGAGCCTCAGCAGATCGACCAGCTCCTTCACCCCATGTTCGAAGCAGGAGAACTTAAGAAGGCAAAGAACGTTGCCAAGGGACTTCCCGCATCACCGGGAGCAGCTTCCGGACACATCTACTTTACAGCAGAAGAGGCCACCGAAGCTGCAGCAAAGGGTGAAAAGGTACTCCTGGTAAGAGCAGAGACTTCCCCTGAAGACCTGGCAGGTATGGTAGCGGCAGAAGGTATCCTTACCGCAAGAGGCGGAATGACCTCCCACGCTGCAGTAGTTGCCAGAGGAATGGGCAAGTGCTGCGTAGCAGGATGCTCAGAAGCCAAGGTGGATGAAGCAGCTAAGGCACTGACTTTCGATTCAGGCGCAAGTTATAAGGAGGGAGACGTTATCTCCATCGACGGATCCACAGGCGCCGTTTATGACGGAGCTGTCAAGACAGTGGAACCCGACGTATCCGGAGACTTTGCTACCCTGATGAAATGGGCTGACGAGATCAGAACTCTCAAGGTAAGAACAAACGCTGACAATCCAAGAGACGCTAAGCAGGCCGTAGATTTCGGCTGCGAAGGAATCGGTCTCTGCAGAACTGAGCACATGTTCTTCGAAGAAGAGAGGATCCCCGCCATCAGAAGAATGATCGTGGCAGAGACCCCTGAAGAAAGACAGGAAGCTCTTGAGATCATCAGACCTTTCCAGCAGGGAGACTTCAAAGAGATGTACAAGGTACTTGAAGACAGACCTATGACGGTAAGACTTCTTGACCCTCCCCTCCACGAATTCCTTCCTCAGACTGAGGCTGAGATCAGAGAACTTGCCAATACAATGGACATGTCCTATGAGAAACTCCAGGACATCGTTGACGATCTCCACGAACAGAACCCTATGCTGGGAACCAGAGGATGCAGACTTGCAGTTCTCTATCCTGAGATCGCAGTTATGCAGACTGAGGCCATCATCGGCGCAGCTATCGAAGTCAAGAACGAATGCGGATTTGACATCGTTCCTGAGATCATGATCCCTCTCGTAGGAGAAGTTAAGGAACTTAACTTTGTTAAGGAAAGAGTAGTTGAGACCGCTGACAGGATGATCGCAGAAGCAGGGGTCGAAATGAGATACATGGTAGGAACCATGATCGAGATCCCCAGAGCTTGTCTGACAGCAGACGAGATCGCAAAGGAAGCTGAGTTCTTCTCATTCGGAACCAACGACCTGACTCAGATGACTCTTGGATTCTCCAGAGACGATACCGGCAAACTTCTGGAATACTATGTTGACAAAGGTATCTATGAAGACGATCCTTTCAAGACGCTGGATGTAAACGGAGTAGGCAAACTGATCGAAATGTCAGTTAAACTCGGCAAGCAGGCAAGACCCAACATCAAGCTGGGAATCTGCGGCGAGCACGGCGGAGATCCGAAGACCATCGAATTCTGTCACAAGGTAGGACTCACATACGTATCATGCTCACCTTTCAGAGTACCTATCGCAAGACTTGCCGCTGCACAGGCTGCAATCAAGAACAAATAAACCGCTGTTGACCGATAGCCATGACAGACTCGTGGCACAGAAAGGATAATTGTGAAAGGCATACTTTACACATTCTTTATATCCATGGTCCCCGTCATCGAACTGAGGGGAGGTATCCCCGCAGGCGTGGCAGCAGGACTCCCGGTATTCTGGGCTGCTCTGGTATCCATTGTGGGAAACATGATACCGGTTCCCTTTGTACTGATCTTCATCAGGAAACTTCTTTACTGGATGGAGGGAAGAAGCAGCATACTGGGGAAGTTCGCAAAGAAACTCAAGGACAAGGCCGACGCCAATAAGGAAAAGGTGCTGAAATATGAGTTCTGGGGACTTGTGCTTCTGGTTGCCATACCGCTTCCCGGAACGGGGGCGTACACCGGCGCACTGGTAGCTGCCATGGTCGATATGCAGATCAAAAGAGCAGTGCCCGCTATATTTACAGGTGTAGTCATAGCGGCCATTATCGTAAGCCTGGCTACAGCAGGCGTAGTTGCCATCTGGTAGAAAGACGAACAGCATGAAAGATTTCGGCATAAGCAGGGTGCTGGAGCCAAAGGGCTCCATACCCGTGGCAGCTTGGAAACTTGATAATTCAAAGAAGATCCGGTCTGAAGAGATCCGGATCTCTTTGGATTGGATAGATTTTGAAAGAGACAACATGGACCAGATCGCGGCCATTTCTGAATACGATCCTGCGGAGACCCGGTCCCGCATAATGAAGATCATTCAGGAGAGGGGCAAACTCCATAATCCATATACTGAATCCAGCGGCGTCTTTGCAGGTGTTATCGAAGCCTGCGGAAAAAACGTGGATCTGGATGCAAGAGGGCTCAGGATCGGCGACAGAGTAGTGGGAACGTGCCCGCTGGCAGGTCTTCCCATGTATCTTGAAGAGATAACCGAACTGGATTTCAACTACAGCCAGGCAAAGGTAAAAGGCTATATCATCTGTTTTGAGACCTCAAACCTTTACAGGGTCGATGATAAGGAAATAAACGTTCCCCATCTTCTGAGAGCCATCGATGAAGAGGGTAACTTCGAAGGCATACAGTACGAGCTTATGACCCACAGGTCCAGAAACGTGGCTATCGTGGGAAGCAATCTGGCTGAAGCGGTGCTTTATTCGAACCTGGTGAAAAAGACCTGGTTCGGGGACTGCAGAGTCACCTTCATAATGGATAAAGCATATCTGTATGAAGGTATGGAGGAAGACCTGGCAGAGGTGTTCGGGGATACTGTAGACAGGATCTACGGCGTGAATCTTTCAAGCCCCTACGAGGCAGGCCTGGACGTTATCCGCAAGGAGGACGGCCGGCTCTTCGACTGCACCATAAATCTTGAAAACATCGCGGGCTGCGACAGCTTCACTGCTCTCATAACAAAGAACAAAGGCGAGATCTGTTTCATCAGTATGAGCAACCGATACAACCAGAGCATGCTTGCAGCGGATTCCATGGGCAAGGAAGTATTCTTCTATGCTTTGGACGGCTTCAAAGATACCACCTTTGAATTCTCAAAGGAACTGGTGGAGTATTCGAAGCCATGCCTTGACAGGCTGGATGAGTTCTACAGAGAGAAAGCTCCGGAGAAGGGTATGCCTATCCTTGAGGCATCTCTTGGAGAGAGAACGAAGAGGGCTGTCAGAAACATCGACAACTTTATCTATGAGTCTCCCGCTACCGGAGAAATGGTGGAAGAGGTGCTGAACATCGCCAGATATGACGCCAACGTCATAATCCAGGGTGAGACCGGTTCAGGTAAGGAAAGAGTATTCGATCTGATCCAGCAGAATTCCCTTAGACGCGAGAAACCTGCCATAAAGATAAACTGTGCCACCATCCAGGAAAACCTGGCTGAAAGCGAATTTTTCGGCTATGAGAAGGGGTCTTTCACCGGAGCCTCCGCTGAAGGCAAGGACGGATATTTTGCTCTGGCCAACAACGGTACGCTGTTCCTGGACGAGATAGGCAGTCTGCCCCTTGATATGCAGGCGAAGCTCCTCAGAGTACTTCAGGAGAATACTTTCTACAGGATCGGAGGTACCGAACCCATACACGTGAACGTCAGGGTCATTGTGGCCAACAACGTACCGCTGAAGAAGCTGGTGGAGGAGGGCAAGTTCAGGGAAGACCTGTACTACAGGCTCAATATCTGTCAGATCAACGTACCCCCTCTGAGAGCCAGAAAGGAGGATATCGTCTGCCTTGCGGATGCATTCCTGAAGAACTACGGTGAAAAGTACGGCCTTCCGAAATCATTCTCACCGGATGCTTACAAGGAACTGATGGAGTATCATTGGCCCGGTAACGTAAGGGAACTGGAAAACACAGTTCACAGACTGTACATCACCGAAAGAGGAGACGTGATCGACGGAGCAGACGTCAGCAGTATGCTGAACGAAAGTGTCTTCGATGACGTGGTCGTGGACGTGAGAAAAGAGTTCAGCAGGGACAAGGATCTGACGTTTGATTCAATAATGAATCAACAAGAAGAGAGATTGATCGCCTTTGCCCTTAAAAAAGAGGGTACAACCAGGGCTGCTGCAGAATTTCTGGGCATGCCTCAGGCAACGCTGGCCAGAAAAAAGATCAAGCATGGTCTGTAAACCGAGTGTTGATTCAATAATGAGTCAGAAATACATATACTGATTCAAATATGAATCGAATTTTTGAATAACGATCGTGAAAGAAAGGTCTTCAGTCGGAGAAACCGGTACCGGAGACCTTATTTTTTTTATAAAAAAACAGTAATTTCAACTTTTTTTAAAAAATTTTTAATAATTTTGGCATATTGGCACGGCTGATGCTTTATATGTTGGCGTAAAACGAAAGAGTTAAAAACTTCTTAAAGAATCAATAATAAATGGAGGAATAAAAAATGGATATCAATAAATACTTAGACTTTGCTTTTGAAACTGCAGTTGACACAATAGACGTTGGCGCATTCAGCCGCGAGGACGCTCTTAAGATGGTTATCACCGGAATGAAGGCTTTCGGAAAGAGAAACGGATTTGACTTCTCTGACGAAGACATCAAAGCAAGAGCAGAAGCAGGACTTAAAGAACTCGGCCATGCAGAAGCTGATTTCGACGCTAAGCACAGAGTTGATTCCATCAACGCTCCTAAGACTACCACAAGAGAAGAAATGCTTGAATATGCTTTCCAGTCCGCTACAGCTGCTATCGAGCCCGGCGTTTTCACTCCTGACGTTGCCATTAAGATGGTAATGACCGGAATGCAGGCTTACAGCGAAACAAACAACCAGGGATTCACTGCTGAAGAGATCCGCACTTTCGCTGAAAAGAAGATGAGAGAGCTCGAAGTTGCAGATGCTGATTTCGATGAAAAGCACAGAGCAGATTCAGTAAACGCTCCCAAGGAAACAACTCACGAAGATTTCCTTAATTACGCTTTCGAATCAGTTACAGCTATCCTTGACCTCGGCGGATTCAAGCCTGAGGATGCACTGAAGATGGCTGTTACCGGCATGAAGGCATATGCTTATGACAACGGCCAGAAGTTCACCAACGAAGAGATCATCGAAACTGCAAAGAAGAAGATGAAAGATATCTTCGGAGCTTCCAAGGACTATGAATACCTTGACTGGTCAATGCCCAGATAATAAAAAAGTCTGTTACAGAAGGGTCGCCCATAATAAGTTAATAAAGATAGCAAAATAATAACTTTTTAAGACCCTATATCCTTTTAAATATAAAGCAAAAAACTGCATCACAAGATGCAGTTTTTTGTTGACTTGATACCGCAAAATATTGTATATTTAACTAAGGAAAAAACATCTTTAAATCGGTACAGAGAGACCGGCAAGATCTAACATAGGGAGACAGACTGTTTTGACTTGACTTGCCGGAAGGCAGGTCTTTTTTGATTCTCCGATCCCCATGCCAGGCAGATGTTTTTAAGAAACTATCACTGCTTACCATAAGGAGGTAATTATGGGCAAATCACAAAATCAGACGGCCATCTATGACGCCAGAAAAGAACTGGGTTACAGCAAGGTGGCGATCCTCGGACTTCAGCACTTATTCGCTATGTTCGGAGCGACAGTTCTCGTTCCCATCATCACAGGTTTGAGCGTATCCACAACACTTCTTTTTGCAGGACTGGCCACACTGTTTATGCACGTGGTAACAAACTTCAAAGTCCCTGTATTTTTAGGATCATCCTTTGCATTCCTTGGCGGATATGCAGCAGTCAAGACTGCGGGAGCTGCACTGGGATATTCCGATAGGGTTTCCCTTAACTATGCATGTCTGGGAGTAGCTTGTGCAGGACTTGTATATCTGGTATTGGCTCTCATATGCAAAGCCTTCGGCTCCAAGAGGGTAATGACTTTCTTCCCTCCTGTAGTTACCGGACCCATTATCATTTCAATTGGCCTGATACTGGCTCCTTCAGCACTTAATAACTGCGCCACAAACTGGCCTATCGCACTGGTAGCGATTTTCGTAGTAATAATCTGCAACATCTGGGGAAGAGGAATGATCAAAATCATACCTATTCTGTTGGGTGTAATAGCATCCTATGCAGTTGCCGCAGTCAGTGGTAACGTTGATTTTTCAGCTGTTGCTGAAGCCAAGTGGATAGGTCTTCCCGTCATCTGGGAAAATACAGGTCTTTCTGTATTTACAGGCGGTGAAGCTGATTTCGGACTCTTCCTTACAGCAGTAATCACTATAGTACCTATCTCCTTTGCTACCATGATGGAGCATGTCGGCGATATCAGTGCCATCGGCGGAACCGTAGGCAAGAACTACATTGAGGATCCCGGTCTCCACAAGACTTTGATCGGCGACGGTATAGGTACTGCTATTGCGTCACTCTTCGGAGCTCCTGCAAATACCACATACGGCGAGAATACCGGAGTACTTGCTCTTACCAAAGTATACGATCCCTTCGTGATCAGACTTGCAGCATGCTACGCTATCATCCTTTCATTCTGCCCGAAGTTTGCAGCCATCATTGAAATCATGCCTGCAGCCACCATAGGCGGCGTATCCATCATCCTTTACGGTATGATCTCCGCCATCGGTATCAGAAACATGGTAGAAAACAAGACAGATTTCCAGCAGTCAAGAAACGTCATCATCGCAGCTCTTATCATAGGTCTGGCTATAGGAATCAATTTCTCAACCGGACTTGGCTGTGTATACGAAGGTTCTACCACAATTGCCGGCGCAATCAGCTTTAATATCGGTTCCATGAAGATAAACCTTTCCGGTCTTGCAGTAGCCTCCATCGTAGGTATTTTGCTGAATGCCATCCTTCCCGGAAGAGATCAGGTCTTCGGAGACCAGCCCGACGAGACTCTGGCTTCCTCACTGGGCAAGTATTGATCCCCCCTTTTGAGAGGTGAGTTAAAATGAAAATAAAAGCCGAGATCATGAACGGCGATCAGATGAGACGCGCCATCAAGCGCATGTCCCACGAGATACTGGAAAGAAATTCCGGCGCTGACGACCTGGTGCTTCTGGGCATAATCAGCAGGGGAGTGCCCCTTGCAGAAGACATCGCGAAAAATATCCTGGAGATAGAAGGCAAGGAAGTACCTGTTGGGGTCCTTGACGTATCTGCCTTTGATGACAGAAAGAGAGTGGACCCGCTGGAGACAGCTGCACATCCGGGTGTCGATATCGAGGGAAAGAACGTGATCCTTGTGGATGACGTAATTTACACCGGCCGTACTACAAGGGCTGCCCTTGATGCCTGTTCATCACTTGGAAGAGCGAAGACCATCCAGCTGGCTGTCCTTGTGGACAGGGGACATCGCGAGATACCCATCAGAGCCGACTATGTCGGAAAAAACGTCCCCACTTCCAGGGAGGAGCGCGTAAACGTTCTTATCGAAAGGGTGGACGGAGTGAACGGCGTACAGCTTGTAGAAAACTAGAAAATAAACTTGATTACTGCCCGGCAGACGCCGGGCAGTTTTTTGTGTCAAATTTGTCGGAAACATAGCTTCTGACACAAAAAATTATTGTCTAGTGTCAATTTCATCATTTTTCAGCGATTTGACACAAGAATGTATATATATTTGTGTCAAATAGTATTTTGAGAGATGATTTGACACATTTATCATGGGATTATGTGTCAAAATCATGATAATAAAGAACTTTGACACAAACCGGACTTGAAAACCTGTGTCAATATGTGGATATTTAGAGGACTTGACACAACAAGGGATTATTATAAAATGTGCATGAATAATATTCATTGATAGGCCTTGCTTGAATCTTCATAAAAAATCATTCACAAAACATCTGCGCGGTGATATAATTTCTCTGTAAAATTTCGCAGTTGACCGGAGACCCCGATATATGGAAAACAAACAAACCGAAAAGAGATTTCTTTTGAAAAAGATAGGCATAACCAAGGAGCAGGTCTTTTATTTGCTTATCGCAGACGTGTTCTATGCTCTGGCGCTGAATCTGTTCTATGTAGGCAATAAGATCGCAGCAGGAGGATTCGCAGGCATCGCGACTGTCATCAATGCTTTCATACCCATTCCGGTAGGCACCGCGGTATTCCTGATGTCGATACCTGTGGTCATCGTGGCCTGGAAAGTTAAGGGTGGGACATATACTTTAATGGCTCTGGCAACCACTGCGGTCTATTCCATCATAGTGGACGTGCTTTCGTTCCTGCCCACCATTACAGACGACATGATAGTGGCTGTGGTCTGCGGCGGCATATTCTACGGACTTGGAGCTTCAATGGCCATCAAGGCTCACATGTCCTCCGGAGGCACTGACCTTCTGGGCAAGGTTCTGATCACTAAATTCAGGACGCTGTCCATAGGAACGCTTCAGATGATGATTGACGGCACCATCGTAGTTGTGGCTGCCATCGCTTTCAAGGACATAGGAGCTGCTATCTACGCCATCCTGGCCATAGGCGTATGCTCCGTCGTAACTGACCTTATGAACAAGGGCTTCAACCGCGCCCAGATGTTCCTGATTTTTTGCGACAAAAATCAGAAGGAGATATCTGACGCCATCCTTTACGAGATGGGAAGGGGAGCCACGTCTTTCAAAGGCGTCGGGCAGTATTCTCACAACGAGAAGGATATACTCATGGTGGTAGTTAAACCCAGCGAGACTCACGTGCTTAAAAGTATAGTCCGTGAACTTGATCCCACAGCATTTATGGTTCTGGTATCTGCCAATGAGATCATAGGTGAGGGCTTTGAAGATACGAACCTCACCGAGACGATCCAGGAGAAAAAAATGCTGCGGGAAGCTATAGATGATGACAGATAAAATAACAAAATAATCAAAAAGACTCCTTTCAGGCAGCTGAAGGGAGTCTTTTAGCAAGAAAATAAGATTTTTTGGCATTAAGGTCAATTGAATAATTATAATTGTTTTGCTAAAATAATATTAACTATGAACAGATCATAAGGAGGACAGCCATGAAATTAGTAGTAGTAGGCGGAGTTGCCGGCGGTGCTTCAGCCGCAGCTCGTGTCAGAAGACTTGATCCGTCAGCGGAAGTAGTTGTTTTTGATAAGGGGGATTATGTTTCCTATTCCAACTGCTCGCTTCCGTATTATCTTGGCGGTGTGGTCACAAGCGACCGTGCCCTCATAATGATGACGCCTGACGGTTTCAGAAACAGCCATGATATCGACGTCAGAGTAAGAAGAGAAGTTACGGCGATCGACCGTGAAAATAAGGAAGTTACCGTTCTCAACCTCAATACCGGCGAAGAGTATAAGGAATCATATGACAAGCTGGTTCTGAGCCCGGGAGCCAGACCTGTGATGCCGCCTTCCATCAAAGGCATCTTCGGTTCCAACGTTTACTCGGTAAGAACGGTGAACGACGTAGTTAAGATCAATAACGCTGTTGCGGCTTCTGCAGAAAAAAAGATCACCGTCGTAGGCGGCGGATTCATAGGAGTGGAAGTAGCAGAAAACTTAGCGAATAAAGGCTGTGAAGTCACACTGGTAGAGGGTTTGGATCAGATCCTGCAGCCATACGATTATGATATGGTTCAGATGCTTCACAAAGAAATGGACGACCACGAAGTCAAGCTGTACCTGAAATCCACCTTAAAGGAGATCTGCCCGGATCACGTGGTCATCGAAAGGAATGGAGAAGAACTGGAGATAGAGTCAGACCTGGTAGTCATGGCCATCGGCGTTCGTCCTGAGACAGAGCTGGCCAAGTCCTGCGGCCTTGAGATAGGCGAGACAGGAGGCATCAAGGTCAATCACAATTTCCAGACCAGCGATCCCGACATCTACGCTGTAGGAGATGCCATCGAGTTCCCTAACTTCTTCACCGGAAAAGCCGGAAGACTGGCCCTGGCAGGACCTGCGCAGAGACAGGCGAGAGCTGCAGCCGATCACATGTACGGAAGAGATAATCATCTCAAGGGATACATAGGATCCTCATGCA
The DNA here is from genome assembly GCA_902778565.1 of uncultured Eubacteriales bacterium. Lineage (GTDB taxonomy): Bacteria > Bacillota > Clostridia > Peptostreptococcales > Anaerovoracaceae > RUG754. The sequence goes on from CACYYH010000012.1 coordinate 32,310, forward strand.
TCAAAGTATTCGGACTGAACGCAGCAGCTACAGGACTCAATGAAAAAGCCTGCCGGAAAGAAGGGATCAATTATGATCACGTCATCATCTTCCCTTCAGATAAAGTAAGCATAATGCCGAATGCTCACTATCTTGCCCTCAAACTGTTATTTGAGGTTCCGACAGGCAGGATACTTGGCGCACAGGCTATCGGAAAAGGCGAGGCGGACAAGAGAGTTGACGTTATCGCTGCCATGATAACCATGGGAGCGACCCTCGAAGATCTGAAGGAACTGGAACTCTGCTATGCACCTCTCTTCACAACAGCAAAGGATCCCGTGAACTTTGCGGCTCTTGTGGGACTGAACGTACTTAACGGAGACGTTAAACAGGTACACTTAAGAGATGTGAGGGAACTGGTGGAATCCGGAGCATATATCATCGACGTAAGGGAAGAAGGCGAGTTCAGACGCGGACACATAAAAGGCGCCCACAATATCCCTCAGAGCGAGATACGCCGCAGGCTGGATGAGATACCCACCGACAGGCCGGTATATCTCCACTGCAGATCTTCACAGAGATCGTATTACTGCTATTGCGCATTGAAGGGCAGAGGCTTCGACAATATAGCCAACATCCAGGGATCCTTCCTGGGCATCAGCCTCTATGAGTACTTCAATGACAAGGATCAGGGAAGAGAACCCATCGTAGACCAATACAACTTCGCATAAAGGACATAAGGAGAGAAAAAATGACTGACTATTCAACACTCACACCTGAAGCAAAGGAAGCTTTAGTTGTTAAGGCAAAGAACGTAGGATATTCTACAGAGACACTTTACGGAAACTGCATCCAGAGCACACTTCACGGCATCTACAGAGCTTTCCCTGATTTCGGTATTACCGAAGATATGCTGAGAGGCTGCTTCGGACTTGCCGGAGGCTGCGGCTGCTGCCTTGACGGAACATGCGGAGCGCTCTTAGGAGCTGCGTGGACGATTTCCATGTCCAAGGGCAGACCCATCAGTGACCTGGGCGGCAACTATGAAGAATGCCATGCAATGGTAAGAGACGTTGTGGATACCTTCAAGAAGCAATATGGCAGCATCCTTTGCAGAGATGTGCTGGCACACAATATGGGCGAGGCCTATGACTGGAAGACTCCTGAAGGAGACCAGGGTTACATGGAGCACTTCGGAACTCATCACTGCGCTACCGCAGTTTCATTCTGCACCGAGATCGTAGCCAGAATGATCGTTGACGGAACTCTTAAGCCCATCAAATAACCTGCTGATAAAGAACCGCGTGACTGCATAAAGTCACGCGGTATTTTTTTGTTCTTTTTTTGGATGACCTAAAAATAGTTATAAAAATACTAAAATCAGATACAGAAGATTTACTTTAGCTTGTTATATTATTAATTTAGTGAAATGGAGGTGAAAAGATGAGCAAATTTATCTTTGACAACAGCCCCGGTTTAAAAGTCCTGACAGAAGAGCAGGTCAAGAAAGTCAATGAAGAGGCCCTCAGAGTTCTGGAGAACATGGGAGTGATCTTCGACTATCCCGAAGCCCGCGAGGCACTGAAGAATGCCGGCTGCAGGGTGGACGAGGAGACCAAGAAGGTATATTTTCCGCCTGAACTTGTAAACAAGTGCATTGAAACGGCTCCTGAGACCTTTGACCTTTACGATAGAAACGGCGACTACTATTGTACTTTCGGAGACGGCAAGACCAGATTCAATCCCGGATCCAGTTCCTCCAACGTACTGGAACCGGATAATCATACAGCCAGACTTTCGGCTGTAAGAGATCTGAAGCTCCTCACCAAGGTGGCACAGAGTCTGCCTCATATAGATTTCGTTTCATCATCAGTCGTTTGTGAAGAGGCTCCCGGAGAACTTGGTTCCCAGTATCTTTACTATACTGAGATGCAGAACTCCATCAAGCCCATCATCGGCGGCTCCACGGATGTGGAAGGAGTTCCCAGGACGTTCAAACTTCTCACCGCCATACTTGGATCCGAAGAGGCGGTAAGGACCAAGCCTTATACGATCTTTGACATATGCATCACATCACCTTTCAAATGGTCCGGCATCGGCGCCAGAAACGTGGTGGACTGCGTGAAATATGACATACCCATCGAGATGATCTCAGCTCAGATCGCAGGAGCTACAGGTCCGGTCACTCTGGCAGGAGCTCTCCTGGAGCACACGGTGGAGATGCTCAGCGGCCTGGTCCTCATCCAGGTGCTGAAACCCGGCTTCCCCACGGTATACGGTGGAGCGCCGTGCATCTTCAATATGCATACCATGTACACTCCCATGGAGGCCATGGAATGCAGCATGATCACCGCAGGCTATGCGCAGATGGGCAAGTACTACGGACTTCCGATCCATACCTATGCTGCCATGTCCGATGCCAAGATAGTTGACTATCAGGCGGGTTCTGAAACAGCCAGATCCGGTCTCATGGCTCTTGAGGCAGGATTTGATAACGTATCAGGCCCCGGCGGACTCAACGTAATAGCCGAGATGAGCATCGAGAAGCTTGTCATAGACAACGATTTCATCGGCACTTTGAAATTCTTGGAAAAGGGCATCAGGTTCGATGAGAACACCCTTGCAGGAGACCTTCTGATCGAGGTTGGAGCAGCAGGGAACTTCATGGGCACAAAACACACCCTGAAGAATTACAAAAAGGAACAGAACTACTCCAACATCACCTTCAACTATGAAGAGAGAGCCATCTGGGAGAAGGAAGGATCCCCGGACATCATGGACAGGGCCAGAGATTACGTCAACAGCCTGAGAGACAAGGTGATCTGCCCCATAACAGAAGAGCAGCGTGAGAGACTGGATAAGGCTTTCATCGAAGTATGTCTGGACGCCGGCCTCACAGAAGAGACCGCCCTTGACCTCATCAGAAAATATGACGAGGCCTGAGACCCATCAAACAGTTTTATGTAGGCTTTTGCCTAAATAAATAGACATTACGAAAGTGATTTTATTATTCGTTATTATTCATTTAATTTGAGAAAGGAGACGTACAGGATTTATCCCGTACAAAATCAATTATGGGTAAAAAAATTCCAATGTGGCAGATCCTTATCTGCGTAGTATTCACACTTGGAATCATTATGTATTCCATTTTCCTGTCATACGGTGAAGCCCATATGCCTTTGATCCTGTCATCCGCTCTTGTATGCATCGTAGCAGCACTCAACGGATGGAAGTGGAACGTAATGGAAAAGGGTATGATCGCTGGTATCAACCGTTCCATGCAGGCTAACCTGATCCTTCTTACAGTAGGTATGCTGGTATCCACCTGGAAGGCCGGCGGAATCATTCCTTCCATGATCTACTATGGACTGAACATTCTGAATCCTTCCATCTTCCTGGTAACTGCCTGTCTGCTTTGCTCCATCGTATCCCTGGTAATCGGTTCCTCCTATACCACAGCGGGAACCATCGGCGTAGCCATGATCGGTATCTCCATCGGTCTCGGTGTTGATCCCGCGATGACAGCAGGCGCTGTAGTATCCGGATCATATTTCGGAGACAAGATGTCCCCCATGTCCGATACCACCAACCTGGCTCCCGGCGTTGCAGGAACCAACGTATTCGAGCACGTTCGTCACATGGTTTACACCGTAACACCTTCCTACATCATCGCACTGATCGCTTTCTTTATCCTCGGAAGAGGAGCTTCTGCAGGCGGTGACGTACAGATGGAACTGAAGGACGTTCTTCAGGAAGCTATCCGGAACGAGTTCGTAGTAAGCCCGCTCCTGATGCTCCCCGTAGTTATCCTTCTTGCAGCTGTAATCCTGAAGGTTCCCGCACTTCCCGCATTGTTTGCAAGTGTTATCATGGGTCTCTTCTGCATGGGCGTTGTTCAGGGAATCCAGTTTGTTGACTTCTTCAACATCATGCACTATGGTTATGAATCCATCTCCGGAGACATTCCTCTTTCAGCAGACTATACCGTAGGTGACGTAGTCGGAGGCGGCGGATTCGACGGAATGCTGTGGACAGTATCCATCGTACTCTGCTCCATGTCCTTCGCAGGAGTTCTGGAAGTTACCGGAATGCTGGGACAGATCGTAGAAGGCATCCTGAAGGTTGCCAAGACAACAGGTCTTCTGGTTCTCGTTACCATCTGCACCTGCATCTTCATGAACCTTCTTACTGCTGACCAGTATCTGGCAATCATCCTTCCCGGAAGAATGTATCGTCAGGCTTACGAGGACAGAAAGCTCAAAGCAAAGAACCTTTCAAGATGTCTGGAAGACTCCGCTACTCTTACATCACCTCTGATCCCTTGGAACGTATGCGGCGCTACCATGACAGGCTTCTTAGGACAGCCTACTCAGGCATATGCTAAATATGCAGTTCTCAACTACATCAATCCGATAGTATCTATCATCTACGGATTCACCGGATTCACCATGGAAAAGATGACCGATGAAGAATATGAGAAGATGCTGGAAGCAAGAGCTGCAGAAGCAGAAGCTATGAAGAAAGAGTTAGAAGCATAAACTATAGCTCAAAGATCAGATCTGATTTAATCACATTACATTCGTATTAATACTTTCGTAATTAAAAAAGAGGAGCGAACCTGAACTAGTCAACAAAAAGTAGACAAACTAAAAAACTATACAAAGCCCATTTCGGTTCTAAACTGGACTGGGCTTTTGTATTTGAGAGCATATGCTGG
>CACYYH010000013.1 GCA_902778565.1 uncultured Eubacteriales bacterium
TCACATGCCGGCAGATACGATTTACTCGGCAACTACGGGAAGAGCCACCAGAGAACTGTTCTTCTTAAGAGAAAAACGCGGAGAAGGCAAGGAGCATGATTTCCTGAACGTAGGATCCATGGGACACGCATCATCAGTGGCCTTCGGAATAGCCCTTGAAAAGCCCGACAGATATGTTGTGGCTCTTGACGGTGATTCGGCGGCAATGATGCATATGGGCGCCATGACTATGGTAAGCAAGTATGACCTTCCTAATTTCATGCATGTGGTACTGAACAACGGAGCTCATGAATCCGTCGGCGGACAGCCTTCTGCGGGCCATCTGATAGACTTCACCAAGGTGGCAGAATCCTGCGGATACAGAACCGTCGGAAAGGCAGTTGAAAATGAGGAAGAGCTGATCAACGCTATCGAACAGCTCAGAGATTGCGGACATGCATCCTTTATAGACTGCCGCATACACAAAGGGCTGAACAGAAAGCTTCCACCGATCATATTCGATCACAGAGAAGCGATCGATAAGCTGATAGATGACCTTAATAAGTAAACACAGTTACAGTTGATTTTAAGAATATAGTTATTCGGAAAGGATTATTAGAAAATGAACAGTATGGATAAGACAAGAGAATTTCTGAAATCAATCGGTCTTCCCGGAGGAGATGCTTATGATCTTCCCACTTCAGAGAAGCGCTTCAAGGACGGAGGACAGTTCCGTTTTGAGGTTCCCGGAATCCAGGGACCTAAGGTAATGAAGGCACTTCTTGAGGCAATGGACGATTATGGCCTTTATCTCCACAGAGTTACCCAGACCCAGGGCGTTATGAGACTGACTGATAAAGAGATAGAGAAGATGGTACAGTATGCTCATGACTGGCAGACAGACCTGATCCTCGCCATCGGACCCAGAGCTACCACAGATACATCTGCTTCCGTACACACCGAAGAAGGCGTACGTATGGGATACAGATTAAGAGGACAGGAACAGATCGTTCGTGCCATCGAGGACGTTAAGAGAGCTGCCAAGATCGGATGCCGCGGCTTCCTGGTATATGACGAAGGATGCCTTTGGGTCCTGAACGAAATGCGCAAGGCCGGAGAACTTCCCGCTGACATCCACTTCAAGGTTTCTGCTCATGCAGGTCATGGAAACCCCTGCTCCGCAAAATTACTTGAGACCATCGGCGCAGATTCCATCAACCCCGTCCGCGACATTCAGCTTCAGATGCTTGCAGCAATGAGACAGGCTGTAGATTGCCCCATCGACATTCATACTGAGAATCCCAAGTCAACCGGAGGATTCATCCGTCACTATGAGGTTCCCGAGATGATCCGTATCGCAGCACCTATCTATCTCAAGACAGGCGGTTCCGTAGCTGCTACACATTCATGGGACAGCACCGAGGACGATGCCAGAAAGAGAGCTAAACAATGCAGCCTCGTAAAGCGCATGATAGACGAATACTATCCTGAAGCTGTATGGTCCCCCAAGGGAAGCCTTATTTAATAAAGGAGATGTAAATAGAATATGAGACATCATATGTACAACCCGGAATTTAAATTTGTCGTAGAGCCGGAGCACTTCGACAAATATACGGACCGGGAATTACTGCAGTACTGTCCGGGCGCGACGATGTACATGCCCGGATTCAAGGACTTCACACCTAAGATACTGGATCATTCCATGCCGGGACTGACCACCATGGTACTTTGCTTTGAAGATGCCTGTCCTGAGGACAGGGTACCTGAAGCAATGGAAAACGTGCACCATCTTCTTTCGACTGTTGCAGATGCTGTAGACAGCGGTGAGCTTGACCCGGATTACGTACCTCTTATCTTTGTCCGTGTCCGCAACGTCAGACAGTTCAAGGAGTTCGGAGATAATCTCACAAAGAAGGAAGTGCGCTTCCTTTGCGGCGTGAACTTCCCTAAATTCAACATGTATAACGGCGAAGGATACTTTTCATACCTTCAGGAACTTAACGAAAGATTCGATGAGATACTGTATGGAATGCCCATCATCGAAGATGCGGAAGTAATTTACAAGGAAAGCAGGATCCCTCAGCTCCTTGGCATCAAGAGGATACTTGATAAGTATAAACCCCTGGTGCTTCAGGTCAGAGTCGGCGGCACAGACTTCTCGTCAGTGTTCGGAGTCCGCAGAGGCGTTGATTATTCCTTATACGATATCCTCACGGTTCGTGAATGTCTTTCCGACATCATCAACGTATGCGGAAGAAATAACGATTACGTCATTTCAGGTCCTGTGTGGGAATACTTCAGAGCGCCTAAGGAATTGATGTTTGAGGATCTTCAGCATTACGGCATAGAGGATTACCTTATGAGACGTCAGCCTCTGGTAAACGGAGAGATCGACGGTCTTCTCAGAGAAGTTCTGCTGGACAAGGCGAACGGATTCGTAGGACGTACCGTCATCCATCCCACCCACGTTAAGTTCGTCAACGCCCTTATGGCAGTGACCAGAGAGGAGTATGACGATGCATGTCAGATTCTTGAGACCGACGGAGGCGTGGTCAAGGGATCGGGCGGCAATAAAATGAACGAGATCAAGCCTCATACCAACTGGGCAAAGAAAGTTTATAACAGAGCAAGAGCATTCGGCGTCATAAAGAATGAAAGCGGCTTTGTTAAGCTGTTTGCTGTAAATGAGTAATGCAGGCAGGGAGAATAATATGAAGCAATTGATTACACCGATATCAGAGGAAGCAATATCCGGTCTTCAGGTGGGCGATACAGTGGAGATCAGCGGATACATACTTTGCGGACGTGACGCTGTTCTTCCAAAGGTCATAAAAATGATCGAAGAAGGCACGGCAGGAGACCTTGGCGTAGATCTGAAAGGCCAGGTGATCTTCCACACTGCAGTAAGCCCTGCAGGGGTCGGACCTACGTCATCCAACAAACTGGAGATAGAGAGCAGCATAGCTCCGCTGAGCGCAGCAGGTATCAAACTGCACCTGGGAAAGGGTGAGCTGCATCCTGAGACCATAGAAGCTCTGGACCGTTATAATTCTGTTTATGCGGTAATACCTCCGGTCACCGCCTTACTGGGAAGTAAAACCACCGAAAAAAGAGTTGTGGCATTTCCTGAACTGGGAATGGAGGCTCTCCATCTGATCAAAGTTGACAAGTATCCCGCAATTATCGGCGCGGCACATGGTAGGAGTATATATGAAAAGTGATATCGTAAGTCTCGTGAGAGACACTCTCGTAGAAGCAGGTTCTACCTTCAGAGAGGATAAAAAAGAAGCATATCGCAGAGCTATCAGCAAAGAGCAGAACGAGAATGCCAGATGGGTACTTGAAACTGTGCTTGAAAATGCTGAGGCAGCTGAAAGAGAACACAGCCCGCTGTGCGATGATACCGGTATACCGCATTTGGTGCTGGAAGTAGGACCCGACCGCGCGGTCACAGGCAGGATGCTGGACGAGATAAGAGAAGGCGTTAAACAAGGCCTGAGAAAACTTCCCGGACGTCCCATGGGCATAATGGGAGATGACAGCCACAGGATCGATCAGAGCGGAGGTCTGGATCAGGATCCGGCAGGAGTCGAACCTGCTCCTATCCTGATACGCCGCTGCGAGGAAGACGTTCTCAGACTGCACATACTTATGTTCGGAGGTGGACCGGCTATCCGCGCCAAGACCCTTCGCGTTTTCCACAAGCATAACACTCAGGTGGTGCTTGATGAGATCGTAAACTGGGCAAAAGAGGGCGTAGCTCAGCTGGGCTGCTCACCTTGTACACTGGCTGTGGGCGTTGGAAGATCTCATTTTGAGGCCACTTCAATGATGCTTCAGGCACAGGTGGACGGCAGATATGACGTTCAGAGCGAAATGGAGGAAGAGATAACCAGAAGAGTTAATGAAGCCAACATCGGTCCTCTGGGACTGGGAGGAAGCACCAGCGTTATCGCCACCTTTATGAAAGTAGGGCCGCAGAGAGCCAGCGGAGTACGTATAGTATGCGTTCGCCCCACATGCTGCTTCGAGCCCAGGATCGCTACAGTAGATCTGTAAACCGATATGTAGTGTTAATTGCTTAAGATTTATTAAGAGCATACATCATAGTGTTGAAAATGATGTGTGTTGTATGATATTATAAAATAAGTATATAATGTGTTTTTTCAGTTTTCTTATTATTCTGATAGGGGTATTAAGGAACACAGAAGAGGGTAATTATGAAGAAAACTATCAAATTCAGTCCGCCGGATATATCTGCATATGAAATTTGCGAAGTTGTAGATGCTCTTAAGTCCGGATGGATAACAACAGGATTCAGAACTAAGCTTCTGGAGAGAAGACTTGCAGCCTTCGTAGAAACAGGCAGCGTTGATATTGATGTCAATGCTGACCAGAATAAAAGAAAATATTCCAACAGAGTTGCCTGCCTGAATTCCGGCACAGCTGCTGAGGAACTGAATCTTATGATACTCGGTATCGGCCCCGGAGATGAGGTTATCGTACCGGCTTATACCTATACCGCTACAGCCTCTCCCATTATCCATTGCGGTGCCAAGGTGGTTTTCGTCGACATACAGAAGGACGGATGTCCTTCAAGCCGTCTGCCTGAGATGGACTATGATCAGGTGGAAGCTGCAATCAATGAAAACACCAAGGCAATAATCGGCGTTGATCTGGGCGGATTAGTTTGCGATTATGAAAAACTCTATGAGATCGCAGAGAGAAAGAAAGACCTGTTCAGACCAATGGAAAGCGATGGAACGGTCCTGGGAGATCTTTCTTCCAGAATACAGAAATCTTTGGGACGTATAGCTATAATCGCCGATTGCGCACACAGCCTTGGCGGAAGCAGGATCGTTAACGGAGAAAGAAAGTATTGCGGAGCCCTTGCAGACTTTACAAGCTTCTCTTTCCACGCCGTAAAGAACTTCACTACAGCTGAAGGCGGAGCATCCACATGGCTTCCCATCGAAGGCGTAAGCGATGAAGAGATATACGGTATGTTCCAGTTGCTCTCACTTCACGGACAGAGCAAAGATGCTTTTGCCAAAATGCAGATAGGCGCATGGGAATACGACATAATAGGTCCATGGTATAAGTGCAATATGACAGATATCACTGCTGCCATCGGACTGAGACAGCTTGACAGATATCCCGGATTGCTTGAGAGAAGAGACGAGATCATTGATGCATATAACAAATTCTTTGATGAGATGGGGATCTGGCATCTGAATCATCATACTCCGGAAATGGACAGCAGCCGTCATCTGTATCTGATCAGGGTGCCCGGTATAACCGAGGAACAGAGAAATGAGATAATGGACAAACTGGCAGAAAGAGGCGTTGCCACTAACGTTCATTTCAAGCCGCTGCCCATGATGACAGCTTACAAAAAACTTGGATGGGATATCAAAGATTTCCCTAATTCATATGACTATTACCACAACCTTATCACGATTCCTCTTCATACTTTACTTACTGACGAAGATGTGGAGTTCATATGTGAGAACGTAAAGGCTGTGCTGAAAGGATAAGATTACTAAAGGATGTTTAAAAAATGGGATGACCTTCCGGAATTCATGAGAGTTCCGGAAGTAAAACCATATTATGAAATTATCAGGGGGAAAAGGTTTTCCTTGCTTCTTAAAAGGGCCTTTGACTTTTGTGTTGCTCTGATCCTGACATTGATCCTGGCATTGCCCATGATAGTGATCGCCATATGCATAAAGGCGGATTCCAAAGGGCCTGTGTTTTACAGACAGGAAAGAGTCACTGCTTACGGCAAGCGTTTCAAGATCCATAAGTTCAGAACCATGGTAGAGAAAGCTGATGAGATAGGTTCAGCTGTTACCGTCAGAAACGATGTCAGGGTGACAAAAGTAGGGAGCAGGCTCAGGAACCTGAGGTTGGATGAACTGCCTCAGGTCTTTGACGTACTTTCAGGAGACATGTCCTTTGTGGGGACCAGGCCCGAAGTGGTTAAGTACGTTGAGATGTATAAGCCTGAGTATTATGCTACTTTACTGCTTCCTGCAGGCATTACTTCAGAGGCGAGCATCAGATATAAAGACGAATACAAGCTTCTCAGTGAAGCTGATGATATAGACCGCGTATACATGGAGGAAGTCCTTCCGGACAAAATGAAGTGGAACCTTGAGACCATCAGGAATTTTGGGTTCAGAAGCGAGCTGAAGACCATGATAAGAACGGTGCTGGCCGTACTAGGCAGGGAGTATCAATGAATATTTTATATATAGAACATTATGCGGGATCCCCGGAAATGGGCATGGAATTCAGACCGTACTATCTCTCAGAAGAGTGGGCGAAGATGGGTCATAACGTAACCATTATCGCCGGGGATTATTCTCATTTAAGAAAGAAAAACCCATCGGTAATAAACGATTTTACCGTTGAAAATATAGATGGAATAGAATATGTGTGGGTACGTACCGGTGAGTATGAGGGAAACGGCATGGCGAGAGCCCTTACAATGGCGCGCTTTGTAAAAAAACTTTACGTCAATGCCGGAAAGATAGTGAAGAGATGGAAGCCGGACCTGGTGATATCATCTTCAACCTATCCTTTGGATACATACCCTGCACAGAAGATAGCAAAGATCGCAAAGGCGAAATACGTTCACGAAGTGCACGACATGTGGCCGTCCACGCTTTACGAAGTAGGAGGCATGTCGAAGAAACATACCTTCGTGGTAGCTATGCAGATAGCCGAAAACTCTGCATATAAGCACTGCGACAAGTGCGTTTCTCTTCTGCCCTATGCAAAGGACTACATGGTGAGACACGGTCTCAAACCGGAGAAGTTCATCAATATCCAGAACGGAGTAGTGGAAGAAGAGTGGATCGGTTCAGAGAAGATACCGGCCATACACGAGGAATTCTTTAATGAACATAAGGGGGAGTTTATCGTAGGGTATTTCGGCGGACACGCGCTGTCCAATGCGTTGGATAAGGCACTGGACCTTGCGAAGGACATGAAAGACGACGAAGTGACCTTTGTCTTTGTGGGAGACGGGGTGGAAAAACCCGGACTTGTCAGAAGAGCTGAGGATGAGCACATTTCCAATGCATTCTTCCTTCCTCCGGTCCCTAAGAAGGCCATACCGGATCTTTTAAGGCATTTCGATTGCTCATATATGACAGGGCTGCCGTCGCCTCTTTACAGATTCGGTCTCTGTCTTAACAAGATGTACGATTCGATGATGGGAGGACTTCCGGTTATACTGGCATTCAGCGCTCCGGATACCCCCGTAAGACAGTACGACTGCGGATACCAGTGCGATCCCGAAGATAAGGATGCTGTGGCTGGTGCCATAAGAAAGATCAAGGCCATGTCAGAGGATGAAAGGAAAAAACTGGGAGAGAATGGCAGGAAAGCCATTCTGGAAAACTTTACATACAGGAAACTGGCAGAACAATTTATTAATTCTATTAAGTAGCATACAGATAGCGAAGGTATTATTATGAAGTACGCACTCATCGGCTGCGGCCGCATAGCAACAAACCACATGAAGGCAGCTGTCAATAACGGTCTTGAGATCGTGGCAGTCTGCGACATACTTCCTGAAGCCATGGAAAACCTACTGGCAAAGCATGAACTTCAGAACTCAGACATAAAGAGATACACGGATTACAAGCTCATGCTTGAAGAATGCAAGCCTGATTTTGTATCCATAGCCACCGAAAGCGGCCCTCACGCTGAGATCGCGCTTTACTGCATCGACCATGGCGTTCACGTGATCATCGAAAAGCCCATGGCCATGAACATGGCGGATGCAGACAGGATCATCGAACTGAGCCGTGAAAAGAACGTAAAGGTGGCGGCCTGCCACCAGAACAGGTTCAACGTGGCCATCCAGGAACTGAGACGCGCCATCGAATCAGACAGATTCGGAAGACTATCCCATGGCTCCATCCACGTGAGATGGAACAGGAACAAAGGCTACTACGACCAGGCGCCATGGAGAGGCACCTGGAAAGATGACGGAGGCTGCCTGATGAACCAGTGCATCCACGGCATCGACCTCTTAAGATGGATGTTCGGAAACGAAGTGGAAGAAGTATACGGAGCCACCCGCCAGCAGTTCCACGATTATCTGGAAGCAGAGGACGTGGGAATGGCAGTGCTTAAGTTCAAGAACGGAGCCATCGCCACCATCGAAGGAACCACCAACGTATATCCGAAGAACCTGGAAGAGACACTCTACGTGTTCGGAGAAAAGGGAACCGTGAAGATCGGCGGAACTTCCACCAACAACATAGACGTGTGGGATTTCCAGGATGAGACAGAGGATGACAACGAAAAGAAGGGTCTGAAAGAGCAGACCAGTAACGTATACGGAAACGGACACACAAGTCTCTTTGCAGACTTCATGGACGCAATAGAAAACGACAGGACGCCTTACGTAGATGCAGTTGCAGGAAAGAACGCTCTGGAGATAGTACTGGCGATCTACAAGAGCCAGAAGACAGGACTTCCTGTGAAGCTGCCTCTCAAGGACTTTGCAAGCACTGACATGAAAGGAGAATTCTAATAATGGCAGAATACTTTGTTCATGAATCAAGTTACGTAGACGACAACGTAAAGATTGGTAAAGGCACTAAGATCTGGCACTTCTCCCACATTCTCAAAGGCGCCGAGATCGGTGAGAACTGTTCTCTCGGACAGAACGTGAACGTAGGAAACAACGTGAAGATAGGAAACGGCTGCAAACTGCAGAACAATGTTTCCGTTTATGAGGGCGTTGAGATGGAGGACTACGTTTTCTGCGGTCCTTCCATGGTGTTCACCAACGACCTTACTCCCAGAGCCAAGTATCCCAAAGGAAGCGCCGGCTACAAGAAGACGCTCCTTAAAGAGGGGGCTACTGTGGGAGCCAACGCTACGATAGTGTGCGGACACAATATAGGACGCTGGGCAATGATCGCTGCAGGCGCCGTAGTCACCAAGAACGTTAAGGATCATGCGCTGATGGCAGGAGTTCCCGCAAGGCAGATCGGATGGGTCTGCGAATGCGGAGCGATCCTGGGCGAAGACCTTAAATGCAGCGCATGCGGAAGAGAATATACTGAAGCTGAAGAAGGATTAAAGGAAAAATAAGATGCAGTTCAGAGATTTAAAGAAACAATACGAAGTATTAAAAAACGATATCGATGCCGGTATATCAGAAGTTCTGGCATCAGCCAAGTTCATTTCCGGACCTCAGGTAAAGGAACTTGAGCAGAAACTGGCAGAATACGTTGGCGTCAAGCATTGCATAACCTGCGCTAACGGAACAGACGCCATCACCCTTGCCATGATGACATGGGGAGTAAAGGAAGGAGATGCGGTATTCGTACCTGATTTCACATTCTTCTCCTCAGGTGAGTGCCCCGCATTCGAAGGAGCCACACCCATCTACGTGGACGTGGACCAGAGGACATTCAACCTGGATGCTGTGAAGCTGGAAGAAGCCATCCTGAAAGTAAAGACAGAGGGAAAGTACACGCCGAAGGCAGTGGTTGCCGTAGACCTTTTCGGACTTCCTGCAGACTACAAGGCGATAAAGCCCGTATGTGAGAAGTACGGACTGCTTCTCATGGAAGATGCTGCCCAGGGCTTCGGAGGAAGCATCGACGGAAAGATGGCCTGCAGCTTCGGAGACATTTCCACAACCTCATTCTTCCCGGCAAAGCCTCTCGGCTGCTATGGAGACGGCGGAGCCATCTTCACCGATAACGATGAATGGGCTGAGTATCTGAGAAGCATCTGCGTTCACGGCAAATCCGCAAACGACAAATACAATAACGTGCGGATCGGCATGAACAGCAGACTGGATACCCTTCAGGCGGCAGTGCTTCTGCCCAAGCTCAAGGCTTTTGCAGACTACGAACTTGACGATGTCAACAAGGCAGCGTCATGGTACGATGAAGCTCTTAAGGATACGTGCCTGACACTTCCTCTCATACCAGAAGGATTCAGATCAAGCTGGGCACAGTACACGGTGCAGCTTCCTGAGGGAGTGGTAAGATCCGACCTTCAGGCAGCCCTCAAGGCAGAAGACATACCTACAATGGTATATTATCCGAAGCCCATGCACCTTCAGGGAGCATTCGAGGGAACGGACAGCAGCGATGCTGACTGCCCTGTTACGGAATGCCTTTGCAAAACGGTGCTGAGCCTTCCGATGCATCCGTATCTCAGAAAAGAAGACGTTGGAACAGTAGCAGAAATGCTTAAAAAGTATTTAGCTAAATAAGGGAGAACATATGGAATTCAATAACATTTACAATGATCTCATTTCAGGAAAAGGTAAACTTGCTCTGGTAGGACTGGGCTATGTAGGAATGCCCATCGCCGTGGAATTTGCAAAGCACATCAACGTAATAGGCTTTGACATCAATAAGCAGAGGATAGATGAGTACAGAAACGGCATCGACTCCACTAACGAAGTGGGCGAGGCCATCAAAAATACAACAGTGGACTTCACCTCAGACCCGGAGAAACTTGGCGAAGCCAGCTTCATCGTGGTAGCAGTTCCCACGCCTGTAAAAGATGATAACAGTCCGGATCTCAGACCTGTTGAAGGCGCTTCCAGAACGGTAGGCCAGAACATGAAGCCGGGAACCATTGTGGTATTCGAGTCCACCGTATATCCCGGAGTCACCGAAGACGTCTGCATGCCCATCATCGAAAAGGAATCAGGACTTAAGTGCGGAGTTGACTGGAAGATCGGATACTCACCGGAGCGTATCAACCCCGGTGACAGAGTGCACACTCTGACAAACATCCGCAAGGTGGTATCCGGCATGGATGAAGAATCCGCAAGAGAGATCCAGAAGGTCTATGACATAGTGGTAAAGGCAGGGACCTTCAAAGTATCCACCATCAAGACAGCAGAAGCGGTCAAGGTAGTGGAGAACAGCCAGAGAGACATCAACATCGCCTTCATGAACGAGATCGCCATGATCTGCGACAGACTTGGAATAGACACCAACGAAGTGCTGGACGGCATGAACACCAAGTGGAACGCGCTTGGATTCAAACCCGGCCTTGTAGGCGGCCACTGCATCGGAGTGGATCCGTACTATCTGACAAACGCAGCTGAGAAACTGGGCTATCACAGCCAGATCATCCTTAACGGCCGTAAGGTCAACGACAGCATGGGAGCATTCGTAGCTGATGCTGCCATCAAGGAGATGATCGAAGCAGGCAAGGCGCCCATGAAGTCAACAGTCGTAATACTCGGACTGACCTTCAAGGAGAACTGTCCTGACACCAGAAACAGCAAGGTTGAAGACATCTACAACAGACTTGAGGAATACAAGATCAAGCCCATCGTATGCGATCCCTGGGCAGACCCTGAGGTAGCCAAGAAGGAATACGGAATAGAGCTTACGCCTTTCGGCGAGCTGCCTAAGGCAGACTGTGTGATCGTCGCAGTAGGACACAATGATTACAGATCCATGTCCATGCAGAAGCTGAAAGAGCTGTTCAAGGAAGAGCTTGCAGACGAAGAGAAGGTTCTGGTAGACGTAAAGAGCCTTTACAGAATGGATGAACTCAAAGCTTCCGGAATGAGATTCTGGAGACTGTAATCCCCCATAACCATTGGAGAATCAGGACCATGAACATATTATTTATTTCTTGCGGCAATATGGATTACGACGGACGTCTCAGGGAACTTGTGAAAGTATGCAGGGAACTCGGTGACGTTACGTTGTTTTCCTATGGTTCAAAAGAACTTTTCCCCGGCCATCACGTATATGGCTCAGGAGTCAGCTACAAGGACTTCATTAAAAAAGTCACCGGGGAAGCAAAAAATGTAAAAGCCGACGTGGTTTTTGCAGATAACAGAAGAGCTACCATTCCTGCGCTTCTGATAAACAGAAAGAAAAAAGCCATCCTTATCCAGGACTGCAGAGAACTGTACGATGCAAGCCAGTTTAAGGAGATGTTCAATAAGATCGGCTGTTACGCAGAGAAACATTGTGCAAAGAAAGCCGACATACTTATCTGCGCCAATTCCTTCAGGGCAGATTATATGGAAAAACACTGGGGCACTAAGAGGCCCATCGTATACGAAAACGTCAGAAAACTGGAATCTGATGAAGCCGGGATACCTGCAGCCGCTGAGCTCATAGATCCTTACCTGGGAGAAGATGAGATCAGAGTGGTTTCCACCTACGGATGCAGCGTTGACAGGACCAATGACGTTCTGGTGAAAAACATCAATAAGATCGAAGGAAATGTTAAGGTGTTCCTGGTTGGCAGCTCCGGAAAAGAAGATGAGGAGATTATCAGGAATATCATAAAGGAACAGCATGCTGAGGATAAGGTGGTGATCCTCAGACAGATGAATCAGACAGAACTGAAGTATCTGATCAGCAGATCCCATATCGGAGTCGTAAACTACAACCAGAAGGATCTGAACAACAAGTACTGTGCATCGGGTAAAATTTATGAGTTCCTCTACGAGGGACTTCCGGTGATAACCACCACAAACCCTCCGCTTAAAGCCATGTGCGACGAATACGGAGTGGGAGAGTCTGATGACGAGTATTACTCCGGAATCAATAAGATCGTCGGGGATTATGACCGCTACAAGGCAGCCGTGTCAGAATTTGTTAAGGGACACGACATCGAAGATAACAACAGGGAATTGCTTAATGACCTGAAAAAAATCTTAGTTAATGAATAATAAATTATCGCTTGATAAAAGAATAATAGGCTTGGTGGGAGCATTTTTGTTTATTTCTCCCAACCTGAACATACCGGAGTCAATACTGACGTACTGCGGAATAGAGGATCACGAAACGGCGCGCCTTATCTCACTGGTTCTTTTTGTGATGCTGGACGTAGCCATAGGCCTTGCGTTTCTGAAGAACAGACCGAGCAAAAAAATGATCGGTATCCTGGTGGTTTTCAATGCGCTGTATATCCTGCCTCTGCTATTAAGCTGGGACAAGATAGTAGTCCTTCAGTATATAATGTTTGTGCTGCCTGTGACGATCCTTTCGGTTGCATTTTGCGCAGACGATGAGGTCAAAGAGAGCTTCTTTATGTATCTGAGATATATATGCAGAGCGCTGCTCGTGATAGCAGTAGTGTATATCGTTCTGCAGTATGTGAGCTCCGACAGAAATTTCAGAGGCATAGTTCAGATACATAACATGACCTATGGTGATATGGGTTATCTTTTCCTCACGGGTTTTGTAATGTCGCTTATCGACATCGCTGAAAAAAGGAGAGTCATTGGTTTCCTCGGCCTGGTGATCTTCGCCCTTGCGGTGTTCTTCTCGGGAACGCGCTCAGCTATCCTTTGCGCTGCTTTTGCCGTACTTCTTCTGATCGTTCTGGCTTTTATGAAGTCCACCAGGGAAGAAAAAAGAGCGATGGTCATAGGTATCGGTATCCTGATCGTTACTATGATCGTCGGACTGCTCATAGTACCTTCCGGGTCCAGACTGAATTTCCTGCACGTGGATCTGACGGATCCTGATTTTTCCATCAAGAGCATACTCTTTGAGACCACTGAAAGAAATAAGAGGGACAGGCTGGTCATTTATGTACCGACCAATGAGGAGATGTATCTTTCAGACATTTATACTGAGGAGATAATCAATAACGACAGGCCTAAAGCCGAGACTCAGAAGATACTCAGGAACGACGTAAAAAGCAATAAGAATAAATATATAAAGCTGATAAATGAAGAGGACAGAGAAGCAGCTGAAAAATTCAGAGTGACCAACCACAGGACTTTCCTGTGGAAGGCTGCCATTGCGGAATATAAAAAGAGTCCGCTGATCGGCAACGGGTCCCGGTATTTCACTACAAAATACAGCGGCTTTTCGCCTCATAACATCTTCCTGGAGATGATGTCAGACTATGGGATCATTGGACTGGTCCTTTTGACAGGTCTGGGAATATATTGTTTTATCAGAGGGTTCAGGCTGTATAAAAAAGACGGCGAAGCTAATTGCTTTAGAATCATTTTGCTTCTGTTTTCGCACGTACCCAGGTATTTGTTCTATACCACACTGTACAGCAACTGTACGATCGCAATGACTGTGATCATATTCGTATTTATGGGAAGACTTGCAGGTAAACAGGGTCAGTAATAAAGAACTGATCATCAGTGCATCTTATTATATTACTAAACGTTTAGTGGAAGGAATATAAAATGGATTACAAGAATTCAACAAGAGATGGAGAACGCGTAATAATCGATATCAAGGAATTTCTTTGGAAACTGCTTGAACAGTGGAAGGCGATAGTGCTGTTTCTGATCATTTTCTCACTGGTATTTCTGCTGGCCACATATGTTTTGGATAACAGAGGAAACGAGGACGTGGGACCTGAGACAGTTCTGACTCCCGAACAGCAGCTTGACGGACTGAAGGGCTTGGGAAAGACCAAGGTCCAAAGCGCATACAGAATGACAAAAGAGATAAACGAGCTCAACGAATACGTGGCTAAGGCGCCGATAATGCAGATCAATCCAAAGAATGCCAACACTGTGGTATCTTTATGGTCCATTGAAGCTGAGAGCAACTACGGAAAGATCGCAGACGTATACACCAGCGAAGCTGCAAAATATGAACTGGCAGCCGGCATCTCAGAAGCGCTGGACGGAAAGTATTCGGTGGCAGAACTCTCAGACATGATCGAGATCAAAACCAATGCAGCCGAGGATTTCGCAAATGTCAGCATGACAGTGTATCTGCCTGACAACGCAGATACTGAACAGGTCAAGGATGCTGTTTCATCCGCAGTCAGCGCAGCAGGTGTGAAGTATTCTGCTTCTGTTGGGACTCACAGCTTGAATCTGGTAAGCATGGACGTGAGAAAGATCGCCAGCGACTACGTTGCCGACAAACAGTTATCTGTTTACAGCGGAATGTATACGCTTCACGGACAGAGAAAATTCACTTCAGACAGCCTTACCGGAGATCAGAAGACTACATATAACAACCTCGTTAACGGTACTGACATTGTGATCAATCAGGTGACCCACACACCTCTCTTCAGCTTCAAGAGACTGGTGCTGGGACTCATTCTCGGTTTTGTAATATATTTGGCTGTGCTTCTCTGGCGCGTGCTTTCAGGGGGAAAGGTGCAGAGCCCTTCACATGCGGCGGACATATTTGGGATCAATAACCTTGGAGAATGCTATCCTGAGAAGGAAAAGACACCGGCTAATATGGCTTTCTGCGATTATGGAGTCGTGAAGCGCCGCCACAAAGGCTGCACTGACGTAAGCAAGAATTCTGCTGAGGCAGGGGAGACCATCGCAGCCGTCCTCAGAAAGGATGACAAGAACAGCGTGGTTCTGGTATCAAGCCTCAATGCAGAAGCATATACAAAGGCTTATACTGAAGCCCTGAAGAAAGAACTGACAGACAAGGGTCTGACAGTTACCGAAGCTTCGATAGACAGCAAGAACGGAGCATCTGTCGGTGAGGACGTACTCATGTCTTCCGACGGAGTGGTAATGCTGGTTGATAAGAAGGAATCAAGCCTTAAGGATATAAAGGATATATGCAATAAGTGTGATTATTGCAGAGTGCCTCTGTTAGGCGCAGTTTACGTAGGGTAATTCAGCGGGACCGTTCCCGTGATCGGAGTAAGAGGATACTGAATGTACGTTGTAAATATAATATTTGGAATAGTACAACTGATCCTGATAGGATACATATTGTATTCGGAAGTGGTGAAAAAGTCACCTGCAGTATTTCTGTGGGCAACTTTGTTCCTGATGTTCGCCCTTCCTCATACGCTGGCAGTGTTCATACCTGACGAGGAGTATTCCATCGACGTCATCACAAGAGCATCTGCCTTTGTCACTGTATTCTGTCTGCTTTATATTGCCTTCAGAAGGAAAGATAAGATCGATTACGTCAAGCTTAAAGGTGAACGCCTGGAACTGGACGGTACCAAAGTCAAGCACTCATATTTTGAATTGCTTTGCGTTGCGATCTTCATTGCATCCATCGCCATATACATGGCTGATTTTGTCATAAGCCAGGGAGGATTGCTGAAGACTTCATGGGCAACTGCGAGAACTGTGACAGAAAGCTACGTCAGCCTTTCAGGACTTGCAGTGAGGATAATCCTTACATTCTCAGGATTATCACTTTATTACTTCCTGACCAAAAGAAAAAGCATGGCGCTGGTTGTTGTAGCTCTGCTTGTTCTGATGGTACTGCTTACAAGGAACAGAGTGCAGGTGATCCCGGTACTGGTACTGCCAATAGCCATAATGCTCCTCAAGATAAAAGAGGTCAAACCGAAGCACATAATCATGGCAGGCTTCATGGCCGTTGCCGTAATTTACATCGTATACGGCATCAGGGCATTCAGATGGCTGGGAACGCTGCAGCATGCGCTGGACGCATTTTCCTTTGAATACATGAACCGTACCATTCTGGGATTCCTGAGGGATCAGGATGGAGAACTGGGTCTGAGAAGGATCTTCTATTTCTTTATAGACAACAACAACCAGTTCGAGGGATTCAACAAAGGAAGCACTTATCTGAGGATGCTTCTGGTATTCGTGCCCAGCAGACTGACTTTCGGCATCAAACCTGAAAGCTTCGATCTCATCATGGGTCAGGCCATAGGTATGGCTGAGGGCGGTTCCACCCACCCGACGCTGTTCGGAGACTGCTTCGGCAACTTCAGCTGGTTCGGAGCTGCGATGGGTATCTTCTGGGCATTGTTCTGCAATGCAGTGGATTATATCATCGAAAGAAGACCGGACGATTTCTTTAAGATCATGATATATTTCATGGCAGCCTACGCCTATGTGGTAATGGGCAGAGGCTCTGTATATAACGGATTCCAGGCCTTGGCTTGGGGCGTTTTGATACTGTTACTGTTTGAGATCTTCCTATACGATCTGATAAAAAAGAAGATAGAGATCGCCGTTTATGTGTGACCGGCGATAAGATTTAATAAATGGGTAAAAAGATTCAGCCATTATTAGACAAATACAATAGTCTGCCGGTCCAGGCAAAAGCGGGGTTCTGGTTTCTGGTATGTACCGTCATACAGAGATCGATAACCATCATAACCACGCCGATCTTTACCAGACTGCTTTCGGAGTCAGAATATGGCGAATACGGCGTATTCATTTCCTGGATGGGTATTTTGTCATGCTTTGTAACGATGTATATATTTTCCGGACTCTATCCTCAGGCCATCGTTAAGTATGACTATAAAAAAGATGAGTATTCCTCCGGGATGCAGGGCTTTACCCTGACACTGGTGGTGTTATGGTGCCTGATCTATTACTTCGGAAGGAACCTTTGGAACGGACTCCTTTCGATGAACACGGTCGAAATGTTTGCCATGTTCATCGTAATGTGGGGAAACGCTGCCTTCGGATTCTGGTCAGCAGAGCAGAGAAACGACTATAAATATCAGCGTCTGCTGGTGATAACTCTTACTGAAGCCGTGCTGCAGCCGGTCTTAAGCATCATTTTGCTTCTGAACTTCGAAAATAAGGTAAACGGCCTTGTGTGGGGGATCGCCATAGCAAACCTGGTCTGCTATGCGCCGCTCTTCGCAGCTCAGATGATGAAGGGAAAAAAGTTCTTCTCAGCGGATGCATGGGGCTATTCGCTGAGGCTGGGCATACCTCTGATACCTCACTATCTGTCATCTGTCGTACTTAACAGCTCCGACAGGATCATGATACAGAAACTGGTAGGGGAAGGTCCTGCGGGCATATACAACCTGGCATATACCATATCCATCTGCGGAACGCTGATCAATCAGGCGATGCTTCAGACCATCCAGCCCTGGGTCTATCAGAAGATAAAAGAGGAAAAATATGCGGACATAAGAAAACTCGCTTATCCGGCGCTGGTGATGATAGGCTGCATTAATCTCTTTGTTATCCTGGTGGCTCCTGAGCTCATAATGATATTTGCTCCTGCATCATACTATGAAGCGATCTGGGTAATGCCTCCGGTTTCTCTGAGCGTTTACTATATGTTCACCTTCAACCTGTTTTCATATTTTGAATTTTATTATGAAAAGCCGGTTTACGTTTCAGTGGCTACCTTCATCGGAGCCGGTCTGAACGTGTTGCTGAACTACATATTCATACAGAAGTTCGGCTACGTGGCTGCCGGATATACGACTCTGGTATGCTATTTCGCATTTGCTGTGGCTCATTACATTTTCATGAGAATAATATGCAAAAAAGAGATCAACGGCGTCAAAGTATACGATATAAAGATCATTGCTGCCATCTCGCTGGCAGTTACCGCAGGCGGCTTTATAATAATGCTGACATATAACAATATATATATCAGATACGGACTGCTGCTGGCGGCATTGATAGCATGTGTTCTGAAAAGGAACTTCATTAAAGATCAGATCCTCAGCCTGTTGGGCAAAAAGCAGGCATAAAGAATAACCGTGAAAAAACTTGATTTAGAAGAACAAAAGGAAATACTGCTGGATATCATGGCGGATTTTGACAGGGTATGCAGAGAGAACGGCATCGGCTATTCCATCGCATACGGAACTCTTCTGGGAGCTGTGAGACACCATGGATTCATTCCCTGGGACGATGACGTGGACGTTGTGGTCACCAGAGAAGATTACAACAAACTCAGGAGGCTGCTTAACAGCCAACTCGATGAAAATCATTGTTTTGTCTGTGCTGAAGATGATAAAAGATTCGCAGCGCCGCTGGCAAAGGTCATCGACAAAAGGACTGTACTGAGACAGCTGGAGCATCATTCCGACAGGATGGACCTGGGAGTGTACATCGACATTTTCGTTCTTGACTATATCCCGGACGATCCTGAGAAAAGGCTCAAGGCTCTTAAGAAATCAGTGCTGATGAGAAAGATGTGGAGCTTCTGCGGTACGGTGAACGAGGATAATCCGGCGCCGGTACGCTTCGTAAGAAAGCTGGCGAACAAGACGCTTATGGCAAGGAACATCGCGGTCAGTGTAAACAAATGGGCAGAGCACAATACCAAAGACAGAAATTCCATGAACATACTGACCTTCAACGATGACCAGATGGAAAGATACATCATGGAATCAGCGGATATGAAGGATCTTATCGAATACGAATTTGAAGGCCGCTCCTTCTTAGGCGTAAAGGAATACGATAAATATCTTAAATTGTGGTATGGAGATTATATGGAACTGCCTCCAGAAGACAAGAGAGTGAGCCACCATATAACAGAAGTATACTGGAAAGAGTAATACCGTTATGAAGAAAAAAATACTGACCGTTTTCGGCACCAGACCGGAAGCAATAAAAATGTGTCCTCTCGTAAACGAGATGAAGAAAAGAGAAGGCCTTGAAGTAGTTGTCTGCGTCACCGCACAGCACAGACAGATGCTGGATCAGGTGCTTGAGACCTTCGGCGTGGTCCCTGACTATGACCTTAACATAATGAAGGACCGTCAGACTCTGTTCGATATCACGACGAACATCCTGAACAATATCAAGGAAGTCCTGGAGGAAGTGAAGCCGGACGTAGTTCTGGTGCACGGTGATACCAGCACCACCTTTGTGACAGCCCTGGCATGCTTCTATCTTCAGATCCCGGTAGGTCACGTGGAAGCAGGCCTCAGGACCTATAACATCTATTCTCCTTATCCTGAGGAATTCAACAGACAGGCCGTGGGTATCCTAAGCAAATATAATTTTGCGCCAACACAGCTTGCTGCCGATCATCTGATCAAAGAGGGAAAGGATCCTTCCACCATATATATTACAGGAAATACTGTAATCGACGCTATGCAGCATACCGTCAAAGAGGACTATGGTCATCCGGAACTTGACTGGGTAGGCGACGGTAAGCTCATATTCATAACCGCTCACAGAAGAGAGAATCTGGGAGAACCTATGCATCACATGTTCAGGGCCATACGCCGTGTCCTGGAGGAACATCCGGAGTGCAGGGCAGTATACCCCATTCACATGAACCCTCTGGTAAGACAGGCGGCGGATGATGAACTCAAGGGTTGTGACCAGATACACA
Organism: uncultured Eubacteriales bacterium; assembly: GCA_902778565.1. Taxonomy (GTDB): domain Bacteria; phylum Bacillota; class Clostridia; order Peptostreptococcales; family Anaerovoracaceae; genus RUG754. The sequence goes on from CACYYH010000013.1 coordinate 19,998, forward strand.
TAATCGAGCCCATCGAAGTGTTCGACTGCCATAACTTTGAGGCGAGATGCCATCTTTGCCTGACGGATTCAGGCGGGATCCAGGAGGAATGTCCTTCCTACGGCAGACCGGTACTGGTCATGAGAGACACTACCGAGAGACCTGAGGGAGTTGACGCAGGAACGCTGCGTTTGGTAGGTACAGACGAAGAAACGATCTACCGCAACTTCAAGGAACTGCTGGAAAACAAAGAGGCATATGATGAGATGTCCCATGCCTGCAATCCTTACGGAGACGGACATGCAAGTGAGCGTATAGCTGACATACTTGAATTCGGCACCTATGATCCATGGGTCGCAAAATAGATCAGCGAAAGCAAATTGTTGAATTAAAGGACATATTTTGGTATAATAAACCTTTAGAAAATATGTTCAGATACTTTCAGAAAAGAGAACAGTTTTAAAATGGAAAAGAAACCAGCTAGCATAGAAAAAATAATAGACCGGAATATGAAGAGCGTACGTCACGCGCAGCTCATAGCCACATATCTGGGCGTATATGACGTGATCGCTGTTACCGTTGCATATTTCGTAGCTCTATGGCTCAGATTTGACCTTCAGTTCTCAGCCATTCAGGGTGCATATTTCAAGGTATGGCTCATAGGAGCTCCCATATATGCGGTGATCTGCCTTCTGGTGTTCCGCTACTTCAAAATGTACCGGAGCATGTGGCGGTTTGCCAGCTATACCGAACTTCAGCGGGCTATCTATGCCAATGCGGTGACCATTGTGGTACAGGTAGTACTGATGGCAGCGATCTTCTATTTCGTATTTCCCGATCTGGCGCTTAAGAGGATGCCTCTGTCATACTATTTCATGGGAGCTGTATTCCAGTTCATACTGACTGCGGGCATCAGATTTTCTTACCGTTTCCTCCTTCTGATCAGAAACAAGAAGTCGAAGGAAGATCCCATCAATGCGCTGGTGATAGGAGCCGGAGCAGCTGCTACCATAGTAATACGCGAACTGAAGCAGAAGAGTTTCATTAATGAAAAGATCGTAGGAATCATCGACGACAATCCCAACAAATGGCACAGGGATATCGACGGCATTCCCATCATAGGCGGAAGGAAGATGATCCCCGAAGCCGTCAAGAACCTTGACGTTACCAAGATCTACATGGCTATCCCCAGCGTGTCCGCAACGGAAAGAAAGGCCATAATCGATATATGTAAAGAAACCGGCTGCGAACTCATGACTTTACCGGGCATGTACCAGCTGATGCTTGGAAACGTAACGGTGAACTCCCTGAGAAAGGTCGAAGTAGAGGACCTTCTCGGAAGAGATCCGGTAAAGATGAACAGCAGAGAGACCAGGAGCTTCCTTTCAGGAAAGACCGTACTGGTAACAGGCGGAGGCGGAAGTATCGGATCCGAACTCTGCAGACAGCTGGCATCATTTAAAGAACTTAAAAAACTCATAATCTTTGATATATATGAGAACAACGCTCACGCCATCAAGCTTGAGCTGAACGATAAATATCCGGAACTGGATCTTGAGGTCCTTATAGGATCTGTCAGAAACAGCAGAAGACTGAAACAGGTATTCAGCGAATACAGACCGGACATCGTTTTCCATGCGGCTGCGCATAAGCACGTTCCTCTCATGGAGGACAGCCCCTGCGAGGCTATCAAGAACAATTCCATCGGAACCTACTATACTGCATATGCAGCCATGCTTTTCGGCTGCGAAAGGTTCGTACTTATCTCCACAGACAAGGCAGTAAATCCTGTAAACGTAATGGGCGCATCCAAGCGTATCTGTGAAATGGTGGTACAGGCCTTTGCAAGGAAGATCGCAGCTGGCAAAGCCCACGATCTGCCGAATCTTCAGGGACATGTTTCCTACGGAAAGAGCGCCTTTGATGAGATGGCTCTTCCTTACAAGCCGAAGACTGAATTCGTAGCAGTAAGGTTCGGAAACGTACTGGGAAGCAACGGTTCGGTTATTCCCAGATTCCGCGAGCAGATCGCTGCCGGCGGTCCCGTAACGGTTACCCATCCTGATATCATAAGATACTTCATGACCATTCCTGAAGCAGCATCCTTGGTACTTCAGGCTGCCACAATAGGCGGGGCAGGAAACATCTTCGTTCTTGATATGGGCACTCCCGTCAAGATCGACGATCTTGCCAGAAACATGATCAAGCTCTCAGGCCTCAAGCCCGACGTGGACATAATGGTAGAGTACACAGGACTTCGTCCCGGTGAGAAACTTTACGAAGAGCGGCTTATGGATGAAGAGGGCATGAGGAAGACCGAGAACGAACTCATCAACATCGGAAGCCCCATCGAATTCGATGACGATAAATTCCTTAGACAGCTTGAAGATCTCATGATCGCAGCATATCAGGAAAGAGCAGACATCCGCGATCTGATAGAGGAAGTAGTTCCTACCTATCATCCTGCAGGACGGCACGGAACCGAAGAAAAGGGCGAGGCTTATCAGGAACAGATCGAGGCTATGGAAGCCAAGGCTGAAGAAAAATCAGAGCCAAAGGAAGAATAATATGGAATTTGAGACAAAAGATCTTATCATAAGAGAAAGCAGATTCGAGGACTGCGATACCTTCTATGAGTGGGAGACATGGCCCGAAGTGACTGAGTTTTTCAGCATAAGCTGCCGCCAGACCAAGGAAGATGTATATCAAAAGTTCTTTGATGATCAGGCAAATGAAGCTTCTGAGCAGTTCACCATCATCCTTAAAGATACCGGGAAACCCGCAGGACGTATCGTCCTTGGAGATCTGATCCCGGGCTGGAAGGGTGAGATCTGGAGAATATATATTGCGGATAAGGAGCTGAGAAACAAAGGCCTGGGCGGACAGGCTCTCAAGGCTACCATGGATCACATGTTCCGGGATCTGGATATGCAGAGAGTGTATCTGGATTTTTATACCGGAAACCCTGCTGAATTCCTGTATAAAAAGATGGGATTCACGGAAGAAGGCGTCTTAAGAGGAAACTGCAGAAAGGACGGCGTGCTCCACGACGTACATCTGATGTCCATTATGAGAGACGAATATGAAGAAAAATTCGGTAAATGACCGTAAAGCCCCTGTGAAAGGGGCTTTTTTAATGGAGAAAAGAATACACTAAAAAATGTATAAATATATATACAAAAATAAAAGGGATATGGTATAATGGGGATGTAGAACAACGAAACTCATTGTTATGATTACTATAGAAGGAGGACCAAAATGGGTAAATTTGTAGTATCAGAAGTCAAAACAGGGGTAAAATTCAATCTTAAAGCTAACAACGGACAGGTCATCTGCACATCTCAGGTTTACAAGACATTTGAGACCTGCAAGAAGGGAATCAATTCCATCAAGAAGAATGCTCCCATCGCAGCAGTAGAAGACCAGACAGTTGAAGGATTTGAAGTAAAGAAGAATCCTAAGTGGGAGATCTACACAGATAAAGCAGGTGAGTTCAGATTCAGACTGAAAGCAAGAAACGGCCAGATCATCTGCGCAGGCGAGGGCTACAAGCAGATGTCAGGACTTAAGAACGGTATGGAGTCCATCATCAAGAACGCTCCTGACGCTGAGATCGTAAAAGAAGAAGCATAATATCGGGCATTTGCCGTTATAAAAAAGTTAAATACGGACCGGAAGTTTTTCCGGTCCGTTTTGTTTTGTGGTATAATTATTCCGGGAGGAAGAAGACATGCCTTTTAAAATAGTAAGAAATGACATAACAAAGATGAAAGTGGATGCTGTGGTGAACAGCGCCAATCCTCACGTGGCGGTGGGCCGCGGAGTGGATCATCACATTTACAGCGCAGCCGGATGGGACAAGCTTTTTGAAGAGCGAGTGAAGATAGGTCCCATGAGAAGGGGAAGCGCAGCCATCACTCCGGCATTCGACCTTGATGCGAAATATATAATACATACTGTGGGACCCAAATGGAGAGAGGAAGACCCGGAACCTGCCAGAAGGCAGCTGAGAAGCTGCTACGACAATGCCATGAGCCTGGCAATCGAGAATGGCATAAAGAGCATTGCCTTTCCTTTGATATCCACGGGAAACTACGGCTTCCCGAAGGAGGAGGGACTGAACATAGCCTTCACTACCATCAGCAAGTATCTCTATACCACGGAAATGGACGTATATCTGGTGATATACGATGAAGAGGCATTTTCTCTTTCAAAGAAGCTGCTGGATGACATCGATGAATTCATTGACAGCAGATATGTGGAGGAGGCTGAGAGCACCTGGGATGGAGACAGGGCGTATATGAACTACAGCCCTGCATCATTTGGAAATATGGCCGGTTCGGGTCCGGAAACTCCTGCCATGGAAAGCGTCCAAAGGAGTGCGCCGCCTGAGAGTCTGCCTAAGGTTTCTTCGAAAAGACGTCTGAGCACGGGATTGTTTTCGAGAAGAAGGAGAGAAGAGCGTCAGACTGAAGAGGCTGAGATCATTAAAGCAAATAAAGTGGTTCCTATAGAACCTGTTCCTGAATTTCCGGAAGCTGAGGATTTCATGGCTGAGGCCGATGCTTACCACGGCAAAGAAGAGACTCCGGATGAGAGCATTGCTTTCGATGAGTACGGCAGCCTGGAGGATCTGCTGAAGCACTACAAGGGCGAGACTTTCCAGGAGAGGCTTTTCAGGTTCATGGACAGGACAGGGAAGAGCGACGTGGAGATCTACAAGGGAGCAAATCTTACGAAGCAGACTTTTTCAAAGATAAAGAAGCCCGGACACATACCGAAAAAGAGAACAGTGCTGGCGCTGGCAATATCGATGGGACTTTCCATAGACGACACCAAGGATCTTCTGGAAAGCGCGGGTCAGGCTTTCTCACCGTCGGATAAAATAGATCTGGCAGTCCAGTACTGTATGGATCACGGAATATACAGCATACTTGAAGTTGAAAGAATACTCTTCGAATTATTCGAGGAAACTCTGGTGAGCTAGAAGTCGCCTATCAGGCGACCGAAAACCATCTCGGTTCTGTTATCATCACATTGTAAACAGTAAGAAAGCCCTTCGGGGCAGATATAAAAGGAGGCAATGAGATGAAAAAGGGACTTACAGAGATGGTTTTTATTTTAGACAGAAGCGGATCCATGGGAGGACTTGAAAAGGACACTATCGGAGGATACAACTCACTCATAGAGAAGCAGAAAAAGGAAGAGGGAGAGGCCCTGGTATCCACGGTACTCTTCGACCACGAGCAGGAAGTGCTCCTGGACAGAGTGCCTTTGGATAAAGTAAAAGAAATGACAGAGGACGAATACTACGTCAGAGGCTGCACGGCGCTTCTGGACGCCATAGGGGGAGCGATCCATCATATTGGTAATATCCATAAATATGCAAGAGAAGAAGACGTGCCTGAAAAGACCATTTTCGTCATCACGACGGATGGACTTGAAAACGCCAGCAAGCGTTATTCCTACCGTGACATAAAGAAGATGATCAAAAGACAGGAAGAAAAATACGGCTGGGAATTCCTTTTCCTGGGTGCGAACATCGACGTGGCAAAGGAGTCTGACAGACTGGGCATCAGACAGGACAGAGCAGTGCGCTACGTAAATGACAGCGAGGGAATAGAGCTCAATTACGAGGTCGTAGGCTGCGCCATGAGCGCCATGAGATCCATGCCGGATTCCAAGGCAATGGACGGCAGCTGGAAGGAGAAGATCGAGAAGGATTTCAAGAAGCGCGGCCGCAGATAAGCAGAAGCAGTGATTTTAAGGTAAACATAAGAAAAAAAGTGGCAAAACATTGGGTGACAGCCCAAATCAGAAGAGAGTTTTTGTATTTCTTCACAAAATCTTCACAAAAATCAAAAAAATAATGAAAACGATATAACGATGTAGTATAATAAAGCAGAGGCGGAGTATTCTCTGCTTTATTGTATTTTTAAGACCTCGAAAAGAAGGTGAAGTGTAAATGAGCAAAAAGAATCTTTCGTATATCCTGAAGCGAATCATTCTGGCCATACTGACTGTCTGGGTAGTTATCACCCTTACGTTCTTCGTAATGCGTGCAGTACCCGGCGGTCCTTTCATGAGTGAGAAAGCCATCACTCCTGCCGCACAGGCAGCACTGGAAGCCAAGTATGGACTGGATAAGCCGCTGTTTGAACAGTATGTGACCTATCTTAAGGACATTGCTTTCCATCTGGATTTCGGTCCATCACTGAAACAGAGAGGCAGAATGGTTATCGACGTCATCACAGACGGACTGAGGACTTCAGTTAAACTTGGTGTCATCGCTGCAGTTTTCGCTGCTATCTTTGGCATTGTTCTCGGGGCGGTGGCCGCCCTTAACCGGAACAAGTTCATCGATAAATGCATCATGGTCCTGACAACTGCCTTGATATCGATGCCCACCTTCATCATAGGATCCCTGATGCTTATCTTGTTCTCTGTAAAGCTGGGATGGCTCCCGGCTAACGGTGAGACTGCCAAGGGTCTGATCCTTCCGATCATCAGCCTTGGGCTTTACCCCATGAGTTATATCACTAGGCTTACAAGGTCGTCCATGCTGGATGTTCTGGGTCAGGACTATATCAGAACTGCTAAAGCCAAGGGCGTAAGCAAAGTGATGATAATCTTCGGACACGCTCTTAAGAACAGCCTTATTCCTGTAATTACATACTTCGGACCCATGCTTGCGTACATCGTAACCGGATCCCTGGTAGTTGAGCAGATCTTTGCTGTTCCCGGTATCGGCCGTGCCTTCGTAAACAGTATAACGAACCGTGACTATCCGCTGATCATGGGTACCACCATCGTGCTGGCAGCCCTGATCGTAATAATGAATCTGGTCAGTGATATCCTGTATAAGGTAGCTGACCCGAGGATCAATCTTGAGTAAGGAGGGGTGAGGATATGTTTAACAAAGAAAAGTTATTCAGCCTTCAGCAGGATCCGAACCTTTTCCTTCCTGCTACTGATGAAGAAAAAGAATATATGGTGCAGATGCGTGAGTCTTCCACCTTCTTTAAGGACGGAGTCAAGCGTCTCCTTAAGAACGACGTAGCGGTAGTCAGCATCATACTCATAGTTATTATTACATTGTCTGCGATCTTTGTTCCCATGTTCTGGCCATATTCATATGACAGAATGCTGGGAGTAGCTCCGGGTAAACAGGTAGACAACTCATATAACAACCTGAGACCTTTTGAGTACGGAACTACTGAACAGGCCAAGATGGATGCCGGCGAGAAAGTCTTCCCGCACATCTTCGGAACAGATGCCCAGGGCAGAGATTACTTCATACGAGTGGTCTATGGCACCAGGATATCTCTTGCGGTAGGTTTCTTTGCAAGCCTTATCGTACTGATAATAGGTATGCTGGTAGGTTCCATATCGGGATATCTGGGAGGTAAGGTGGACCTGATCATAATGCGTATAGTGGATATCATTTATTCACTTCCCGACATGCTGATGGTAATCCTTCTGGCTTCGGTAATGAGGGTAGCCCTCACGCCGGTCATTGAAGGTACTGTCCTTGCCAAGATCGGTGCCAACATCATCTCTTTGTTCATAGTTTTCGGCGTACTCTACTGGGTATCAATGTCCAGACTTATCAGAGGACAGATCCTTTCCCTCAAGGAACAGGAATACGTGCTTGCTGCAAGAGCTGCAGGAGCGAAGGGCGGCTGGATCATCAGAAAGCATCTGCTTCCTAACTGTATTTCAGTAATCATCATTTCAACTGCTCTTCAGATCCCCAGCGCAATCTTTACAGAGAGTTATCTGTCCTTCCTGGGACTGGGTGTAAATGCACCAATGCCTTCACTTGGATCTCTGGCATCTGATGCTTTGAACGGAATCAATTCCTATGCTTACAGACTCGTGATCCCCGCGATCATTATTTCACTTATAGTACTTTCTCTGAATCTTTTCGGAGACGGCTTAAGGGACGCATTTGACCCTAAGCTGAGACGCTAGGAAAGGAGGAGAGAAATGGCATTACTTGAAGTTAATGATTTAAGAACATCCTTCTTTACTGCTGCAGGCGAAGTCAAAGCCGTAAACGGCGTATCCTTCAGCCTGGACAGACATAAGGTACTCGGAATAGTAGGAGAATCCGGGTCCGGCAAGTCCGTTACCGCTTACTCCATCATGCAGATACTGGATCCCAACGGCAGGATCGTAGGCGGCTCCGTCAAACTTGATGGGCAGGAGCTGGTAGGCGCAGGCGAAAAGGTCATGAAGACCGTCAGAGGAAATAAGATATCCATCATTTTCCAGGATCCCATGACATCCCTGAATCCTACGTATACCATAGGACATCAGCTCGTCGAAGCCATAACCCTTCATACTGACCGTGACAAGAAGCAGGCTTGGGACAGAGCTGTTGAACTTCTCAAACTGGTAAACGTAAATGAACCTGAAAAGAGAATGAAACAGTATCCCTTCGAGCTTTCAGGAGGTATGCGTCAGCGTGTAATGATCGCCATGGCTCTCTCATGTGAGCCGGAGATCCTGATAGCTGACGAGCCCACCACCGCTCTTGACGTTACCATTCAGGCACAGATCCTGGAACTCATGAAGAGCCTGCAGGATCAGCTGGGAATGGCCATCATCATGATCACTCACGACCTGGGAGTTGTTGCTCAGCTTTGCGACCAGATAATCGTAATGTATGCCGGTTCCATCTGTGAAAGAGGAACCGCAGAGGATATCTTCTATAATCCTCATCACTCATACACCAAGGGACTTCTGAAGTCCATTCCTACGGTAGATATGGAAGGAAAGAAACTGGAACCCATCACAGGTACTCCCATCGACCTTCTGAACATGCCCAAGGGCTGTCCCTTTGCACCGAGATGCGATGATGCAATGCATATCTGCATAAACGAGAAGTGCGACTATATAGACATCAATGAACACCATTCGGCTGCATGCTGGATGAACGTAAAAGAACTTTTAGAGGAGCAGAAAGGAGGTGCTTCAAATGAGTGAAGAAAAAGAAGTAATCATTCGCGTTGAACACCTTAAAGAGTATTTTGACATAAGTACCGGATTCTTCTCCTCTAAGCCTCTGAAGGCTGTTGATGACGTATCCTTTGAGATCAAAAAAGGAGAAACTCTGGGACTTGTAGGAGAGTCCGGCTGCGGCAAGACCACAGTAGGTCGTACCATTCTCCATCTGTACAAGCCCACCGACGGAAAAGTATTTTTCGAAGGCAAAGAGATCAAAACCAAGGAAGACCTTGACAATCTCCGCAAAAAGGCTACTATGGTATTTCAGGACCCCTATTCATCACTGAATCCACGTATGACGGTCAGTGATATCATTGGAGAGCCTCTGGATATCCATAAGATGTATACGGATAAAAAAGCCAGACAGGACAGGATCCTTGAACTCATGGATCACGTTGGACTGAACTCAGAGCATGCTGCAAGATATGCCCACGAGTTCTCCGGAGGACAGAGACAGAGAATCGGAATCGCCAGAGCTCTGGCGCTGAATCCGTCATTTATCGTCTGCGATGAACCTGTATCCGCACTGGACGTATCCATTCAGGCTCAGGTCATCAATATGTTCGACGAACTTCAGGACAAGCTGGGGCTGACCTATCTGTTCATCGCTCATGACCTGCTGGTAGTAAAGCATATATCAGACCGTATCGCTGTAATGTATCTGGGCAAGATGGTGGAGCTTGCAGACTCCGATGAGATCTATCATCACTCCCTGCATCCTTACACCAAGTCACTGATCTCGGCTGTGCCTGTACCGGATCCTCAGATCGCCAGAGCCAACAAGCGTATAGCTCTTGAGGGAGATATCCCCAGCCCGCTGAACGCTCCGTCAGGCTGTCCTTTCAGAACCAGATGCAAATACGCCACTGAGGCATGCTCCCTCAGTATGCCTGAATTCAAGGAAGTCACCCCCGGACACTTCGTTGCCTGCCATAGGGTGGACGAAATCAACTGATTTAAGATCATCAACGTGTTTAACCACGTGAATGATAAATTAAAAAGCTTTTTAATTTTTTAGAAAGGAAGGAAAGCAACATGAAAAAATTATTAGCAGTACTTCTTATTCTCGTCATGGTATTCACCTTCGCAGCATGCGGATCTTCCGGCGGCGGCGGAGATGAAGGCCCTGCAGCAGTCAGCGTAGAAGACGAGGTTAAGCAGGCAGAGATCCGTCAGGCAATCAGCCTTCTCTTTGACAGAAACTACATCTGCGAAGAAATCGGACAGGCCGGACAGCTTCCTGCAAACACTTTCGTAGCTATGGGTATGACAGACGCTGACGGTTCTCAGTTCTATCAGAACGCTAACGGCGGCCAGGGATACTACAGCGTAGATCCTGCTGATTTCGAAGCTAACGTAAACGAAGCTATCGAGATCCTCAAGAAGTATTATGAGTGGGATGAATCCGCTCAGAAGTTCACCAACTTCCCTACACTTACTTATCTCTATAACACAAGTGAAGGACACAAGGCTATCGGTGAATATCTCCAGAGCGCTCTCGCTTCAGTTGGTATCACTATCAACCTGGAGAACCAGGAGTGGAACACATTCCTCAACACACGTAAGGCAGGAGATTACTCCATCGCTCGTAACGGCTGGTTAGCTGACTACAACGATCCTATCTGCTTCCTTGACATGTGGACAACAGATTCCGGTAACAACGACGTACAGTTCGGCAGAGGCAACCACGGAACTCTCGCAATGTACAGCGTTGACACCACAGACCTTGGACTTGACCTCAAGGTAGAGAACGGAACATGGTCCGAGACCTATGATCCTCTTATCTCCCTCGTTAAGACCACCACAGATCCTGCAACCAGATATGCTCTTATGCACAAGGCTGAGGACCTTCTTATGTCCACCGGAGCTATCTGTCCTCTGTACTACTACACAGATCCTTACATGATCTCCAAGACAGTGGACGGATTCTTTGCTAACCCTCTGGGCTACAAGTACTTCATGTACACCACAACATCCGACAACCTTGACACTCTCAACGTATGTATCGCTTCCGAGCCTGATACACTTGATCCTGCAGCTAACTCCGCAGTAGACGGAGCTACAATGCTGGCTCACCTGTTCTCAGGTCTTGCTAAGTGGTCACAGGACGAAAATGGAGTTCTCCAGATCGTTCCCGATGCTGCAGAAGAACTCGTTGAAGGTGTTGAGAACGAAGACGGAACAGTTACCTACACCTACACTCTCCGCGACATGACATGGTCCGATGGACAGCCCGTAACCGCTAAGGATTACGAGTTTGCATGGAAGAGAGCAGCTAATGAAGAGAACGCATTCGACTATGGATACATGTTCGAGAACGTTGTTGGATATCCTAACGATCTCGCTGTAACCGCACTCGATGACAAGACTCTCGAAGTTACCATCGCAAACCAGGTAGCATACTGGAACGAACTCCTTGCATTCCCTACATTCTTCCCTGTAAGAGAAGACGTAGTAGCTAACGAAGGCTGGAACACAGATCCTTCAACCTATGTATGCAACGGTATGTACACCATGGACGCTTGGGATCATAACAGTGTAATCACTCTCAAGAAGAATGAGAACCACCCTGACGCTGCAGAGGTAACAATGCCTACACTTAAGTTCTATCTGAGTGATGATGCAAACAACATGCTCACCAACTTCAAGAACGGCGAGTGGAAACTCATCGATGACGTTCCTACAAATGAAATGGCAGCACTGAAGAAGGATTATCCTGATGAATTCGTAGTAGCAGGCCAGATCGGAACATACTATGTATGCTGGAACATCAACGAGGATATCAGAGCTTGGTAATCTAACACTTGATTTAAAAGCTTAAATAGGTTAAACTCGAATAGGGGACCCCGCGGGGTCCTCTATTTTTTAGAGTAAAGGAGTTTTTAATTTATGGGAGTTTTGATCGAAAAGAAAAACGGCTATGACGTGATCTCCGCAGAGGAAAAGACTGCAATGGAAGATTACTGCAAAGCTTACATCGATTTCATGAACGCAGCCAAGACCGAAAGAGAGTGCGTTGTTGAGTGCATCAAACTTGCTGAAGCAAAAGGATTCGTGCCCTATAAAGCCGGCATGGAACTGAAACCCGGCGACAAGGTATACTACAATAACCGCGGAAAGAACATAGATCTGGCAGTCATCGGAAAGAAGTCCCTGGTTTACGGCGCCAACATTGCCGCAGCACATACTGATTCACCCAGACTTGACCTTAAACCCAATCCGTTATATGAAGCTGAAGAGATGGCGTTCCTCAAGACCCATTACTACGGCGGTATCAAGAAGTTCCAGTGGGTCACCATTCCCCTTGAACTTCACGGAGTGGTTTGCTTAAAGGACGGAAGCAAGCTGGAAGTGAAATTCGGACATGGCGATGAGCCTAAATTTGTCATCACTGACATTCTTCCTCACCTTGGAAAACAGCAGGCTGCCAAGCCCCTGGGAGAGGCTATCCCCGGCGAGAACCTGAACCTTCTGATCGGTTCCGTTCCCGTAGAGGACAAGGAAGCCAAGACAAGAGTTAAACAGTACGTAATGGAACTGCTGAACGAGAAGTACGGCATGGTGGAGGAAGACTTCCTCTCAGCTGAACTGGAGACCGTTCCCGCATTTGACGCTACAGAGATCGGCTTCGACAGAAGTTTCATCGGTGCTTACGGCCACGATGACAGAGTATGCGCATTTGCAGAACTCAAAGCTCTCCTGGATATGGAAGAGATCCCCGAAAGGACTGCAGTATGCATCTTTGCTGACAAAGAAGAGATCGGCTCCATGGGAATCACCGGCATGATCTCACAGGCATTCGAACATTTCATGAACGACATGTGCAAAGGACAGGGCGTTGATCTTTATGACTGCTTTGCTAAATCCTTCTGCCTGTCTGCAGACGTTACCGCTGCGCTGGATCCCAACTTCATGGAAGTATTTGAAGCCAATAACGAATCCAGAGTAAATCACGGTATCGCCATCTGCAAGTACACCGGAGGCCGCGGCAAGGGCGGAGCATCAGACGCTAACGCAGAGACAGTTGCTTACGTGAGAAAAATATTCACAGAAAACGGCGTTCTCTGGCAGCTCACCGAGATGGGCAAGATCGATGAAGGCGGCGGTGGAACAGTCGCTCTCGACATGGCTAACAGAAACATTGAGACCATCGACGCAGGAGTTCCTGTTTTAAGCATGCACGCACCTTTCGAAGTAGTGGCCAAGCTGGACTGCTACATGACCTATAAGGGCTGCAAGGCGGTATTTGAAGCCAGATAGTTTTGTGATATAATAAAGGAGATCCAAGAGGATCTCCTTTTAAAATATCTTTTTCCGGTACTGCAAAACCCGTTTATCTTTATAAGAATGATCTGATTGTGGCTTAATGATCATACCCCTTGATTTTAAGCCATAAAAACAGTTTCGAATTGTGGCTTAAATGGGGAGGGCTATGGTATTTAAGCCATAAAAAAATTGGTGAAGCGATAATAATTATGGCTCAAAACCGGCATTGCTTAAAAATGAGCCATAATACACGGGAAAATTTATGACTTAAGATGAGGGGCCCCTTATTTCAAGCCACAAAACGTTCACAAATAGTATGATTTTTAAGACGATCCCCGGAAAACTGAAGAACAAGACCATCGTAGGTGCTATCGATAGGCTGAGGAAGATAGAAAAGCTTATCAAAAGGAATTTTACTCAGAACGATATCTCCAACGTCCAGGCCTACAGAAAGCGCATGGCAGAGAAGCCGGGATTCCGCACAGCTCTCATCGAGCGACAGGCGGACTTCACGGACATGAGTCTGGGAAAGTCCACGCTGGATTATTCCGGCTGCGAAGTCATCGCGGTATACAATCTGCTTCTGAAATATGGAGGCGGTGATCTTAAAGTGGAACTGCCGGATCTGATAGAGATATTCGAAAAAGACGGCATCCTTCACGCGGGACGTTTCGGCGTGTCCATGAAGTCAATAAAGAAATATCTGGGAGAGATAGGCATCGAGGTGAATTACACCACTGATGAGGAAGATTTTGACCTGCTGGGGCACTTTTGCGATCACTTCATACTGACCGTTATGAACGACAGGGAGGACATCTTCAGGCAGATACACACCTTCTATATCTCGAAGGACGGCGAGCGGCTGATCGCTCATAATGCCGGCCTCAGGATGAGGTACTACAGCATAAGCGAGATCATCGGAGCGCTGAACGGAGGCAAGGCCAAGGGCATATGCCTCATGGCAGTAAAAGAGAGATCCGAAAAAACAGAATAAAAAACATCCCCGTGAAGTTCACGGGGATGCGCTGTTTTTTGAACTCACAGGAACCTGTCCATCAGGCCTTTGATGCCTTCTTCGTGAAGTATATCCTGATAGTAGGCCAGTTCCTCAGCTACCAGCTCGTCTATGGCGCGCATGCTGAGGAGCTCAACCGGGGCCTTGTCGTCTGTCATGACGCGATTCCCCGGAGAATAGAGCGAAAGGTTTGAAGAGACCTTGGTCATGAGATCGGCCAGGGTCTTGTTTTGTTCCAGGGAAACGTTTGCGGCAAAGTGCTCCATGACCTTCGGATCGTTTGATGCGAAAAGCTCGCGGTTGGTGTTATAAGGAACGTCGACGGTGTACACCTCACTGAAAACAGAGGAGATGGTGTCCGACAGGTACTGGTTGATATTTCCTTCCTCTGTGCTTCTCATATTCATGTTTACCAGCATGACGCCATCGTCTTTCAGATGGTCGCGGACCATGTTGAAGAATTCAACGGTGGCCATCTGGAAGGGGATGGATATATCCTGGTAAGCGTCCACCATTATAATGTCATACTTTTCATTCACCGCATTGAGATAGGCGCGGCCATCGTACTTAGTGACCTTAACAGACTCAGGCAGCGCAAAATATTCCGTAGCAAGATCTGCGATCTTCTCATCGATCTCCACACCTTCAAAATTCATGTTGTCATAGAACTTCAGGCACTGGGTGGCATAGGTGCCGGTGCCCATACCCAGGATCAGAACGTCCAGCTGATCCTTTTCATGGAGTCCGGCCATGTAAGGCGCGGCCATGGCGTAGTCGTAATACATGCCGGTGAGTTCGCCTTCCTTGGGATAGATGGACTGCACACCGAAGAGCACGTTGGTTGACAGTGTGACGTTCTTGTCATCCTCAGTGACTTTGATGTAATTGTAGATAGATTCATCCTCGACTATGATGTCGCTTTCCCAGAAAGCGAAGCTGTTGCTGTGCCCCAGGATCACGCTGAGCAAAAATATGACGCAGCCGATGATCATGGCTTTGCCGGGACGGATGCGGGATCCATCGCCAAAAGGCGATGTGAAGTAGATTATCGAAAGGGCCAGAAGTATGCCGCCGAAGATCAGAAAAGTAATGGAAGTTCCCACAGCAGGGATGCTTACGAAGGTGGGAACGAAGGTGCCTATTATTGATCCGATGGTGTTGGATGCATTGAGTTTTCCTACGATACGACCGTTATCCTCCAGGCTGTCCATGGTGTATTTCACAAGTGAAGGCGTCACGGTTCCAAGAAGGAAAAGGGGGAACACGAAGATAACGATGCAGGTGATAAAGGCTGCGATGACCAGTAGGTTGTGGCTCACGGTGAATATAAGAAGGCCGGAGATCCCCAGGATCACGTATTTACCCAGGACAGGGATCAGCGCGATCCAGCATGCGGCGATTATGATGCGCCTGTAGAGCTTGTCGGGATTGGGGTCTTTGTCCGCCCAACGGCCTCCGAAGATGTTTCCGAGAGCCATGGCGATCATAATGGTTCCGATTATTATGGTCCATACGATCTGGGATGAACTGAAATAGGGCGCCATAAGTCGGCTGGCACCCAGTTCTACTGCCATCAGGGACATACCTGAGAAAAATTCCGTCAGGTAGAGATATGTTTTATTGCTCAGGATCCGGCGTCTGCTGCATTTAGGATCATTCATAGTTAAAACTCCTTGAAAGCCTGTAAATTAAGGAAAGTATAACATTTACTTAAGACTTAGTCAATTTTTGTATCTGTAAAAACACTTGCTAAGGAATCGCTAATGAAATATAATGTTAAATACACGACTACATTATTGAATGGTTAATATACTATTATATTATTGGAGGTATTATCATGGGCTTTATTAAAGGCTTTCTTAAATTCCTGCCGGTATTCGTGCTCGCAGGACTTATGATCTCAGGTCAGGATGCCATGATCGCAGCGCCTTTGGCTTTCGTCTGCGCTGTAGTGGTAGCCATGGTATAGGCAAGCATGAGGATGAAGAGCGCTACCAGGATATTTTTAACAGAACCCATAGCTGCGTCTAAGCATTCCTGCCATTTTTTCTTTT
>CACYYH010000014.1 GCA_902778565.1 uncultured Eubacteriales bacterium
AAGGCGGCAGAACAGTAGGATCCGGCGTTGTAACAGAGATCATCGAGTAATCTCAATACGAAAGCAAATCAAGAGCGGCAGAAATGCCGCTCTTTTGTTTTATCCTGTATATGAAAGAGGGAGTAAGCCGGGATCGGAGCTTTTGGGATCTGAGCTTACTTTTTTTGCCTTAAAGGCCATGTTCGAAGGGAGAAAGTAAGCCAGGAAGAAGATATTTTGCATATGTGCTTACTTTTCGAGAAAAAAACAGCCAGTATACCGCCAAAATGGATTAAAAGGTAAGCCGAGAGGTGAAAAAGCAAATTTCGACTTATGCCGCCAGTTCTTTGCAAAAAAAAATACCATATAGACTAAATTCGCAAAAAATCATCTTTTAGTCTAATTGAAAAGTCATTTTGATTTGATCAATCATATTCCAATAGACTTTTTCCTGAATTTTCCTCTTCTTAGTCTAATATTTTAGGCAATTTGATATTTCGCAAATAATATTGCTCTTGTTTTTTAGACTAAAACGCACAATTTTCATGAAAAAGTCTAATCGCCTCTTTATAATAAGGGATCGCTATTGTAAAAATTAGACTAAAAGAGCCATTTTCGTAATAAAAGTCTAATCCGTAAAAAACATAAAAAAAGAGCGGCAACTTTTTTTATAAGGATTTTGCAAAAGGTTTTCTCAGGAGGCTTCCCACAGCGCCGGTACTTAGCGATCGGCAAGCTTTAGCGAAGCCGGAGCTTAGAACCGCTGCGCGAGGACTGAGCGCCAGCGACCTCCTGAGAAAATTTTTTGCAAAAACCCCTTGACCTTCCACCTTGTGGAAGCCTTAGAATGGCCATAGAAAACAGATGAGGAGGGCAAACGAGATGACAGAATTTGCAACAGTTGGAAGAGAACAATTCATAGCCTTAGGACTTGGCGTATTGCTGGCGGTGATCATACCCATAGCCATAGCGCTCATTTGGAAATTTTGGAAGCATGAGAAGTTCACCACCATACTTGTGGGAGCTGCGACTTTTGTGCTGTTTGCGCTGATCCTGGAGAAGACGATCCAGAACGCCCTGGTATTTCCCACAACCATGGGGCTTCCGGATCATGCGGCAAGTCAGTTCATAAATGCGAGACCGATACTTTGGGCACTGGTACTGGGCCTGTTTCCCGGAGTCTTTGAAGAGACAGGACGCCTCGTGGCTTTCAAAACGATCCTCAGAAACCGCAGAAACAGAGAAACATCTATTTCATATGGAATCGGCCACGGAGGATTTGAAGTGATATTGGTGCTGGGCATCAATTACATAGTATATATTGTCTATGCAGTTATGATAAACACAGGAACTTTCCAGGGAATCATCGATCAGGTGGCGGAGCAGGCACCTTTTCAGGAGGAAGCCATTCGCGCTCTGGCAGATCAGCTGGCAGTATTCAGTTTTGCAGACATAGGAACCAGCATGTTCGAAAGAGTCTTCGCCTTCCTCTTCCACGTGGGAGCGTCGATCCTGGTCTTCTATGCAGCTAGGGACAAGGGCAGATTCTGGTTGTATCCTCTGGCGATCCTGCTTCATACCGCCCTTGACTCACTTGCAGGCCTGAACATGGCAAAGGTGGTCCAGCTGTCAGCGCCGGCACTTGAAGCTATGGTGGTGGCATTCGGCTTATTGACTTTCCTGGGAGCATACTTCCTGTTATACAAAAAAGATAAGATTGCAGCAGATAATTGATTTTTAATATAAGTCTTTTGATGCAGTATATGGTATAATGTATCCACAGGAGGTCGCAGGCATGTTTACTTATACCAGAAGAGCACAATACCACGAGACAGACCAGATGGGCGTAATACACCACTCGAACTATGTGAAGTGGATGGAGGAAGCCAGAATATCCTTTATGGATGAACTGGGCATGAGCTATCACGCACTTGAAGAGCTGGGCATCGTTTCTCCGGTCACGGGAATCAGCGTGGATTACAAAAGACCCGCTCACTTCGATGATGAGATCGAGATCAGGGTGGGCGTAAGCAAATACACCGGCGTCAAGCTGGAAATATCTTACGAGATGTATGACCGTACCAATGAAAAGGTCTGCGCGAACGCTGTATCCTGCCACTGCTTTATGAAGGGCAGCAGGATCGTATCTCTTAAGAGAGAGGTTCCTGAACTGGACGAGCTTATAAAAAACAACTGCAGTGAATAGATATATAATGTCATTTAAGAGATGTCGCTGACATCTCTTTTTTGTTTGTATTTACAAGCGACTGGTGATATAATAAATTGATTAATTGTGTGCATGAATACATGAGGACCGGGCAAATGAGCTTTGAAAACTTCTGGGTATATACTGAACAGGCTAATGCCGAACATATGGACATAGGCTTTGAACTGTACTCCAAAGGCCATCTGATCTGGCTTCTTGTGCTGGCTGTCGCCTCTCTTATCATGGTTCCGGCGTATCTCAGAAGTTCTGAACATAAACAGTCTAAGATCAGAAAGATATTTGCGCTGTTTCTCCTCATATCGGAGATCATCAAGGATACCATCATCGTGATCATCGGGGCGCCGATCGACGCATATCTTCCGCTGCACCTTTGCGGATATGCCATATTCTTCGTCCTGATAGACGCCTTCATGCCTAAGCAGAAGGTCACAGGACAGCTGATCGCTTATGCTTTCGGGCCGGGAGCCCTGGCGGCGCTGCTGTTTTGCAGCTGGACCATGCTGCCGCTGTTCTGGAACTTTATGACAATACACAGCTTCATCTTCCACTGGGCCATCGTGACTTATCTCATCATGAGGCTGGCGGACGGTGAGATCAGGCCTGATTACAAAGGCCTCTGGATAAGCGTGGTCACCATGGCGCTTCTGGCAGTGCCGGCGTACCTGGTGGACATGAAAACAGGATACAATTACATGTTCATATATGAAGTTCAGAGGAATTCCCCTCTGGAGATCGCCTGGGAGATCTTCGGGACACGCTTCGGCAAGCCCGGCTACGTGGTAGGAGCCATGCTCCTGGTCATGGTGATCTTCCACGCACTTTACCTCATATACGGCATACTTGGATTCAGAAGGAGAAAAAGATAGGTCTTTATGGAAAAGATAATAACCATAGACAACCTCATATTTGAATACAGCAAGAGCGAGGGCTCGGAAAACATCAGGGCTCTGGACTGCGTGAACCTGGAGATCGACGAGGGCAGTTTCACTGCCATCATCGGAAAGAACGGTTCCGGCAAGTCCACCCTGGCAAAAAATCTCAACGGCCTTTTGATACCCACGGAAGGTACTGTGTTCGTTGACGGATATGATACCGCAGACGACGACAGCATCTGGGAGATCAGACAGAGAGCCGGCATGGTTTTCCAGAACCCGGATAATCAGCTGGTATCTTCCATAGTTGAAGATGACGTGGCCTTCGGACCTGAAAACCTGGGAATCGAACCTGAAGAGATCAGGCGCCGCGTGGACAAGGCTCTGGAAGACGTGAACATGGGCCAGTACAAGCATAAAGCACCGCACCTCCTTTCCGGCGGTCAGAAGCAGAGGATAGCCATCGCGGGGGTAGTAGCCATGAAGCCGAAGATCATAATCTTCGACGAACCCACCGCCATGCTGGATCCCAAGGGCAGAAAAGAGATCATGAAGATCATAATGGAGCTCCATAAGGAAGGAATAACGGTGATACTGATCACCCACTTCATGGAAGAGGTCATCGACGCCGACCGCGTCATCATCATGCATGAAGGAAAGGTCCTGCTGGACGGAACTCCTTACGAGGTCTTCTCCCAGGCGGACGTCATCAGAAAGGCCAATCTGGACGTTCCCATCATGGTGGAACTGGGTGACAGGCTCAGAAAAGAGGGACTGGATATCCCTCAGGGAATCATTAAAGAAGAGGAAATGGTCAAGGCTCTATGTCAATTAAAGTCACAAAATTAAATCACATATACGACAAAGGCATGCCTACGGAGCAGAAGGCTCTTACGGACGTGAGCTTTGAGATCGCTGACGGCGAGCTGGTGGGCATCATCGGACATACCGGTTCCGGCAAGTCCACGCTGCTTCAGCATCTGAACGGTCTTCTGAAGGCTTCATCGGGAAGCATAGAGATCGGCGGAACAGACATCACAAGACCGGGAGTCTCCATGGTGGAGATCCGCAAAAAAGTCGGTCTGGTGTTCCAGTATCCGGAGTATCAGCTTTTCGAGGTGAGCGTAGCCAAGGACGTGGCCTACGGCCCCGGAAACCTGGGCTTAAGCCAGGAAGAGATCGATCAGAGGGTCAGAGAAGCCATTGCACTGGTGGGGCTGGATTATGAGAAGGTCAAAGACAGATCGCCATTCGAACTCTCCGGAGGACAGAAGAGGGCGGTGGCCATCGCAGGCGTCGTAGCCATGAAGCCGGAGGTGCTCATACTTGATGAACCGACTGCGGGGCTGGATCCCAGGGCTCACAAAGACATCCTGAGGATGATCAGGGAAGTCCATGAGAAAACCGGAAACATAACCATCCTGGTTTCCCACAACATGGGAGACGTGGCCGAGATGGCGGACAAGGTAATGGTCATCGACGGAGGAAAACTGGTGATCATGGGAACCCCTGAAGAGGTATTCTCCCGGGGAGAACTGCTTAAAAGCGTTGGACTGGACCTTCCTCCCATCACCGAGTTCTGCAATGAACTTGGAATAAAAGACACCGTGCTGGATATGGACACGGCTGTCGGAAAGATAGTGGATCTGTTTAAAGAATGATTAGAGATATAACGCTGGGTCAGTATTATGCATCGGACAGTCCGATACACAGGCTGGACCCAAGAGTAAAAATAATAGCTACGCTGCTGTTCATAATAGAACTGTTCATTGTGGATAACTTCATCGGCTTCGGCATCTGCGCTGCAGTGCTGGCAGCGGTGATAATCGTATCCCGTGTGCCTCTCAGCTTCATCATGAGGGGACTCAAACCCATACTGTTCATCCTGTTCTTCACCTTTGCACTGAACATATTCATGGTGAAGGGTGAAGTGATCTGGGAGTGGAAGTTCCTCCACATCACCAGAGAGGGAATCCAGATCGCGGTGTTCATGGCGATCCGTCTGGTGCTGCTGATCATCGGCTCATCAATGCTGACGCTGACCACCAAGCCTTTGAGCCTGACGGACGGTATCGAGAGGCTGCTCTCGCCCCTTGCAAGGTTCAAATTCCCTTCACACGAGATAGCCATGATGATGACCATCGCTCTCAGGTTCATACCCACACTGCTGGAAGAGACAGACAAGATCATGAAGGCCCAGCAGGCCAGAGGCGCGGACTTTGAATCCGGAGGCCTGATGAAGAGAGCCAAAGCGCTGATACCGGTGCTGGTACCGTTGTTCGTCAGCGCCTTCAGAATAGCTCAGGACCTGGCCATGGCCATGGAAGCCAGATGCTATCACGGCGGGGAAAACAGGACGAGGATGCACGAAATGAAGCTCAAAACAAGGGACTTTGTGACCTTTGCTCTTGAAGCCATTTTCCTTGCCCTTATCATTATCGAAGCAAGGATGTTCTGATGAGACAGAGAAACGTTAAGAACCTTCAGGAAAGAATAGACGCCAACGCTTCCCATCTGGTGAGAGAACCGAAAGCCATGAAGGGAAGGTGGCACGAACTCTTCGGAAATGACAGGCCGATCTACCTCGAAGTCGGATCGGGCAAGGGTCAGTTCATTCTGAAGAGGGCAGAGATCCTGAATGATATGAACTATATAGCCTGCGAAGGCCAGGAAAACATTTGCCTCAGGGTCCTGGAGAAGGCAGAGGAAGCCGGACTCTCCAACCTGAAGGTGTTCATGGAATACATACATGACATACACGACTATTTTGAGGAAGGTGAGCTGGAAGGCATATTTCTGAATTTCAGCGATCCCTGGCCCAAGGACCGCCACGCGAAGAGAAGGCTGACCCACAGGAGAAACCTCACAGGTTTCATGGAGGTCATGAAGCCCGGCGGAATCATCGAATTCAAGACGGACAACGACAGCCTCTTCGAATTCTCTTTGGAGGAGATAGCGGACCTGGGATACGAAGTCCTGGAAATGACCCGCGACCTTCACAACGACCCCGCAAACTATCAGAGCAAAGAATTTCCCACCGAGTATGAGGAAAGATTCTCGGCTAAAGGAAAGAATATAAATTATGTTAAATTCAGAAGCTCGGCGCTGAAGCCGGACGGACAGGAGGAAGATATATGATTTTTGTCAGAGAAAACGGACGCACGATCCCTAAGGAAGACAAGATTTTTTCCATTTCAAACAGAGCGAAGGAAGCTATCGCAAAGTACGGAAAGGACAATGTCGTTAATGGAACGATAGGAGCTCTTGTTGACGACGATGGCAAACTCATCGTTCTCAAGTCAGTGGACAAGGTATTCAAGGAACTTACTCCTGATGAATATGCTCCCTATGCACCGATCAGCGGCACACCGGAGTTCAAGGAAGCTATAAAAAAGGCTGCTTTCGGCAAGTATGAGCCTAAGGGATTCACTGAAGTATGTGCTACTCCGGGCGGTACCGGCGGTATCAGGAACACTGTTTCCAATTTCTCTGCTCCCGGGGACAGAGTGCTGGTGGCAGACTGGTTCTGGGCACCCTATAAGACAATATGTCAGGAGATCGGAAGAGAGATCCAGACCTTTAAATTCTTCAACGAGGAGAGAGGTTTCAATATTGACGACTTCAAGGCCAATGTTCTGGAACTCCTTGAATTGCAGGACAGCCTTGTGATCATAATCAACAGCCCTGCGCACAACCCAACGGGATATTCATTGACCGTGACCGACTGGAGAAAGATCAAGGAGATCTTTGAAAAGACTCCTCAGGACAAACACGTAGCACTGTTCTGCGACGTTGCCTATATCGATTTTGCAGGTGATGAGGAACAGTACAGACAGTTCCTGCCGGTTCTCGATGAGATGCCGGAGAACGTGCTTCCGGTCATCGGTTACAGCGCATCCAAGACCTTCACCATGTATGGCATGAGATGCGGAGCTATGATCTGCATGGCCAAGACCCCTGCCATCGCTCAGGAGTTCAAGCAGGCTGCAGAATTCAGTTCCAGAGGATCATGGTCCAACTGCAATCGCGCTCCTCAGACCGTAATAACCAAGATCTTTGCCGATCCCGAGCTGAAGAAGATGGTGGATGAAGAGAGAGCAGAGTACAGAGATATGCTCTTAAGAAGAGGCAAGGCCTTTGAGGCAGCTGCAAAGGAATGCGGTCTCGAGATGGTTCCTTTCGACGCGGGATTCTTTGCAAGCATCCCTATGCCGAATCCTGACGAAGTGGCGCAGGAACTGGAAAAGGAAAACATCTTCCTGGTTCCTCTCGCAAAGGGCATCAGGGTATCCGTGGCATCTGTTTCAGAAGAAAAATGCAGACTGATCCCTGCAAGGATCAAAGCGGTCATGGAAAGACTGGCAAAATAATATGAGATTAAGAGGTTAAAATGGCAAACAAACTTCATGATATGAAATTAAACCACAAGATGAGCAAGAGCTTCCTGGGAGTACAGACTCCTGAAGATCTTAACAGGGTCATCGCTGAAGGCGACTTCAGAGAACTGGTGCAGCTTTCCGAAGCATATCAGGACAAGAGGATCGTTGAGATCGCTCAGAGGATCGCGGATCAGAAGAACAGGGTAGTTCTCATCGCCGGACCTTCCAGCTCAGGAAAGACCACCACTGCGAAGAAGCTCTGCACACAGCTTAAGGTACTGGGACTTGAGCCGCTCTACATGGGAACTGACGATTACTTCGTGGAAAGAGAGGAGACCCCGCTGGATGAGAACGGCAAGTATAATTTTGAGGACCTGGATGCCGTTGACGTTGAACTGTTCAACAGCAACATCATTTCCCTGCTGAAGGGTGAGGAAGTGGATCTTCCCACCTTCAACTTCATGACAGGACATAAGGAATACGGCAAAAGGATCACGTCCATCAAGCGCAGTCAGATCATAGTGATCGAAGGCATCCATGCTCTGAACGATGAGCTGACTCCTCAAATCCGTCAGCACCAGAAGTTCAAGATCTTCGTATGCCCTGTGACGGCTCTTAAGGTGAGCAAGGAATCCGGAGTGGATCCCATTGATCACAGGATGCTGAGGAGAATGGTAAGAGATTACCAGTTCAGAGGACATTCTGCAAAGGCTACCATCGACAACTGGCCCTCTGTAAGGCGCGGTGAGGACAAGAACATCTTCCCATTCAGAGACCAGGCCCACGAAGCATTCAACACGTCTCATATCTATGAGATACCCATCCTGAAGAAACATGCGGAGCCTTTGCTCAGATCCATCAAGGCGGACGAACCCGAGTATGAGGTGGCTCAGAAGATGCTGAAGTTCCTCAGCGAGTTCGACGTATATGAAGATGACAGCGTGGTTCCCAACGACTCCATAATCAGAGAGTTCATCGGCGGATCCACCTACGCTTCGGAAGACCCGATGACAGGAAAGAAGACCTTTGTAGGCAGCAACTACCTTGTCAGAAACGTTGCCAACTTCCTCAGGGACAAGCACGACGTGCTTAAGGAAAAGCATGAGGAGTTCTGGGAAAAACACGACGGCCTTAAAAAGGATCTGATAGAGAAGCATGAGGAACTGGTGGACTCCATAGAGGAAGCTGTGGAGGAAGCTGTGGAATCCATCGAAAAAGGCGAAGGCGAGAACAGAGTGAAATAGCCTTCAGGAGAAAGATAGTTTGAAGATCGCAATAATCGGGGGCATCAATATAGATATTGAGGGAGCCCCTTATAAAGAAATAAAATATCACGATTCCAATCCGGGGAAAATAAGACTTTCCTATGGAGGAGTCGGCAGAAATATCGCTGAAAACGTGGCGCGGCTCGGAGGAGACTGCGCCATGATATCCTGCGTAGGCAGTGAACCCATGAGCTTTGGCGCAAAGGAACATCTGGCCGCCATGGGCGTGGACGTGTCACATGTGAGGGTACTTGAGGGAGAAACACCTTCCATGTATCTCAGCATCCTTGATGAAAAGGGAGACATGGAACTGGCGGTGTCCGACATGGACATCATCAACCGTATCACGCCGGAGTACATCGATGAGATCAGACATTTCCTGGAAGGGGCTTCAGTAGTGGCTTTGGACGGGAACCTGACGGAGGAGATCCTGGAGCACGCCACGGCGGTGCTGAGGGGCACGAAACTGTTTTACGATCCGGTATCAGCCAATAAAGGCGTGAGGGCAAAGCATTTCTCAGGCAGGTTTTTTGCGGTGAAGCCCAATAAGCTTGAGGCGGAAGCCATGCTGGACATGAAGATCGGAAGCGAAGAAGACGTGATAGCCGCAGGAAGGCGATTCATGGAACTGGGAGTCTCTCAGGTATTCATCACCCTTGGGGAAGACGGGGTCTTCTTTATGGAGAGCGGAGACGAGGGATTCATCAGACCGGCGGAAGGGATAAAGATCAAAAGCGCCACAGGCGCAGGTGACAGCTTCTCGGCTTGCATACTCCTGGGAATGTCCATGGGCATGAACGCCCGGAAGATCGCCGAGATGGGAATGGCGGCAGCCAGGATCACCATGGAATCCCAGAACGCGGTAAGCGAAGAACTGACCATAGAACTTATAAAAGAATTACTGAACAAGGAGATTTAGAAATGAAGTATCTGGATATAAAACCCGAAGTAAAGGAAGCTCTGGAGCAGGGTAAGGCTGTAGTGGCTCTCGAATCCACCATCATCGCTCACGGAATGCCTTATCCGAAGAACGTGGAGACGGCGCTGGCAGTTGAAGAGGTCATCAGAAAGAACGGAGCAGTCCCTGCAACCATCGCCATCATCGACGGCGTGATCAAAGTGGGCCTTACTCCTGAAGAGATCGAATATCTGGGAACAGCCAAGGGCGTGCTCAAGGTATCCAGAAGAGATTTCCCCGTGGTCATGGCCAAGAAGATGGACGGAGCCACCACTGTAGCAGGAACCATGATGGCAGCCGCCATGGCAGGCATCAAGGTCTTCGTCACCGGCGGTATCGGCGGAGTCCACAGAGGAGCAGGGGAGACACATGACATCTCTGCTGACCTGGAAGAACTGAAGCATACCAACGTCACCGTAGTATGCGCAGGCGTCAAGTCCATCCTGGACATCGCAGGCACCCTTGAGTACCTGGAGACAAAGGGAGTTCCCGTAGTTACCTGCGGAGGAGATTACTTCCCCGCATTCTATTCCAGAAGCTCAGGCATTCCTGCAGAGCTCAGGGAAGACGATCCTAAGGTCATCGCCGACATGATCAAAGCCAAGGATGAGCTGGGCTTAGGCGGCGGTATGCTGGTAGCCTGCCCGGTGCCTGAAGATGACGAGATCCCCTTCGAAAAGATGGACGGTGTCATCAATGAAGCGTTGAAAGAATGTGAGGAGCAGGGTATCAAGGGAAAGAGGATCACACCTTTCATGCTTTCAAAGGTAAAGGACCTTACAGAAGGTGCTTCTCTCGAAGCAAATATCAAGCTTGTGCTTCACAATGCAGAGGTAGGCGCTAAGATCGCCTGCGGGCTTGAAGGATAAAACAGTACATATTATGACAAGCCGCCCTTTGGGGCGGTTTTTTTATTGTCAGAGAGACCGTTTTTATGCACAAAACGTTTTATCGCTCTTTCACTTCACTTGAAAGAAGCGCGTATTTTGTGGGTTTCTGAGCCCTGACCACAAGATGATGTGTATGCATGCCGTGAATAAGAAACGCCAGCCACCGTGTATCACGTAATAGGGCGAAAACCCTTGAAAACACTGGATTCTTGGTGTAAAAAAACCTTAAAAAAGTAATAAAAAAATTTTAAAAAAACACTTGCCAAATTGACCATCATCAAGTATAATGATAAAGCTTGCTTAAGGCGAAGAAGCGGGAAGTTGCAGGGCTATCTGGTAATTTCCGCAGAGCATGTCCGGACTCGATCCGGTCGGAGGGATTCGCCTGGGTTTTTGCAGTGTGTGTAAATGTAGGAAACACACGAGCGCGTGTAAAAGTGAGCGAAAATCTCAGACACGTTGAAATTCAAGGCATTTGAACCCCTGTACGGAGCATAGCGAAAACAGTACAAAGACAAAACAAGGAGGAAAACATGAGCGAATTACAGAAAATCAGAATCAAGCTCAAGGCTTATGATCACGCACTGCTTGATCAGAGCGCAGCAAAAATCGTAGAGACTGCTAAGAAGACCGGCGCTGACGTCAGCGGCCCCATCCCTCTTCCTACAGAGAGAGAAGTTGTTACCATCATCAGAGCGGTCCACAAGTATAAGGACTCCCGTGAGCAGTTCGAACAGAGAACTCACAAGAGACTTATCGACATCACCAACGCTACTCTTAAGACAACAGACGCTTTAACAAAGCTTGACCTGCCTGCAGGAGTAGACATCGAGATCAAGTTATAATAAACGATCTCAAACATCAACAAGTAAGGGACACTCCCTTAGTAAGAACTCATGAGAGGGTGTGCGAGTAGTCATTCCTGTGTAGACGAAAACAGATGCAAACACCAAACCAGAGAGTTCCAATGTAAGAACATGGAGGAAAAATAATGAAAGCAATCTTAGGAAAAAAGATGGGCATGACCCAGATCTTCGATGAGAACGGAAACGTTATTCCCGTAACCGTCATCGAAGCAGGTCCTGAAGTCGTAACTCAGGTTAAGACAGTTGAGACAGACGGTTACGACGGAGTTCAGGTTGGCTTTGAAGATCAGAAGCCGCAGAGAGTAAACAAGCCTATGACAGGTCACTTTGAAAAGGCAGGCGTAGCTCCCAAGAAGTACGTTGCTGAGTTCAGACCTGAAGAAGGCGAAACATACGAAGTCGGACAGGTTATCACTGCTGCCGAGTTCGAGGAAGGTTCCAAGCTGGACATCACCGGAACTTCCAAAGGTAAAGGAACCCAGGGTAACATCAAGAGACATCACCACAGACGTGGCCCTATGACTCACGGTTCCAAGCACAAGAGACTTCCCGGCGGCCTTGCAGCTGCTACATATCCCTCAAGAGTATTCAAGGGAAATGAAGCTCCGGGAAGAACAGGAAGAGACACCGTTACAGTACAGAACGTTGTTCTCGTAAAAGTTATCGCCGAGAGAAACCTGATGCTCGTAAAGGGTGCGGTTCCGGGAAACAAAGGTGGACTGGTCCGCGTTCAGTACGCAGTTAAAGGTCAGGACAAATAATCGGGTGAAAGGAGGATTTAAAAATGGCAAAAGTTACAATGCTTAACATGCAGGGAGCTAATGCAGGCACCATCGAACTCAACGATGAGATCTTCGCTATCACTCCGAACGAATTCGCTGTTCACGCAGTAGTAAAGAACTTCCTGGCTAACCAGAGACAGGGTACACAGTCCGCTAAGACCAGAGGAGAAGTAAGAGGAGGCGGAAAGAAGCCTTTCAGACAGAAAGGAACCGGTCGTCACAGACAGGGACATTCCACTGACCCTTCACAGATCGGAGGCGGAATCGTATTCGCTCCCAAGCCGAGAGATTACAGATACACCTTACCCAAGAAGTTAAGAAGACTCGCTATGAAGTCCGCTTTATCTTCCAAGGTAGCTGAAAACCAGATCGTAGTTGTTGATGAGCTCAAGTTCGAAGAGCCCAAGACAAAGGAAATGCTCAAGTTCCTTCAGGCAGTAAACGCTGACAAGAAGGCCCTGATCATCACCGCAGAAAAGGACGAGAACGTTGTTAAGTCCGCTGCAAACATTCCCGGAGTAAGAACTGCTCTTGCAACTACAATGAACGTTTACGAGATCGTAAACCACACAAGCTTCATCGTAACTAAGGAAGCAGTTGAATTGATCGAGGAGGTGTACAAATAATGAAGAACGCATATGACGTAATTATCACACCTGTTATCACAGAACAGAGTATGGACGTAGCTGTTGACAAAAAGTACACCTTCAAGGTAGCTCCTACAGCAAACAAGACACAGGTCAAGTTAGCCGTTGAAGAGATCTTCGGAGTAGAGGTTGCTAAGGTCAACATCATGAACTATGACGGAAAGTTAAAGAGAATGGGAAGATTCGCAGGTTACACACCTTCCTACAAGAAGGCAATCGTAACTCTTACTCCTGACAGTAAAGAGATCGAATTCTTCCAGGGATTATAATTTAGGAGGTAGACGAAAATGGGAATCAGAAAATACAAACCGACTACCCCGGGTTTAAGAGGAATGACGGTCTCCACATTTGAGGAGATCACCAAGAGCACCCCTGAAAAGTCACTTACAGTTACACTTAAGAAGCACTCCGGTCGTAACAACCGCGGTAAGATCACTGTAAGACATCAGGGCGGCGGCGCAAGACCTAAATACAGAATCATCGACTTCAAGAGAGATAAGGACGGAGTTCCCGGAACTGTAACAGCAATCGAGTACGATCCTAACAGATCCGCAAACATCGCTCTCATCACTTACGCAGACGGTGAAAAGAGATACATTATCGCTCCTAACAAGTTAGAAGTTGGAAGCCAGATCGTTTCCGGTCCTGACGCAGATATCGTAACAGGAAATGCACTTCCTATCGCGAACATCCCCGTAGGTACCATCATCCACAACGTTGAGCTCAAGCCCGGCAAAGGCGGACAGCTTGCAAGATCCGCAGGAAACGGTGCACAGCTCATGGCTAAAGAAGGAGATTACGCACAGGTAAGACTTCCTTCCGGCGAAGTTCGTAAGGTATCCATGAGATGCAAGGCTACCATCGGCGAAGTTGGCAACGATGATCACGCCAACATCCAGATCGGTAAAGCAGGACGTAAGAGACACATGGGAATCAGACCTACCGTAAGAGGTTCCGTAATGAACCCTAACGATCACCCTCATGGCGGTGGTGAAGGAAGAGCACCCGTTGGTCGTAAGAGCCCTGTTACTCCTTGGGGTAAGCCGGCACTTGGTTACAAGACCAGAAAGAAGAACAAAGCTTCTAACAAGTACATCGTAAAGAGAAGAAATGAAAAATAATAGAAAGGAGCAAAGATAATGGGAAGATCACTTAAAAAGGGTCCTTTCGTAAACGCTAAGCTGCTCAAGGCAATCGAAGAGCTTAACGCAGCTAACGAAAAGAAAGTCATCAAGACATGGTCAAGACCATCAACAATATTCCCCCAGATGGTGGGACACACTATCGCAGTTCATGACGGTAAGAAACATGTTCCTGTATACATCACAGAGGATATGGTAGGTCACAGACTCGGAGAGTTTGCTCCTACAAGAACTTATAGAGGTCATGCGGCTGACAAGAGTTCAAAGGTCAGATAATTAGAAAGGAGATAATAAAATGGAAGCAAAAGCAGTTGCTAAATACGTAAGAATGTCTCCTATCAAATTACAGCCTGTATGTGATTTAGTAAGAGGCAAGGATCTGAACGACGCACTGGCAATCCTGAAGTTCACACCGGGCAAGGGATCAGCCATCGTTGAGAAGGTAGTTTCCTCTGCAGCAGCAAACGCAGAGAACAACTTCGACATGAATCCTGACAATTTATATGTTGCAGAGATCTACGCAAACCAGGGCCCCACAATGAAGAGATGGAGAGCCGGTTCACAGGGTAGAGCATCAATCATCCTTAAGAGATCCAGCCACGTTGGCGTTACTCTTAAGGAGAAGGAATAAGGAGGTTAGCTAAATGGGACAGAAAGTTAGTCCGCACGGATTAAGAGTCGGCGTTATCAAAGACTGGGATTCCAAGTGGTACGCCAGCAAATCAAACTTTGCTGACTTCCTCGTTGAAGACAACAAGGTTAGAGAATACGTAAAGAAAAAATTATATGTTGCCGGAGTTTCAAAGGTTGTCATTGAGAGAGCCGCTGAAAACAAGATGAGAGTTACTGTTCTCACCGCTAAGCCCGGTATGGTCATCGGAAGATCCGGAGACGGAATCGAAGCCCTGAAGAAGGACCTCGTAAAGATGACCGGCAAGGAAGTTGAGATTTCCATCGTAGAAGTTAAGCGTTCCGAATTAGATGCACAGTTAAGCGCTGAGTCCGTTGCACAGGCTCTTGAAAGACGTGTTTCCTTCAGAAGAGCTATGAAGCAGCAGATCTCCAGAGCAATGAAGGCTGGCGCTAAGGGAATCAAGATCGTGGTTTCCGGCCGTGTAGGCGGAGCTGAAATCGCAAGATCAGAAAAGTATTCCGAGGGTAACGTTCCTCTTCACACCTTAAGAGCTGACATCGACTATGGTTTTGCTGAAGCTGACACCACTTACGGAAAGCTTGGCGTCAAGGTTTGGGTAAACCACGGTGAGATCCTCGACAAGGGTCTTGTTGGAGCCGTTCGCGAAGAAAAGCGCGAAAAGAGAGGCGAAAGAAGACAGAGAAGAGACGGCGAGCGTCGTGAAAGAAGAGACGGAAACAGACAGGACAGAAGAGACAACAGAAGGTCCGACAGATTCCAGAAAGACGAAGCTCCCAAGGCTGTTAACCCCAGAGTAAGAAAGACTCCCAAGGCTGAGCCTAAGAAAGAAGAACCGCAGGTCGAAGCAGTAGAGACTGCAGAGACAACTGAAGCATAATAATTTGGAAAGGAGGAACTAAGCCATGTTAATGCCGAAACGTGTTAAGCGCAGAAGACAACACAGAGGAAGAATGAAAGGCGTTGCAACCAAGGGTAACAAAGTTACTTACGGTTCATATGGATTAGTCGCACAGGAATGTGCATGGATCACCTCTAATCAGATCGAGGCTGCCCGTGTAGCCATGACCAGATCCATCAAGAGAGGTGGTAAAGTATATATCAAGATTTTCCCGCACAAACCGGTTACTAAGAAACCCGCTGAAGTACGTATGGGATCCGGTAAAGGTGCTCCTGAGTACTGGGTAGCAGTAGTTAAACCAGGCAGAGTAATGTTCGAGATCGACGGTGTAACCGAAGCTCAGGCAAGAGAAGCTATGAGACTCGCTATGCATAAGCTCCCGATCAAGTGCAAGTTTGCCATCAAAGAAGAAGCAAAGGGTGGTGAAGCATAATGGAATTAAAGAAAATGAGAGAAATGACCGAAGTTGAACTTAACGGTGAACTCGACAAGATGAAGAAGGAACTGTTCAACTTAAGATTCCAGCATGTTACAGGCCAGTTAGAGAACCCTGTAAAGATGAGAGAATTAAAGAAAGATATCGCTAGAGTTAAGACCATCTTAAGAGAAAAAGAATTAGCTTAAGCAGAAAGGAGGAAAAATTATGGCAGTTGACAGAAACGCAAGAAAGACCAAAGTTGGTATCGTAGTATCCGACAAGATGGATAAGACCATCGTAGTAGCCATGGAAGACTTCATAAGACATCCTCTTTACGGCAAGGCTGTTAAGAGAACCAAGAAGGTCAAGGCTCACGACGAGAACAATGAATGCCAGATCGGCGATAAGGTAAGAATTATGGAAACAAGACCTCTTTCCAAGGACAAGAGATGGAGACTTGTGAACATAGTAGAGAAAGTTAAGTAAGGAGGCAACAGATCATGATTCAGACAGAAACCAGATTAAAAGTTGCTGACAACTCAGGCGCAAAGGAACTTCTTTGCATTCGTATCCTGGGCGGAACAAGCCGTCAGTATGCGAACATCGGAGACGTTATCGTATGCGCAGTTAAAGACGCAACACCCGGCGGCGTTGTCAAGAAGGGCGACGTTGTTAAGGCTGTAGTTGTAAGAACCAAGCATGGCGTAAGACGTGCAGACGGTTCCTACGTAAAGTTCGACCAGAACGCAGCAGTTATTATAGGAAGCAAAGAAGATAAGAACCCCAAGGGAACTCGTATCTTCGGACCTGTTGCCAGAGAGCTTAGAGATAAGGGCTTTATGAAGATCGTTTCATTAGCTCCGGAAGTATTATAAGGAGGTAAATGGATATGAAGATCAAAAAAGGCGACACAGTTATGGTTATTGCAGGCAAGGACAAAGGCAAGTCCGGAAAAGTCCTTAAGGCAATGCCCAAGGAAAATAAAGTTGTAGTTGAAGGCGTTAACGTACAGACAAAGCACGCTAAGGCAACCCAGAAGACTCCCGCTGAGATCAAGCACATCGAAGGACCTATCGATGCGTCCAACGTAATGTACTATGATACAAAGGCCAAGGAAGCTTCCAGGATCGGCTACAAGGTAAAAGAAGACGGTACCAAGGTTAGAGTTTCCAAGAAAACCGGAAACGTGATTGACTAAGAAAGGAGGAGACGATTTTGACAGCTAGATTAAGAGAAACTTATGACAATGAAGTTTTTAACCAGTTAAAGGAAAAATTCCAGTATGCCAACGTAATGGAAGTTCCCAAGCTTACAAAGATCACCATCAACATGGGTCTTGGCGAAGCTAAGGACAACTCCAAGGTTCTTGAGTCCGCAGTTAATGAGATCGCTCTCATCGCAGGTCAGAAACCGGTGGTTACCAAGGCTAAGAAGTCCATCGCAAACTTCAAGGTAAGACAGGGCATGCCCGTAGGCGCCAAGGTTACCTTAAGAGGAGACAGAATGTATGAATTTGCTGACAAGTTCTTCAACATCGCTCTTCCTCGTGTAAGGGACTTCAAGGGAGTCAGCAAGAACGCTTTTGATGGCCGCGGAAATTATTCCCTGGGCATCAAGGAACAGCTCATCTTCCCTGAGATCAACTACGATCAGGTTGAAACAATCAAAGGAATGAACATAGTATTTACTACAACGGCTAAGACAGACGAAGAAGCAATGGCACTGCTTGAACTTCTTGGTATGCCGTTTGAAAAGTAGGAGGTATTTCATGGCAAAGACATCTTTAAAGGTTAAACAAGCTAGAAAACCTAAATATTCAACACGTGCATATACAAGGTGCAGAATTTGCGGAAGACCGCACTCCGTACTCAGAAAGTACGGTATCTGCCGTATCTGTTTTAGAGAGCTTGCATACAAAGGTGAGATTCCCGGCGTGAAGAAAGCAAGCTGGTAAAAATTATGAAAGGAGAAATGCTGTTATGACAATGACAGATCCCATTGCGGATATGCTGACTCGAATCAGAAATGCCAACACCGCAGGACACGATACTGTTGAGATCCCCGCTTCAAAAATGAAGAAGGCCATCGCACAGATCCTCCTGGATGAAGGCTACATCGCTGGATTCGATGTTATAGAAGACGGTAAGCAGGGTATTATCAAGGTAACTATGAAATACGGTGCTCACAACGAAAAAGTTATTACTGGAATTAAGAAGATTTCCAAGCCCGGCCTCAAGGTTTATGCTAAAGCTGAAGACGTACCCAGGGTACTCGGAGGTTTAGGAATCGCCATCATTTCCACTTCCAAAGGAATCATTTCCGACAAGGAAGCAAGGAAGCTTGGCGTAGGCGGCGAAGTAATCTGTTATGTATGGTAGGAGGAACTTAAATGTCACGAATTGGTATCAAACCTATAGTTGTTCCTGCCGGCGTAGAAGTTACTGTTGACGGAAACGTAGTAACAGTAAAGGGCCCCAAGGGACAGTTATCCCAGGAGATCAGCAAGAACATGACCGTTGAAGTTGAAGAAGGAACCGTTAAGGTTTCCAGACCTGATGACAACAGACTCAACCGCGGACAGCACGGACTTGCAAGAACTCTGATCAACAATATGATTATCGGTGTTACCGCTGGCTTCGAAAAGAAGCTCCAGCTGGTAGGCGTTGGATACAAGGCTGAAAAGAAGGGCGACACCCTCGTTATGAACCTTGGATATTCCCACCCGGTAGAAATGAAAGATCCTGAAGGAATCACAACCGAGTGTCCTTCACAGACAGAAGTTACTGTTAAGGGTATCGATAAGGCACTTGTCGGAAATTACGCAGCTAACATCAGAGCATGGAGAAAGCCTGAACCTTACAAGGGCAAGGGTATCAAGTATGTTGATGAAGTTATCAGACGTAAAGAAGGCAAGGCAGGCGCTAAATAATTAAGAAAGGAGTAAATAGATATGGCATTTGAATCAAGAAATGACAGACGTGTCAAGAGACACTACAGAGCCAGAAAGAACATCTTTGGAACTCCTGAGAGACCCAGACTTTGCGTTTTCAGATCTAACAAGAACATCTCTGCTCAGATCATTGATGACGTAAACGGAACTACATTAGTAGCTGCTTCCTCATTAGATAAGGAGCTTAAGGCTCAGATCGAATATGGTGGAAACATTGAAGCTGCTAAGGCAGTGGGTGAAGCGCTTGGAAAGAGAGCACTTGAGAAGGGAATCACCGAAGTCTGCTTCGACAGAGCCGGTTTCCTTTATCACGGAAGAGTTGCAGCTTTAGCTGACGGTGCTCGTGAAGCCGGATTAAAATTCTAACAGGAGGAAGAAGTAATGCGTAATATCGTTGATGCATCCAAGCTTGAATTAACATCAACTATAGTTAACATCAGAAGAGTTTCCAAGACCGTTAAAGGCGGCAAGAACATGAGATTCTCTGTAACCGTAGTTGTAGGCGATGGAAACGGATACGTAGGCGTTGGCCTTGGAAAGTCCATTGAAATTCCTGAAGCTGTTAGAAAAGCTGAAGAAGATGCAAAGAAGAATCTTATATACGTTCAGATGGTTGGCACAACCGTACCCCACAAGAACCTCGGAGTTTTCGGAGCAGGCAGAGTTCTGATCATGCCCGCTGCACAGGGTACCGGAGTTATCGCCGGATCATCCGCTCGTACAGTACTGGAAGCTGCCGGAATCAAGGACGTAAGAGCTAAGTCCATCGGTTCCGCCAACACAGTGAACGTTGCCTATGCAACCCTTGAAGGTCTCAAGAACATGATGACCCTCGACAAGGCTGCTAAGTTAAGAGGCAAGACAAAAGAAGAAATTTTAGGATAAGGAGGTAAGCGACAATGGCAGATAAAATGATCAAGATCACTTTAACAAAAAGCACAATCGGCGCTACTCCTCATCAGAGAAAAGTAGTAGAAGCTTTAGGCTTAAAGAAGATGCACCAGACCGTAGAGCTTGTAGATAACGCTGCAACACGCGGTGCTATCGCTAAGGTTTCTCATCTTGTTACTGTAGAAGAATAAGAGGAGGTGCACTAATGAAATTAAGCGAATTAAAGGCACCCAAGGGTGCAACTCGTGCTCCTAAGAGAAAGGGCAGAGGAACTGCTTCCGGAAACGGAACAACAGCAGGCAGAGGTATGAATGGTCAGAAGTCCAGATCCGGCGGCGGCGTTCGTCTCGGATTCGAAGGCGGCCAGATGCCTCTTTACAGAAGACTTCCCAAGAGAGGCTTCAACAATAAGTGGGGAATCGTTTATGACGTTATCAACGTTTCCGATCTTAACAGATTCGAAAAGGATTCCGTAGTTGATCTTGAAGCTATGATCGAAGCAGGTCTTCTTAAGCAGGTTAAGGACGGCGTTAAGGTTCTCGGAAGAGGAGAACTTGACAAGGCTCTTACCGTTAAAGCTAACAAGTTCAGCGCTACAGCTGTAGAAAAAATTGAAAAGGCCGGAGGAAAGGCAGAGGTGATCTAGAATGGGTATGATCAAGACTGTAGTTCAGGCCTGGAAGATTCCTGAAATCAGATCCAAGATGCTCTTTACACTGTTGATGCTTCTGGTATATAGGATCGGTTCAAACATTCCAGTACCGAATATCAACCGTGCAGCTCTTGCACAGTTATTTACAGGTGAAACAGGCTTATTCGACTTATTCGACCTCTTCTCCGGTGGTTCGTTCTCGAACTTCACGATTTTTGCACTGAGCATCACACCTTACATCACGGCTTCCATCATAGTTCAGCTCCTTACCATGGCGTTCCCTTACTTTGAGAACCTTGCCAGACAGGGAGTTGAAGGAAGAAAGAAAATGGCTCAGATCACAAGATACATGACCGTTGTCCTGGCAGTTATCCAGGCAATCGGTCTGACCGTCGGTCTCTTCAGACGTGCGGTCATCGACACAAGCGTTTTCTCCGTGATCGTGGTTATCCTGGTGCTTACTGCAGGTACGGCTTTCCTCATGTGGTTAGGTGAGCAGATCAATGAAAAAGGCATTGGTAACGGTATATCCCTTCTGATCTTCGCAGGTATCGTAGACAGGATCCCCAGCGCCATCAGAAGCCTTTATACTCAGTACACCAGCGGAAACATGACTCTCATCACCATCATCCTTCTGATCGTTGCAGCTATCCTGGTTATCGCAGGCGTTGTACTGATCCAGGAAGGACAGAGAAAGATCCCCGTGCAGTATGCCAAGAGAGTGGTAGGAAGAAAGATGTACGGTGGCCAGTCCACTCACATTCCTGTAAAGGTAAACCAGTCAGGCGTTATTCCTATCATCTTCGCGTTATCACTGCTTCAGTTCCCTCTGACGATCACTTACTTCCTGAATTCCGATTCCGGATTCACGGCTTTCGTGACCAAGTGGCTGTCACCTTCCGGTAACCCGGGAGTATGGGTATACGGAGTACTTAACGTATTACTCATCATATTCTTCACATATTTCTACAACCAGATCACTTTCAATCCTGTAGAAATAGCTGACAACCTTAAGTCAAACGGCGGATTCATCCCCGGCATCAGACCCGGCAAGGCCACATCCGACTACCTGGCAAAGGTTACTTCAAGGATCACTATCGTAGGTGCTATCTTCCTGGCAGCAATCGCCACACTTCCTACGATCCTGTCAGCCCTTACATCTCTCAACATCCACTTCGGCGGAACATCACTTCTGATCGCTGTCGGTGTTGCACTTGAGACCGTAAGAGTACTTGAAAACCAGATGATGATGAGAAACTATCAGGGATTCCTGAAATAAAGAGGTGACTTAAATGCTGAGAACTATATTATTAGGACCTCCGGGTGCAGGCAAAGGCACCCAGGCAGTTAAGATCGTTGAGAAGTACGGAGTACCGCACATTTCAACAGGAGATATCTTCAGAGAAAACATCAAGAACGGCACTGAGCTCGGAAAGAAAGCCCAGGAATACATGAACAAAGGCGAACTTGTTCCCG
Organism: uncultured Eubacteriales bacterium; assembly: GCA_902778565.1. Classification (GTDB taxonomy): domain Bacteria; phylum Bacillota; class Clostridia; order Peptostreptococcales; family Anaerovoracaceae; genus RUG754. The sequence continues at coordinate 21,948 of CACYYH010000014.1, forward strand.
ATGATCTTGTAATCGACCTGGCAACTTCAAGACTTCTTGAGCCCGACTGCGCAAACGGATTCCTTCTTGACGGATTCCCGAGAACAGTATATCAGGCTGAAAAACTTGATGAATTCCTGGCTGCACATGATTCAAAGATCGACGTTGTCCTTGACATCGCAGTTGAAAAGGAAGAACTCATCACCAGACTTACCGGAAGAAGAGTCTGCAAGACCTGCGGAGCTTCCTTCCACGTAGTGAGCGTTCCTCCCAAGCAGGAAGGTATCTGCGACTTCTGTGGCGGTGAACTCATCCAGAGAGCAGATGACAATCTTGAGACTGTTACCAACAGGATCGAAGTTTACGAGGCTCAGACAATGCCCCTCGTTGACTACTACGAGAACGCAGGAAACATTGCTCACATCAACGGAGCAGCAAGTCTTGAGGACGTTTTCGGCGATATCGTGAAAGCTATCGGTGAATAATAATGATAGTTATCAAATCAGAGCATGAACTCAAACTTATGCGCGAGGCAGGAAAGGTTTGCGCAGAGATCTTCAAGGGACTTGAGGATCTCATCAAACCGGGCATTTCCACAAAGGACATAGACGACTATGTGGAAGCTGTCACAAAGAAGCACGGTATGAGAGCTGCTGAAAAAGGCTACTGCGGATATCCGGCATCCGTCTGCACGTCCGTCAATGACGAGGTAGTCCACGGCATCCCTTCAAAGAAGCGTAAGCTACAGGAAGGCGACATCGTGAGCTGCGACCTGGTCATCGAGAACAAAGGATACATGGCAGACGCCTGCAGGACATATCCTGTAGGAACTGTAGACGACGAAGCAAAGCGTCTGATGGAAACAGCTGAAAAGGCGTTCTTTGAGGGAATCAAGTACGCTAAGGTAGGCTACAGACTGAGAGACGTTTCCAAAGCGGTACAGAAGACCGTAGAGGATGAAGGCTTCGGAGTAATAAGAGATTTTGTGGGTCACGGCATCGGAACTGAGATGCATGAGGACCCGCAGATCCCGAATTATGTGTGCCCCGGTCCCAACCCCAGACTTCAGAAGGGCATGACCCTCTGCATAGAGCCCATGATCACCGAAGGTGACTGGGAAGTGGAGGTCCTGGAGGACGACTGGACCGCAGTCACCATCGACGGCGGCTGGGCGGCACACTATGAGAACACTATAGTAATAACCGACGGAGAACCGGAGATAATAACCTTATAAGGAGGCGGCAAGTGGCAAAGAAAGATACCATCGAAGCGATCGGAACCGTAGTAGATGCTCAGCCTAACGCAATGTTTAAGGTAAAGCTTGAAAACGGATTCGAAGTGCTTGCTCATATTTCAGGCAAGATAAGAATGAATTATATTAGAATCCTCCCCGGAGATAAGGTCAAGGTTGAACTTTCACCCTATGATCTTACCAGAGGAAGGATCACATGGCGTGGTAAGTGAGAGTTAGGAAGGAGATAAAATGAAAGTAAGAGCTTCCGTAAAGCCTATCTGTGAAAAGTGCAAGGTCATCAAGAGAAACGGTAAAGTAATGGTTATCTGTGAGAACCCTAAGCACAAGCAGAAACAGGGCTGATAAGTTAAAACAGGTCAAAGAGGATCACCGGGACCTCTTAATCACGACCTTTCAATTATTTATGTTGATCCTGTCTAGTCGCCCCCGGTAAGGCGAAGCAAGATAGGGGAAGGAGAAAAAATATGGCTCGTATAGCCGGTGTTGACTTACCGAGAGATAAAAGAATCGAAATCGGTTTGACTTACATCTATGGAATCGGCAGACCTACTGCCACAGCTATCCTTGAAAAGGCCGGTATCAACCCTGATACCAGAGTAAAGGACCTCACTGAAGAAGAAGCTGGTAAAATCAGAAAGATCATTGACGAAGAGTACATCGTAGAAGGTGACCTGAGACGTGAAGTATCTCTTAACATCAAGAGACTCATGGAAATCGGTTCCTACAGAGGTATCCGTCATAGAAGAGGTCTTCCTGTAAGAGGACAGAAGACCAAGACCAACGCAAGAACCCGCAAGGGACCTAAGAAGACCGTTGGCAGAAAGAAAAAGAAATAATTGAGAAGGAGGTAGGAAATCATGGCTAAAGCTGTTAAGAAAACAACAGTAAGAAAAAAGAGAAGAGAAAGAAAAAATATTGAAAAAGGCCAGGCTCATATCCAGTCCACCTTCAACAATACTTTGGTAACTCTTACAGATATGGATGGCAACGCACTTAGCTGGTCATCCGCAGGATCCCTGGGATTCAAGGGTTCAAGAAAATCAACACCATTCGCAGCACAGATGGCAGCTGAAGAAGCAGCTAAGGGTGCAATGGAACATGGCTTAAAGACGGTTGAAGTATACGTAAAGGGACCCGGCTCCGGAAGAGAAGCTGCTATCAGAGCTCTTCAGACCGCAGGTCTTGAGATCACTATGATCCGCGATATCACACCCATCCCTCACAATGGATGCAGACCGCCTAAGCAGAGAAGAGTATAAAGGAAAGGAGGAGTAATTAGATGTCAAGATACACAGATGCAAATTGCAAATTATGCAGAAGAGAAGGACAGAAGCTTTTCTTAAAGGGCGAAAGATGCTACAGCACTAAGTGCGCACTGGAAAAGAGAAATTACGCCCCCGGACAGCATGGACAGGCTAGAAAGAAACAGTCTGACTATGGTAACCAGTTAAGAGAAAAGCAGAAAGCAAAGAGATTCTACGGAGTACAGGAAACTCAGTTCAGAAACCTGTTTGACAAGGCTGCCAAGAAGAGCGGTAAGACCGGTGACAACCTGCTTATCATGCTCGAGACCAGACTTGACAACGCAGTTTTCAGACTCGGCTTTGCAGCTTCCAGAAAGGAAGCAAGACAGCTTGTAACTCACGGACACTTCACCATCAACGGCAAGAAGGCCAACATTCCTTCAATGGAAGTTAAGGCCGGCGACGTTATCGCTGTTAAGAGCAGATCCCAGCAGTCTCCTAAGTTCAAGGAGATCAAGGACATGCAGATCACAGTACCTCAGTGGATGGATGTTGATGTTAACAAGTTAGAAGGCAAGATCCTTGCACTTCCTACAAGAGAACAGATCGATACTCCAATTGCAGAGCACTTAATCGTCGAGTTGTATTCCAAGTAATTTAGTTTACCGGATTTTACATACTCAACTTGGAATGTTAAGGAGGTTTTCAAATGATAGAAATTGAAAAGCCAACGATCACTAAGGTCATTGACGAAGATGGACGCTACGGCAAATTCGTAGTAGAACCTCTCGAAAGAGGATACGGTACCACACTTGGAAACGCTCTGAGAAGGATCCTTCTCAGCTCACTTCCCGGCGCTGCTGTAGTCTCTGTAAAGATCGACGGAGTACTCCATGAGTTTTCGACGATTCCCGGAGTAAAGGAAGACGTCACTGAGATCATATTAAACCTCAAGAAACTTGCAGTAAGACTTAACGGAGAGAACACAAAGAGAGCCATCATCAATGCAGTAGGTCCCTGCGAAGTGACCGCTGCTGACATTCAGGCTGACAGCGACCTGGAGATCTTCAATCCCGAACTCCACATCGCTACTCTTGAAGAGAACGCTACTCTCGTTATGGAGATCAATTTTGCAAGAGGCAGAGGATATGTTCCCGCAGAGATGAACAAGACTGAAGATACACCTATCTCAGTTATCCCTGTGGACTCCATCTACACACCTGCAAGAAAGGTCAACTTTACTGTAGAGAACACCAGAGTCGGTCAGGTAACTGACTATGACAAGCTTATCCTTGAGATCTGGACCGACGGATCCATCACTCCTGAAGAGGGAGTTTCCATCGGCGCTAAGATCATGCAGGAACACCTCAATCTTTTCATCCAGCTCACAGACGCTACAGGCGCTATGGAGATCATGGTAGAAAAGGAAGAGGACCAGAAGGAAAAGGCTCTGGAAATGACCATCGAGGAACTGGAACTTTCAGTTCGTTCATTCAACTGCCTGAAGCGCGCAGCTATCAACACAGTTGAAGAACTTACTCAGAAGTCTGAGGACGATATGATGAAGGTAAGAAACCTTGGAAAGAAGTCATTAGACGAAGTAAAAGCAAAATTGGAAGAGCTCGGCCTGTCATTAAGACCGAACGAAGATTAATCATCTGAAGTGAAAGGAGAATCTCAATTATGCCTGGATATAGAAAATTAGGCAGACCTTCCGCTCACAGAAAGTCAATGTTAAGAAACCTGACAACTGATCTTTTCAAGTATGGCAGGATCGAGACAACCGACATGAGAGCAAAGGAAACCAAAAGAATAGCCGAGAAAATGATCACTCTGGCTAAGCGCGGAGATCTTCACGCAAGACGTCAGGTATTAGCTTACCTGGTAGACGAGACAACAGTTACCAAGCTGTTCGAAGAGATCGCGCCTAAGTATGCCGACAGAAACGGCGGATACACAAGGATCCTCAAGTTAGGTCCTCGTCAGGGAGACGCAGCTGAGGCAGTATTCCTTGAATTAGTTTAAAACATATTGAGCACCGGTATTAACCGGTGCTTTTTATTTGCTTCCAGCTTTACCATTCTCAGGTCGCTCGCGCTTAGTCCTCGCGCAGCGGTGCTAAGCTCCGCCTGCGCGGACGGGATTTGCGGCTTCGGAGCGCTTACGCCCCAACCAACGTCACATAGCCACACCGGTGGACCCATACGAGTATGGGCCCCGGTGTGACCATGCGCCATTGACTGCCTTCGGCAGTCCGAAGCCGTCAGATCCCTGCTTGGCGGTCGCTAAGTACCGGCGCTGTGGAAAACCTGAGAATGGTAAACCTGCGCAAAACAAAAAGCACCTTTAATACCGGTCTCATTTATGGTAAAATATAAGTATGAATTTAGATCATTTGAACAAGGAACAAAGAGAAGCGGTTCAGTACACTGAAGGCCCGCTTCTTATATTAGCAGGAGCCGGTTCCGGCAAGACCCAGACCATGACTCACAGGATCGCTTACCTCATCGAGGAAGGCGTAAGGCCCTACAACATCCTGGCAGTGACCTTCACTAACAAGGCTGCCGGGGAGATGCGTGACCGTGTGGAAAAACTGGTGGGAGTATGCCCCGGCATGTGGATCATGACCTTCCACGCCATGAGTCTGAGGATGCTGAGAGAACACCCGGAGAAGGTGGGCTACACCTCCAGTTTTGTTGTGTATGACACCGTGGACCAGAAGGCGGTACTGAAGAACATTTATAAAGAGAGAAACATCGATTCCAAGGACTATCCTTTCCCTCTGATCGCCTCCATCATAAGCAAGAACAAAGAGCGCGACTGGGATCCTGAGAAGTTCAGGGAAATGGAGATGGAGACTCCGGCCACCAAGGTATATTACAGAGTATACAAGGACTATGAGGCGGCGCTTAAGAAGAACAACGCCATGGATTTTGACGACCTTCTTCTCAACGCTTATCACCTTCTGAGGGACAATCCGGACATACTTCAGGATTACCGCCAACGCTTCAGATACATCATGGTGGACGAGTATCAGGATACTAACCGCATCCAGTACGAGATCATACATCTGCTGGCCATGCAGCACAGGAATCTTTGCGTGGTAGGCGATGATGACCAGTGCATCTATCAGTGGAGAGGCGCGGATATCAGGAATATCCTGGACTTTGAGCAGGATTTCAAAGGCGCCAAGGTCATCAAGCTGGAGCAGAACTACAGATCCTTCAAAAATATCCTTGCCTGCGCTAATTCGGTCATAAAGAACAACCGCGACCGTAAGCAGAAGAAGCTTTGGACCGACAAGGAGGAGGGAGATCTGGTGATCTATAACCGTCTGGATTCCGACAAGGACGAGGCAGCTTACGTGGCTCGCGAGATTCGTTTCCTGAACCAGCTTGGCAGAAGCTATGATGATTTTGCGGTGCTATACAGGACCAACGCCCAGTCCAGGCTTTTTGAAGATGCGCTGAAGAGGAACATGATCCCTTACCAGATACTTTCCGGCTTCAGTTTCTACGAGAGAAAAGAGACCAAGGACATGATCAGCTACATGCGTCTCGTGGTAAATCCCAGGGACGATATAGCTCTGGAGAGGATAATAAACGAGCCCAAGCGCGGCATAGGTCCTACGACTCTTGCAAAATACAGGGCCCTGGCCCAGGTCAACGGCACCAGCATCTTCGAGTGCCTTCTGGATGATGAGACCCTGGACAGCTTCCCCAAGAAGGCCAGGGAATCTCTGAAGGCAATGGTGGACGTTATCCGCGAATGTATCGATGAGAGGGAGAATCTGAGGGTCTCAGACATATACGACAACCTGCTGGTGAAGACCGGATATCTGGGAGCGCTGGAAGCTCAGAACACCCAGGAGGCCGAGGGCAGGATCGAAAATCTGCTGGATTTCAAATCGTTTATATACGATTTTGAGAAGGAAAAAGAAGACGCCGGCGAGGAGGCCACTCTGGACGAATTTCTGGAGAGAGTTTCCACCCAGAGTGATACTGACAAGTACGACGAGGCCGACGGAAAGGTCACACTCATGACCCTGCACAGCGCCAAGGGACTGGAGTTCCCGGTGGTGTTCATGCCGGGAATGGAGGACGGGCTCTTCCCCAGCTTCAGGTCCATGGACAGTGAAGAGGGCATTGAAGAGGAGAGAAGGCTTTGCTACGTGGGTATGACCCGCGCAAGGGAGAAACTGATCCTTACATCCGCCCAGTACAGGGTGCAGTACGGTCACGGAGATTTCGCCAGAGAGTCCATGTTCATTTCGGAGATAGATCCGAAGCTCCTGGACATGATAGGAAACGTCTACAAGCCTTCCAGGAAGAGTGAAGACAGGACGGGACTGGGCATCGGCACTCTGGACGGCTTTGCCAAGGCGCCCAGATCGCCTTTCGGCGGATTCGGAGATTTCGGAGAAAAGCAGCCTTCCGCCTACGATCCTCTGAGATTTGCCAAACAGCAGGTAAAGAAGAACGTGAGCGCCGACACTTTTGAGATAGGCGACCAGGTGTCACACGGCAAGTTCGGCCACGGCATAGTGGTGGACGCTACTGCCACCACGGTGACTGTCATATTCGACGATTTCGGTACGAAGAAACTGGCCATAGGTATGGCACCGCTGAAAAAATTGTGAAATGGCGATGATATATCAGCTGCGAGCGCTCGCGCTTAGTCCTCGCGCAGCGGTGCTAAGCTCCGTCTGCGCCAGACGCCTGACCGATCCGCATCACTTCGTGATTGCTGCCGATATGCAGATACATCAGTGTCCTAAAACAAGTTTTGCCCACTGACATATCTGCATACCGGCAACCGCCCTTGGCGGTGCGGATCGGACATGCTGCTTGCCGGTCGCTAAGTACCGGCGCTGCGGAAAATCGCAGCTGATATATATTGCCATTTCACTATTGTCTGCGATGGAGACGAACTTATATATTGTCATTTTATTACTAGCATAGGTATTTAAGGTGAACAGGATGACTGAACAGATCGACATGTTCGAAATGACTCAAGAGAAAGAAAAAGTGGACAGACCGGAGTTGATCGAGGAGATCAAGAGCCTGAT
>CACYYH010000015.1 GCA_902778565.1 uncultured Eubacteriales bacterium
GGATCATGCATCCCTCAGGTCCGCAGACCATGCCGCCCTTAATTATTTCCATAGGATCTCCTCCCTTCTGAATACCGGTCCTTCCTTGCAGACTCTCTTGTATGAGCCGTCTGCCATCATCATGCTGCATCCCATGCAGGCTCCGAATCCGCAGCCCATTCTTTCCTCGAAGCTGTACTGGCCGGAGGTCAGCGCGATCTTCTCTATGGCTTTGAACATAGGCATGGGTCCGCATGTAAAGAAGTATGTGTAATCAAGGTCTTTGAGCACGTCTGTGACGAAGCCGGTCCTTCCCATGGAACCGTCGGCCGTGGCCACTCTGACGTCTGCTCCCAGCCTCTCGAATTCTCTCAAAAAGAACACCTCATCAGCAGTATTGAAACCCAATACCACTTTGATGTTTTCGGGGCTCAGAACGCCTTTCAGAGCCTCACAGAGGGCATACATGGGCGGGATACCCGCGCCGCCTCCGATGAGCACCGGATGTTCTCCTGCAAGGCTGATATCGAAGCCGTTTCCCAGGCCTGTCAAAACGTTGAGTCTGGTGCCGGGAGCAAGACCTGCCATAAGTTCAGTTCCCTCTCCCACCGCCTTGTAGATCAGTGTCATCCTTCCTTCTTCATAGTGGCAGACCGATATAGGTCTTCTCAGGAAGAAACCTTCCAGCTTGATATTGACGAACTGTCCCGGGCGGGTGATCTCACTTGTATCTCCCACCAGATCCATCTCGTATGTGTTCTTTGCTATCTGTACGTTTGATTCTATTCTGAAGATTACTTCTTTCATAATATTTCGTCCTTCCAGACAACTTTATCGTTTACTACGTTCAGCACGCATCTTCCCTGCACTTTCCAGTCATCGAAAGGCGTTGCTCTTCCTTTGGTAAGGAACTTCTCAGGGTCGATGGCGTATTCTTCTTCAAGTTCCCAGACTGCAAAATCCTTTGTCTCATCCGCAGGCTCCAGTCCGAAACGCTTTCTGGGGTTCACGCTCATGAGTTCCACCACTTTGTCCAGACCGATGATCCCTTCCATGACAAGGCATGAATAGATCACGGGAAAAGCAGTTTCCAGTCCGACTATACCCATGGCGCTGTCCTTTAAGCCTCTTGACTTTTCTTCAGCACTGTGAGGAGCATGGTCTGTGGCGATGCAGTCAATGGTGCCGTCCTTAAGACCTTCTATCAGGGCCAGCCTGTCCTCTTCGGATCTGATGGGCGGATTCATCTTGTATCTGCCGTCTTCTCTCAGGCACATATCGTTAAGCACAAGATAATGAGGCGCTGTCTCGCAGGTGACGTTTACTCCCCGGGCTTTGGCTTCACGGATCACCTGAACGCTCTCCTTGGTGGAGATGTGGCATACGTGATAGCCTGCTCCTGTCTCCTCAGCCAGTTTCAGGTCTCTTTCGATGGGTTTCCATTCAGATTCAGAACAGATGCCCTTATGGCCGTTCAGCCTGGCGTATTTACCGTCGTGTATGTATCCTCCTGCCCGGAGTTCCAGATCTTCGCAATGGGCTACCACCAGCTTGCCCAGAGCCTTGGCGCGCCTCATGGCTTCCTTCATGAGTTCAGGGTCATTGAGGCCGACGCCGTCATCGGAGAAAGCGCAGACGTCAGGCGCCATGCCTTCCAGGTCCGCAAGTTCTTTGCCCTTTTCTCCCACTGTTATGGAGCCATAAGGGATCACGTTTATGACAGCGTCTCTTTCGATGATGTCCAGTTCCTCCTTAAGGTGTTCTTTGCTGTCAGGAACAGGGTTCAGGTTCGGCATGGGCATCACGTGTGAGTATCCTGCATGCGCTGCAGCAGTTGATCCTGTCAGTATGGATTCCTTATAAAAAAATCCCGGCTCTCTGAAATGCACGTGCACATCAACGAAAGACGGGACTACAATATATTTACCGGCAAAAATACCGGCTTCCAATCTCTTGAATTCTTCTTCGGTGACAAAGCTTCTGACTCTGTCCATATCCTTGAATGAGTTTTTAAGCAAAGCTGTCATACGACTCTTACCCTTCCTCTTATCTTCAAAAAACGGCTCTCCATTTCTGGAGAGCCGTGAACATACGCATACAGAACTTCCCTTACCGGGCGTTCTCAATATATCTGTCCTTTTCGGCCTCTCCGGACCGTATTAAAGTACCGTAATTATATTAATATACCTTCTCAAAAATATCAAGAGAAAAGTAACTGTTTTTATAAAAAACATTATTTATACATGTCCTGAAGATATCTGTCTCTGGCATCCGCAATCTGCTTTATGTGGCTGTCCACTGTAGTGCAGCAGCCTCCTACGGCCTTTGCTCCGGCTTTCATGTATTCATAGGCATAGGCACCGAAGGCCATGCCCTCTCCTGCTCTGGTCCAGGTCTTGGTGCCGGGATCGTACTTCTCACCGCTGTTGGGATACACTCCGATAGGAAGATCCTTATCGGCTTCACGAAGTCCGGCTTTTATCTCTTCGATAAGCGAAACTATGAACCTGGGATCAGTGCAGTTCACACCGACCATCTTAAGATGCGGACGATCTTTGACCAGTTCCTTTACGCATTCTCTTACCGGATCGCCTTCGCAGATCTTAGTGCCGCTAAGACAAGAGAAGCTCACCCAATAATCTAAGCCCAGTTCTTCCGCAAGGACTGCGCATACCAGTGCCTCACGTTTTGAGGGGATGGTCTCTATGAGGAACATGTCCGCTCCAGTATCTTTCAGGATCTCCATGCGGCGCCCGTGGAAGTCTTTAAGTTCCTCATCACTGATCTTATAGTTCCCCCTGTACTCAGAACCGTCGGCCAGGAACGCTCCGTAAGGGCCTGCGCTTGCCAGACACAGCGGATATTCGCGGCCTTCCTTCTCTCCTTCAGCCTTCCACCACTCATCTCTCGCTTCCAGAAAAACTCTTACAGAGCTTGCGATGATGTCTTCAGCTTCAGACTCTGACATACCTTTAGCCATGAGTCCCGGAATTGTAGCCTGATAGCTGGCGGTGATTCCGCAGTCCGCCCCTGCTCTGAAGTAGTCCGTATGGACCTTCTTTATGAGTTCCGGTTGCTCTTGAAGGACTTTTGCAGTCCAGAGGGTATCGTTAAGATCGGCTCCCATCCTCTCAAGCGGTGTGGACATGGAGCCGTCTATGATCATTATTTTATTATTTTCAAGGATTTTCGCGAGGTCTGCTTTCATATCAAAGTACTTTCTGGTCGTTGACTATGAGCTCGAACTTGGCATCCAGAACTTCTGCTGCTCTGGAGCACATCATCATCCTCGAAAGGAAGATCTCAAAGTAATCATACATGGTGCATATTTCTTCATCTATGGTCAGAACCAGCGTGATCTTGTCATTGTCATCGTCACAAATTAGTTCTGTGGACGTAACGGCGTAGTTTACTCTGTCGTGGATATCGAAAGCGGATTTTTTGCGCTCGCGTACACGGTTGCGGCGCACGTCTGTCTTATCGGCGATTATTATGGCGGCGGTTATGGGATCGGCAGCAACGCCGGTGGACTCGTCATGATTTGCTATGGTTGAAACGATCTGTACCCTGTCCTTCATGTCGCAGTCCGTATCTCTCAGGATCTCATTGGCGATGATGGCGCCGTATTCTGCGTGGTGTCTGCGGTTGATGGCGTTTCCTATATCGTGCATGAAACCTGCGACCTTGGCCAGTTCCTGCTCATGCTCGCCGTAGCCGAAGGCGTCCAGTATCTTGGCAGCTCTCTCTGCGACCAGTCTGGTATGGGTCGTCGAGTGATCTGTATATCCCAGTTTGCCGAGGATCTGGTTGCCTTTTTCATAATATTCGATGATTTCAGGGTTTTTTAAAATTTCCGAGTACTTCATGATGTCACCTCTTTCTCCAGTAATTGTATCATAATTACCGGACATATCAACAGAAATTTATGATGTCCGTGTCATGCTTTAAGACAAAACAAAAAGACCTGGATGCTGCCATCCGGGTCTTATGATCAGTTATTTGAAGTATTTTACTGCGCTCTCGAACAGCTTCATGTCGAAGTTGCCGGGCACGTTCTTATAAAGGCCGTAGCCTCTTCTCTCGGAGTGTCCCATCTTGCCGATGACTCTTCCTTCAGGTGAGATGAGTCCCTCGATAGCCATGTCTGATCCGTTGGGATTGAACTGGATATCGTTGGTGGCGTTTCCGTCGAAGTCTACGTACTGAGTCATGATCTGTCCTCTGCTCTCAAGTGTTTTGAGGACTTCGGCAGGAGCCATGAATCTGCCTTCACCGTGTGAGATAGGCACCTGATATACGTCTCCAACCTTGCAGGCTGTGAGCCACGGTGACTTCACTGAAGCTACGCGGACGTTGACGATCTTTGACTGGTGGCGTGCGATCTTGTTGAAGGTAAGTGTCGCGCACTCGGAGTCAGTATCCACGATCTTGCCGAATTCAAGGAGTCCCAGCTTGATCAGAGCCTGGAAGCCGTTGCAGATACCCGCCATGAGGCCGTCCTTTTCTTCCAGAAGTTCTGTAACTGCATCCTTGATCTCAGGGTTCCTGAAGAAGGCTGTGATGAACTTGCCGGAACCGTCGGGTTCGTCTCCGCCGGAGAAACCGCCGGGTACGAAGATCATCTGGCTCTTATTGATCTTTGCAGCAAAGTCTTCTACGGACTTGGCTACCTTGGCGGAAGTCAGGTTATTTATAACGAAGATCTCCGGTTCAGCTCCTGCTTCTCTGAAAGCCTTGGCTGTATCGTATTCGCAGTTTGTTCCCGGGAATACAGGGATAAGTACCTTAGGTCTGGAGTTCTTGATATATGCTTCGTACTCGAACTTCCTTTCGGGTTCAAAGTTTACGTTGTGAGGCTCTTCGCCGCCCTGCTCTATATTGCAGGGATATACGGACTCCAGCTTACCTTCATATATAGCCAGAAGTTCATCGAGATCAAGATTTGTATCCTCAAATGCGATGTGTTTTTCTTCTGTTGTCTCGCCCAGGGTGATGCAGGTAGCTCCGTCTGTTCTTAAGAGTTCCTTAACTACCTTCTCCTCGCCTCTTGAAACTTCGATGATGAAGCTTCCGTAGTTATATCCGAAGATGTCCTCCATGGAAAGGTTTCTGTTGAACTTGAAACCGATCATGTTGCCCATGGCCATCTTGAGAACTGCTTCTGCAGCTCCGCCGTAACCGGGAGTGTAGATGGCATTTGCAAGGCCTCTCTTGGATACGTCGTAAACAGCATCAAAGATCTTCTTCATAACGCCGCCGGTCGGCAGTCCCTTTTCGTCAAGTTCAGGCTTTACCATGACCACAAGTCTGTGAGGAAGCTTGAACTCAGGAGTTATTACCTGATCCACGTCTCCGGTGGTCACAGCAAAGGATATGAGCGTAGGCGGTACATGGATGTCTTCGAAGGTTCCGGACATGGAGTCTTTTCCTCCGATAGCTGCAGCTCCCATATCCATCTGGGCGTCAAATGCTCCCAGCACAGCTGCAAGAGGAACTCCCCACTTCTCAGGATCCTTGCCCAGTTTCTCAAAGTATTCCTGGAAGGAAAGATATACGTCCTTGAACTCAGCACCTGAAGCCACGAGTTTGGAAATGGATTCCACTACTGCGAGATATGCGCCGTGATAAGGTGATTTCTCTGTGATATACGGATTGTATCCGTAGGACATAAAGCTTACGGTCCTGGTATCCTTTTCCTCCACGGAGATCTTGTTCACCATGGCCTGAATAGGTGTTCTCTGGTACTTGCCTCCGAAAGGCATGAGCACGGTTCCTGCGCCGATGGTGGAATCGAATCTCTCGCTGAGGCCCCTCTTGGAGCATACGTTGAGATCGCCTGCCATGGCCTTGAAGTTTTCTGCAAAGTCAGGTCCGATCTCCTTTGCAAAAGGTCCTGCCTTGGGAACTTCTGCTGTGATATGCTTCTCAGCTCCGTTGGAGTTAAGGAAGTCTCTGGAGATGTCAACGATTTCCTTTTCATTCCATACCTGGACAAGACGGTTGGTATCTGTGACTTCAGCAACGACAGTTGCCTCAAGATTCTCTGCTTCAGCCAGCTTCATGAAGGCCTGTGCATCCTTGCTCCTTACTACAACCGCCATTCTCTCCTGGGATTCGGAGATGGCCAGTTCGGTACCGTCAAGTCCTTCGTACTTCTTGGGTACTTTATTCAGATCGATATCAAGGCCGTCAGCCAGTTCTCCGATGGCTACCGATACTCCGCCGGCGCCGAAGTCGTTGCAGCGGATGATCATGCGGGATGCTTCAGGATTTCTGAACAGTCTCTGGAGTTTTCTCTCCTCTGGCGCGTTGCCCTTCTGGACCTCTGCGCCGCAGGATTCCAGTGATTCTACGTTATGTGATTTGGAAGATCCGGTAGCTCCGCCGCAGCCGTCGCGTCCGGTCTTACCTCCTAAAAGGATAACAAGATCACCTGCCTCAGGTGTCTCTCTGATAACGTTTTCTGCAGGAGCTGCTGCTATAACAGCGCCTACTTCCATACGCTTCGCAACGTATCCCGGATGATAGATCTCATCTACCTGTCCGGTGGCAAGGCCGATCTGGTTTCCGTAGGAACTGTAGCCTGCAGCTGCAGTGGTAACCAGCTTTCTTTGAGGAAGCTTGCCGGGTATTGTCTCGGATACCGGTTTAAGCGGATCTCCTGCTCCGGTAACTCTCATTGCGCCGTATACGTATGATCTTCCTGACAGAGGGTCGCGGATGGCTCCGCCGATGCATGTTGCAGCGCCTCCGAAAGGTTCGATCTCTGTAGGATGGTTATGTGTTTCATTCTTGAAAAGGAGCAGCCAGTCTTCAGGCTCGTCCTCTCCGACTATATCCACCTTCATCTTGATGGTGCAGGCGTTGATCTCCTCGCTCTCATCGAGTTTGTCCATGAGACCTTTTGCCTTCAGCGCCTTGGCGGCAAGCGTGCCGATATCCATGAGGCTCACGGGCTTTGTGCGGTTCAGTTCTTCTCTGGTGGCGATGTATCTGTCGTAGGCTTCCTGAAGGAAATCATCCTCAAAGGTCACCTTATCGATTATCGTATTGAATGTCGTATGTCTGCAGTGGTCGGACCAGTATGTATCGATCATCCTGATCTCAGTGATGGTGGGCTCTCTTCTCTCTGAAAGGAAGTATTCCCTGCAGTAGATAAGATCTCCCAGGTCCATGGCAAGGCCCAGTTCGTCGATGAGATCCTGAAGTTCTTCATCGCTCTTGAACCTGAAGTTCTCGATAAAGTCCACTTCCGTGGGGATCTCATACTTGATCTCCAGAGTTTCAGGAAGCTCCATGGCCGCCTCTCTGGCTTCCACGGGGTTGATAACGTACTTTTTGGCTGCTTCCAGTTCTTCATCAGTGAGTGTGCCTGTAAGCACATAGACCTTTGCGGATCTGATGAGAGGTCTCTCGCCCTTGGAGATCAGCTGGATGCATTCCGACGCGGATGCAGCTCTCTGATCGAACTGCCCGGGAAGATACTCTACAGCAAAAACATAGTCGCCCTCTGGTACGTCTTCCATGGTATTGTCCAGCTGAGGCTCGCTGAATACGGTGTTGACAGCGTAATCAAAGAGTTCCTCATCAATTCCCTCGCAGTCATATCTGTTGAGCAGTCTCACCTTTTCAAGGCCCTTTATCCCAAGAAGTTCTCTCAGGTCATTCAGAAGGGCTCTGGCTTCATTATCGAGTCCTGCTTTCTTTTCCACATATATTCTGTAAACCATATCTTTCACCTTTCTTTATGGTTATTTAACTGCTTCCAGTGCGCGTTTGCCGATGTCTTTTCTGTAATATGCATTTGCAAAGTTTACGGTCTTAACTGTCTCGTAAGCCTTTTCTATGGCTTCCTTAAGGTTGTCGCCGGTCTCAGTCACGCCGAGAACACGGCCGCCGTTGGTGAGGAGCTTCCCATCCTCCGAAAGCTTAGCTCCTGCCACGTAGATGTTCTTATCAGCGGGCATAGTGATCTCAAATCCCTTTTCGTACTTCTCAGGATATCCGTCGGATGCCACTACCACGCAGCATGCGTGTTTATCTGCGAACTTCACTTCAGCCTCATCCAGCTTGCCGTCGTAGATCTTAAGCATGATATCAAGAAGATCGGATTCAAGAAGCGGCAGCACAACCTGAGTCTCGGGATCGCCGAACCTGCAGTTATATTCGATGACCTTGGGTCCCTTGGGAGTGATCATCAGACCGAAGTAAAGGCAGCCTGTAAAGGTCCTTCCTTCTTTGTTCATGGCGTCTATGGTGGGAAGGAAGATGCTCTTCATGCACTCTTCAGCCACTTCTTTCGTATAGTAAGGGTTCGGTGCCACGGTTCCCATGCCGCCGGTGTTCAGTCCCTTGTCTCCGTCATGAGCTCTCTTGTGGTCCATGGAGGATACCATGGGTACTACGGTCTTTCCGTCGGTGAAGCTCAGAACTGAAACTTCAGGTCCTGTAAGGAATTCTTCGATGACGATCTTGTCGCCGCTTGCTCCGAAAGCCTTGTCCTCCATCATGGTACGGACTGCCTTAAGGGCATCCTCTCTGGTCTCGCAGATCAGAACGCCTTTTCCGAGAGCCAGACCGTCAGCCTTGACTACGATAGGAATATCACAGGTCTCCACATACTTAAGAGCCTCTTCCATGTCAGTGAAGGTCTCATAAGCCGCTGTTGGAATGCCGTATTTCTTCATCAGATCCTTTGAGAAAGCCTTACTGCCTTCGATGATGGCAGCTTTCTTATCAGGTCCGAAGGTCTTGATTCCGGCCTCCTTCAAAAGATCCACAGCGCCCATAACCAGAGGATCGTCGGGAGCTACGACACAGAAGTCGATGCTCTCCTTAACCGCAAAATCTCTGATGGCTTCGATATCTTTTGCGCCTATGTTTACACAGGTGGCATCTGCTGCGATACCGCCGTTTCCGGGTGCGCAGAATATTTCACCGCACATGGGGCTCTTTTTAAGGGCTTTTATAATGGCGTGTTCTCTTCCGCCTCCGCCTACTACTAAAATCTTCATAAAATACTCCGTTCCGCCGCATATGCTTTGCGGCCGGTCTTCAGTGATGGAAAAGTCTCATGCCTGTAAAGGACATGACCATATTGTATTTATTGCATGTCTCAATGACGTTGTCGTCTCTTACGGAACCGCCGGGCTGAGCAACGTAGGTCACGCCGCTCTTGTGGGCGCGTTCGATGTTGTCTCCGAAGGGGAAGAAAGCGTCAGATCCAAGAGCAACTCCTGAGAGGCTCTCGAGGTATGCTCTCTGCTCTTTTCTGGTGAAGGGCTCAGGCTTTTCAGTGAATACTGCTTCCCAGTTGCCGTCTCCGATAACGTCCTCATAGTCCTCTGAAAGATAGATGTCGATGGTGTTATCTCTGTCGGGACGGCGTACATCTTCTTTGAAAGGCAGGTTCAGGACTTTGTCATGCTGTCTTAAGTGCCACTTGTCAGCCTTCTCTCCTGCAAGTCTGGTGCAGTGGATCCTGGACTGCTGTCCGGCTCCTACGCCGATGGCCTGTCCGTCTTCTGCAAAGCATACCGAGTTGGACTGGGTGTACTTAAGTGTGATCAGCGCGATTATCATATCGCGTTTAGCTTCCTCCGGCAGTTCCTTGTTCTCAGTTACCACCTTTTCCAGAAGCTCTCTGTTTATCTTGAAATTATTATGTCCCTGCTCAAATGTCACACCGAAGACCTGTTTGGTCTCAAGGGGCGCACATTCATATGCAGGATCTATCTTGACTATTGTGTAATTTCCCTTTTTCTTTGACTTGAGGATCTCCAGCGCCTCAGGGTCGAAGTCCGGAGCGATGATGCCGTCAGATACTTCTCTCTGGATCAGCTTTGCGCAGGTAACGTCACACTTGTCTGAAAGCGCGATCCAGTCGCCGAAAGAGCTCATTCTGTCGGTTCCTCTGGCTCTGGCATAGGCCGTTGCTATAGGAGAATCGTCCAGCCCCTCGATATCATCCACAAAGAAAGCCTTCTTCTGCTTTTCAGTCATTGGCTTGCCGACAGCGGCAGAGGTGGGGCTCACGTGTTTGAAGGACGTGGCTGCAGGCATATCAAGGGCTTCTTTAAGTTCCTTAACCAGCTGCCAGCTGTTCAGAGCGTCCAGCAAATTGATGTATCCTGCCCTGCCGTTCAGGATTTCAAAAGGAAGTTCCTGTCCGTCGGCCATGTATACTCTGGCGGGAAACTGGTTGGGATTGCATCCGTATTTCAAAGGATATTCTTTCATGTTTTTTCCTCTCCTCTAAATCTTCAGTCGCAATTTTTGTTGATCATGGCGGCTTCATATTCGCCGGTCTCAAGATCAGTATATCTCACATAGATGGAGATCCTGTTATCCTCGTTCAGGTTGTTCCAGATATCCATGAGGAACTCATCCGGATCATCAGGAATGTCCACACGTCTGGGCTCACCCTGGAACGTGGGAAGCGGATTTCCGTTTTCCTGATATGTGTGGATGAAATGGCCGAGACCCTTTACTGAAGGATAGGACCAGGTATATCTTGCACAGTCCAAACCGATCTCATCAACACTCTTCAGAATGCTCATCTCATAGCTGAAAGGTCCGCAGTTGCATGGTGCAGCTCCGCAGGCGCAGCTTTGTCCGTCTTCTCCCCCAAAGGTCAGCATGCCGCTGATCCTGGGTGTCCAGTTAGGTCCGTCCGGTTCAAAGCATCTGGTCTCCAGCGCTTCCTTGAAGGACTTGCCCTCTTTTACAAAATCACGCACGGTATCAGTCTGGTCTCCGTTTGTAACGATCAGTTTGTTATCTATGGTCCTTACCGGCGCATAGATTATAAGTGAAGGATCCTCAACTTTGTCTTCGTCGTAAGGATAGATGATAACGTCATCGCCTTCCTCACTGAAAACGCGGTTTCTTGAATTCTCGCTCCTGCCCATGATGAAGTATGCTATGGCTGCGTACTTACCGTCGGGAGTGGTGCCTATTACTATGCCCCTGCCCTGATAATCGTTACCGGTCAGGATCTCGCCCATTTTTCTCTTATCGTAAATGCTCATACCTATTTCCTTTCTGCAAGCTGAGCCGCTACCATCTCTGTTGCCTGAGGTAAAATTATCCACTCGGCCTGTTCCATAACTCGGCGCTGAAGCACTTCCGGAGTATCGCCTTCCTGAACTTCCACAGCCTTCTGCAGGATGATCTTTCCGCCGTCGGGTATCTCGTTCACGAAGTGTACCGTGGCGCCGGTGACCTTTACTCCGTATTCAAGAGCGGCCTCATGGACGTGGAGTCCGTAAAAGCCTTTGCCGCAAAATGACGGGATCAAAGAAGGATGCACGTTTATCATACGGTCACGGAACTCTGTTATGAAGTCCGGGCTCAGTATGGACATAAAACCGGCCAGGACTATCATATCGATATCTGCTTCTTTTAAAACGCCGATAAGAGCGGCCTCAAAATCATGGCTGTTTTCATAGTCACGTCTTAATACCACTCTCGTATCGATGCTGTTATTTTTTGCGCGGGTAAGAGCGTAGGCATCCTTGTTGTTGGATACCACCAGCTTTATGGATCCGGATCTGATGATGCCTGCCTTCTCAGCGTCTATGAGAGCCTGAAGGTTGGTGCCGCCTCCGGAAACCAAAACCGCGATGTTTGTCTTTTTCATAGATGACTCCTAAAGCAATACTACCTTATCGTCTGTATCTGTCCTGGCGATCTCGCCCATGATGTATGCGTCCTCGCCGTTGGCCTTAAGGATCTCCAGAGCCTTTCCTGCCTGGGCTGCGGGAACCACCACGCTCATGCCGACTCCCATGTTGAAAGTGTTGAACATATCTCTTTCAGGAATGTTTCCGGTCTTCATGATGAGGTCGAATATGGGGAGGATGCGGAGAGATGATTTATCTATCCTTGCCTGGAAGCCGTCGGGAATGCTTCTGGGAATGTTTTCGTAGAAGCCGCCGCCGGTGATGTGGGACACTGCTCTTACGTCCACTTCTTCCATGAGCTTGAGCATGGGCTTCACGTAGATCTTAGTAGGTGTAAGGAGAGTCTCGCCGAGAGACTTACCGCCCAGAGCCTCGACAGGTGCTTTAAGGTCAGCGTTCTCAACGTCGAAGACCTTTCTTACCAGAGAGAATCCGTTGGAGTGAACTCCGGATGAAGGAAGTGCGATGACTGCGTCCCCCTCTTCCATCTTATTCTTGTCCAGTACTTTGGACTTTTCTACGGCTCCTACTGTGAAACCTGCCAGGTCGTACTCATCCACAGGATAGAATCCAGGCATCTCTGCGGTCTCTCCACCGATAAGCTCGGCGCCGGACTGAACACAGCCCTCAGCAACACCTGAAACGATCTGAGCGATCTTTTCGGGATAGTTCTTGCCGCATGCTATATAGTCAAGGAAAAACAGTGGCTTGGCTCCTACGCAAAGCACGTCGTTTACGCACATTGCAACGCAGTCGATGCCTACTGTATCATGCTTATCCATCAGAAATGCCAGTTTAAGTTTGGTGCCTACTCCGTCTGTTCCGCTTACAAGGACCGGATGAGGCATATCGGTGATATCGAGTTCAAAAAGACCTCCGAAGCCGCCGATGTCCAGGGAGTGTCCCTCCAGCATTGTACGGGCTACGTGCTTCTTCATGAGTTCAACAGCCTTGTATCCGGCGGTGATATCCACGCCGCTGGCTGCATAACTTTCAGATCTTGACTTCTCGTTCATATCAGTTACCTTTCCATAAATCAATCTGCGTCAGCAGATACCTATTAACAACTATATAATATCAAATATTTGTGATTTGGAGTTTTCCGCAGCGCCGGTTCTTGGCGACTGACAAGCAGCTTATATGGCTGGGCGATCATGCCTGCCACAAGCAGGCCAGGTGTGCAAGAACGGATGTGAGCAAACTTGTTTGTGATCACAGCTGTTCTTGCATGCCTGAAGCGGTGCGGAGCACCTGTGATCGCCCTGTCCTGCTGCGAGGTCAGAGCTTAGAACCGCTGCGCGAGGACTAAGCGCAAGCGCCTCCAAATCACAAACTATTTGATTTATTCTTTGCCGTTCCAGCAGTAGGTGCAGAGCTTGCAGGGATCTATTCCTATGGCTTCAAGCACACCTTCCAGTGACTGGAATTCAAGTGAATCGAAGTTGAATTTCTCGCAGATAGTTTCTCTGAGCTTTCTGCCACGCTCAGTCTTTCCATCGCTGTACTCGTCAATATGATCCAGGCCGGCCTGGCCTTCCAGCTCAACTATGATGCGTCTTGCCAGAAGCTCCATCTCATTCTTTGAAGATGAGAAGTTGAGATATTTGCAGCCGTACATGATGGGCGGGCAAGCGGATCTCATGTGAACTTCCTTTGCGCCGTTGTCATAGAGGAAATCAACGGTTTCCTTAAGCTGAGTGCCGCGGACGATGGAATCATCCACGAAGAGCAGGCTCTTGCCGTCTATCAGTTCAGGCACGGGTATCTGCTTCATTCTGGCGACTTTGTTTCTTTCGCTCTGGTTTGCAGGCATGAAACTTCTGGGCCAGGTGGGAGTATATTTTATAAAAGGTCTGGTGAAAGGCAGATGGGACTCGTTTGAGAATCCAATGGCATGAGGAGTTCCGGAATCAGGCACACCGCAGACTGCATCCAGTCTTTCAACGATGCCGCGCTCCATGTCGTCTCTTGCCATGATCTCGCCGTTTTTATATCTCATCTGTTCTACGTTTACGCCCTCGTAATTCGAGTTGGGATAGCCGTAGTATGACCAGAGGAAGGCGCAGATGCGCATCTCTTTGCCGGGTTTCTTAAGGACCTTCAGCCTGTCGGCTGTGATCTCCACGATCTCGCCGGGGCCCAGTTCTTTGTAGTCCTCGTATCCCAGTTTTTTGTAAGCAAAGGATTCGAAGCTGACACAGAATCCGTCTTCATTCCTGCCGATGAGCACCGGGAGTCTGCCCAGTTTATCTCTGGCAGCATAGAGCTTACCGTTACCGCCCAGCACAAGGATGGACATAGTGCCCTTGATTTTGTCTTGAGCGAATGCTATGCCGTCCTTCATATTGTCTTTCTCGTTGATGAGGGAAGCCACAAGTTCCGTAGAGTTTACCTTGCCTCCTGTCATGGCATTGAAATGACCGCCGAATCTCAAAAGATACTCGTCGATGAGTTCCTGCTCATTCTGGATCAGTCCTACAGATGCAATGGCATAAGGTCCGAAGCCTCCGCGGATGAGAAGCGGCTGCGGGTCTGAATCAGAGATGGCGCCGATAACGGCATTTCCCTTCATCTCGTGGAAAATGTTTTCAAATTTAGTTCTGAATGGGGAGTTCTCAATATTATGGATCTCGCGCTGCAGGCCCTTGCCGCTGCCATCATAAGCCGCAAGTCCGCCTCTTCTGGTGCCGAGATGTGAATGATAGTCAGTTCCGAAGAAAACGTCGGAAAGCGCGTCATATTTTGATACTACTCCAAAAAATCCACCCATGGGGTTTCCTCCTGAGTCTATTAAAGTAAAAGCGAGGCGCTGGCTCTGCCTGATGGAAAACTTCAGGCAGAGCAATCGGCGCCGTTATTTCTGTTATAAAGTATTAAGCAAAGAAGAGTTCGTTCAGTTCAAGAGGCTGGATGTATTCGCCGTCCTTGTAAACTCTCATGTTTCCGGATGCGATCTCGTCGATGAGCATTACGTCACCATTAGCGTCATATCCGAATTCGAACTTGATGTCATAGAGGTCAAGTCCTTTTTCCTTAAGATCGTCAGCAACGATCTGAGTGATCTTCTGGGTCATTTCCTTGATGTCATCATACTGCTTTTCAGTCATGATGCCGAGAACTACAAGGCCGTCCTTTGTTACCAGGGGATCGCCCTTTTCATCGTTCTTGAAGGTCATTTCAACGTATGCGGGAAGCGGTGTGCCGGGCTCGATGTATTCGCCGTATCTCTTGATGAAGCTTCCTACTGCTCTGTGTCTGCAGATAACTTCAAGGCCGTGACCGAATACCTTTGCAGGCTTAACTTCCATGGTTGTATCGTCGAGGTTTACGGAAACGAAATGAGTTTTGATGCCCTGTTCGTTGATCTTCTTGAAGAAGTAATCAGTCATTCTGAGGTTGATGTTGCCTACTCCCTCGATGGTAAGTCCGATGGAGTTCTCGCCGGGATCAAAGACTCCGTCCTTGCCGGTTACATCATCCTTGAATTTAAGGAGATAATTTCCGTTCTCGAGTTCAAATACGTTCTTGGTTTTGCCGGTGTAAACTAATTTCATTTCCATTTGTGTGTTCTCCTTTTTTGTATTTTGAAAAATTGATTAATGATTGAATTCCGCTTCGATCCTTGCATTCTTTTCCAGGACCTTAGCGTGGTCTGCTGCGCGTCTTGCAGCGAGTTTCTCTGCAAGCTCATCGTCAGAAAGAGCAAGCATCTCTATACAAAGCAAAGCGGCATTGGCTGCACCGTTGATAGCCACAGTTGCCACAGGAATACCTGTGGGCATCATGACCGTTGATAAAAGAGCATCCATGCCGTCTAGATTATTGGAGCTTACCGGAACGCCCACCACGGGAAGCGTAGTGTTGGCAGCGATGGCCCCTGCGAGATGAGCAGCCATGCCTGCAAGAGCGATGATAGCTCCGAATCCGTTAGCTTTGGCGTTTACGGTAAAGTCTCTGGCCTCCTCCGGAGTTCTGTGTGCGGAGTATACGTGCACCTCATAGGGAACACCGAATTCCTCACAAATGTCAACTGCCTTCTTAGCTACCTGAAGGTCACTGTCAGATCCCATTACGATACCGATCTTCTTCATTTTTCCTCCCGAATCAGCCGGAAACCGGGCTGAAGCCCAAACTTCCACTTATACAATATTTAACTATTATAATTTTAACAAAAGTAACTTTTAAATGGAATGATTTTTTGTCAAAAAAGCAATTATTTTTTATTGCAAAAATACGAACGTTCCTATTCTACCGAACATTATAATATGTTATGTCTTTTTCATTCGGTATTTTTATAGTTAATGCTGAGATTTCATCCAAATAAAGCGATAAAATGCACAAAAACACGAATGATAAGACCCCGGGTTCGATTCCCCTCCCATTGTTAATAACGAAATACTGCCCGCCAAATGGTGGGCAGTATTTCGTTGGTATCCCATAGGGGAATCGAACCCCTATCTACGGATTCGGAATCCGGCACTCTATCCGTTGAGCTAATGGGACATATCGGCGGTCCTTTTCCGGGCCGCAACGCATTGTATTATAGCATACTCATCTGTTTATTTTCAAGCCTTGCTTTGGCGCTGTCGATGGCCACGCCGCTGTTGTCAGAGCATATCCAGCGCCTGCCGGTTTTTTCCGCCACAGCTGCAAGAGTTGCCGATCCGCAGAAGAAATCCGCCACCAGGTCCCCTTCTTTTGATCCGGCTTCCAGTATCCTTTCGATCAGGGCCTCAGGTTTCTGCGTGGCGTATCCGGTGCGTTCCTTCGATGTGCGGCCCACCATGTCGATGGACCATACGTCCTTCATGTTTACCATGGTGTACCAGCCTATCTCGTCCTGGAACTCTTCAACGCCCTTGAATCTGTAAGGCTTATAGTCGCGGTTATACGACTTTTCCTTAGGGATATCGATATAGTATTTTTTGCTCTTTCCATATACCAGTATGGAATCGTGCTTTCTGGCGAAGTGTGACTTGGAGGATCCTCCTGACTTATATGTCCAGACGATCTCGTTGATGAAGTTCTTTTCGCCGAAGATCTCGTCCATCAGCACCTTCACGTAATACACGCCGTGCCAGTCCAGATGCACCCAGATGGTGCCGGTTTCTGCCAGAAGATCCTTCATCAACATGAGGCGGACGCCCATCATCTTAAGGTACTCTTCCATGCCCTCTTCCCAAATGTCCTCATAGGCGCGTTTTTTGATCTTGATCTCATCGCCCTCGTCGTTTTGCACCTTAACGGTGGCGTCGTAAGTGGCTTTTGAGAAGAACGGCGGATCGATATATATCTGCTGGATCTTACCTTTCATGTCCTGCTTCTGCAAAAGATACTTCATGAAATCCTCATTATCTCCGAAGCAAAGCACGGACCCTTCGCTGTAGCCCTCCAGAAGTTCAAATTCGCCGTAGCGTTTTTTGCGGTATTCTTTTTTGCAGGCGGTGATAACCTTGCCGAAATTTTTTAAGAGACTCATCTTCTCGTCCTCTTTCCCTTGCTGTCTCTGAGTAATACGTTTATCAGATCCTCACGGCCGGCCTTCTTCAGCGCTTTTATGACCGTTCCGCGGTTTTCAGGTTTATTGTAATGCATTAGAGCGCGCTGCATCTTTTTCTCTTCCATGTCCTTTGCCACGTATACCGGCTTCATGGTCATGGGGTCGATACCGGTGTAATACATGCAGGTGGCCATGGTTCCGGGGGTAGGATAAAAGTCCTGCACCTGATCGGGCACAAATCCGTAATCCTTAAGGAAAAGCGCCAGCTCCACAGCATCCTCCAAAGTGGATCCAGGATGTGATGAAATCAGGTACGGTATCAGGTACTGCTTCAGTCCCAGCCGCTCGTTGGCCTTCTTATACTTATCCACGAAGTTCAGGAAAACATCTTTCCCCGGCTTTCTCATATAGTAAAGAACCCTGTCTGAGATATGTTCAGGAGCCACCTTCAGGGTTCCCGAAACGTGATGCTTCACCAGTTCGTCGATGAACTGATCTGCCTTTGGATCCGCAATGAGATAGTCGTATCTGATGCCGGACCGGATGAAGACCTTCTTGACTCCGGGCAGATTCCGCACTTCACGCAGCAGCTTCAGATAATCTTCGTGATCCACCTTCATGGCTTTGCAGACGCCGGGATAGAGGCAGTCCTTGTGGTTGCATACTCCCTTCTTCAGCTGCTTCTCACAGGCTGGAAATCTGAAGTTGGCCGTAGGGCCTCCCACGTCGTGGATGTAACCCTTGAAGTCCTTCTTTTTAGTGAGCTCACGGCATTCGCCGACTATGCTCTCCCTGGACCTGGTCCTGACTTGCCTGCCCTGATGATAAGTGATGGCGCAGAAGCTGCAGCCTCCAAAGCATCCTCTGGAGCTTACCACCGAGAACTTGATCTCCTTGAATGCCGGAATGCCCCCAAGAGCATCGTATGATGGATGCCACTCGTTCTCAAAGGGAAGATCGTAGATGTCATCCAGTTCCTCCCTCTCAAGGGGAGCCTGCGGCGGGTTCTGAACTATGTATGAATTGCCGGGATACTCCTCGATGAGAGTCTTCGCGGTTATGGAATCCATATTGTCATGCTGGAGCTTGAAGCTGTGAGCGTAAGCCTTCTTCGACTCAGTAATCTCCTCAAAAGACGGAAGCCTGATGCAGTCATCCGCGGCCAGATTTTCCAGACCGCTTTTATTTGTCCTGTAACACGTGCCCCTGATCCAACTGATCTGAGAAACGTCGATCCCGCCTTCCAAAGCCTCCGCGATCTCCAGTATGGTCTTCTCCCCCATGCCGTAGACCAAAAGATCCGCCTTTGAATCCAGAAGCACCGAACGTCTGACCTTGTCAGACCAGTAGTCATAGTGACCCATGCGCCTGAGAGACGCCTCCAGTCCGCCGATTATGATCGGAACGTCTTTATATGCCTCCCTGGCGCGGTTCGCATACACCGTAAGAGCCCTGTCAGGCCTGGCGCCTGCCTTTCCGCCGGGGGAATATTCGTCCACACGCCTTCTGTGCTTAAAGACAGAGTAATTGTTCACCATGGAATCTACGACGCCGGAGTTAATGAGGAAACCCAGCCTGGGTCTTCCAAAGCGCCTGAAATCCTCAGCCGACTTATAGTCAGGCTGCGGAAGGATCGCCACGCGATAGCCGTATCGTTCCAGAAGCCTGCCGATAATGGCAGTCCCAAAGGAATGATGGTCACAGTAAGCATCCCCTGTCACAATGACAAAGTCCACCTGCTCCCAGCCCCTCTTATTCACTTCTCCCATGGTGATCGGTAAAAACATTTTTTCTCCTTAACAATTTATTTTATCATTATTTCGCCCCGGTGGCAACTTCAGGCTTATGGCTCAAAATGAAAAAATGACTGAATTGAGCCACAAAAAATGTGTCATTTTATGGCTTATAACCAGAGGGTGGTCATTATATGCCATAAATTTCATATCAGTAATATATATTTTATGGCTTATAATTAGCACCCACCCGGTTTGGAGCCACAATTATCAAACAGAATTATGGCCTAAAACAGCAGCCCCTCAATTCTAAGCCAAAAGCATATTCACCATCCTGCATCAAGCAACATTACTAGGATCAGAACAACAAATATTCCCTACATAAAGGGCAGCTAAAGCTTGCCTACAACTAAATGGACAGAGATATAATCTGTTCTTCCTTTTGCGAGAAGCGATGACTAGGAATACCTTACATAAAGGGCAGCTTAAGCTTGCCTACAACTAAAGGGACAGAGATATAATCTGTTCTTCCTTTTGCGAGGAGCGATAACTAGGAATACCTTACATAAAGGTCAGCGTAAGCATGCTCTGGCTGCACTCTTGCAAGGAACGATATCTGACCAAAGAAAAAGGCGCTCCGATCGGCGAGCGGATCGCGTAATTTCTTAACGATCCGCCCGAGAAGAGCGTCTTTGATTTGTTGTCAGATGAAGTGACGCGCACCAAGTGCAGCCAGAGCACTTGCTTAACGCTGCCCTTTATCGTAAGGTATTCCCTCTGCCTTAGGTACTCTGGAGTTCTTTGATGTGAAGGCAAGAACTACGAGGGTGATGATGTAAGGCAGCATTCTGTATACGTAAGGGCTGATGCCCAGTTCGTTGAGCATGAATACTCCGTCGCCGTTGATATCCAGCGTGGAATATGTGGCGGCGATACATTTGAATAAACCGAAGAGGATGGATCCGAATGCGATGTTCAGCGGTGTCCAGTTACCGAAGATCATTACTGCCAGAGCAAGGAAACCATAGCCTGCAACGTCTCCGTTGGATGTCATGTTCGCCGTTGTCATGGAGAACGTGAATCCGCCTACGCCTGCAAGGAATCCGGATAAGCCTACGCCCAAATATCTCATCTTGTGTACGTTGATACCCAGTGAGTCAGCAGCCTGAGGGTTTTCACCGCAGGACCTGAGTCTGAGACCTGTCTTTGTTTTGTACAGGAAGATGGATACTATAACGAATATGATTATGCAAATGTAGGTTGTCAGGTAAACCTTATTGATGAATAAGTCAATGATAGGTCCCCAGCTGTATCCTTTCGGAAGTCCGAAGGTCTGAGGCTTGATCATGAACCAGCCTGCTGCTCCGCCTTCTGCCATGCCCATGGTGTTCTGCTGAACGATCATGTAAATGAAGAACATTACGATAGCGGGTGCCAGCATGTTAAGCGCGGTACCGCCGATGGTCTGGTCAGCTCTCAGGTTGATGGCCGAGAATGCCAGAAGCATGGAGAACGCTATTCCGCATATTCCGGTGAGGAGCAAGGAAATGATCATTATGATCTGACCCTGATCCTGAGTCCAGCCGGCCTGCTGGAATACTCTTACGAATATAACTCCCATAAATGCTCCGAAGATCATGATACCTTCGAGAGCCAGGTTGATAACGCCTGAACGCTCTGCGCATACGCCTGCGAGAGCAACGATCATGAGAGGAACTGCATAAAGCATTGTCTGTTGTATTAAGAATACCATTACTTTTGCCCTCCTTCCTCAGATTCAGTCTTTACAATATCGGGAGTTTCCTCCAGCAATTCTTTGAAGTCCTTAGTGACTTCTTCTTCAAAGTCTCCGGGAACTTTCACCTTTTCCGTCTCAGCTTCTTCAGCTGCCTTTACCTCTATAGGTGAAGGTTCGGCGTTTACGTTTCCGCCTGTGCCCTTTCTGATCTTCTTTGAAAGAACTGTCTTGAAGAGCATTGAGAATGCGGACAGATATACGATTACAGCGATGATGATATCAGAGATGTACTCATTATATGCTGTCAGGTACTTCAGCTGGATACCGGAAATGTTCAGCATTGACATGAATATTCCGGAGAAGATAACTCCGATGGGATGGTTGGCTGCAAGCAGCGCAACGGGGATGCCGTTGAATCCTTCTGCAGGGAGTTTCTGATATGTTGACCAGTAGAACTCGGTGTTTCCTGACAGATAGTAGAGTGATGCGCCTGCTGCTGCAAGGCATCCTGCGATGGCCATGGAAAGTATGATGTTCTTCTTGTCGTTGATACCGGCATATTTTGCGGCGTGTCTGTTAGCGCCGCAGGCTCTCAGTTCATAACCGAATGTGGTCTTTGTCATCATGATCCACATTGCGATGGCTATGACTACTGCTATCCAGAATCCGCCGTTAGCCTGTGAACCTTTGAAGAGCACGTCCATGAACATCTTGGGTGTTACAACGCCCACGTTCTTAAGAGGAATGATATATCCTACCTTGCCGCCTTCTGCTGAGTTCTTGAAGATCTCATGAGCATCAAACCACCAGGTGACCAGATTGGCGGCTATCCAGTTGGTCATGATACAGGTGATTACCTCGTTGATGTTCAGGAAGGCTTTGAAAAGTCCCGGGATAGCTCCCCAGAGTCCTCCGAGGATGACTCCTGCGAGGAATGCGCAGATCCATGCAACGAAGGTGGGAACTCCGGCCCAGCCCAGCCAGAGGCCTACTGAAAGGGTTCCCATGGTACCCATGAGGAACTGACCTGCTGCTCCGATGTTGAAGAGTCCGGTCTTGAAAGCAACTGCTACAGAAAGACCTGTCATGATGAGAGGTGTGGCTCTGAACAGCATGTTGCCCAGGTTTACGCCGTTAAATCCGAATGAAAGTTCCGAGCCGCTTCTTCCTGTGGAGAATACTCCCAGGAATACCAGTCTGATACCTTCCCAGATACCTGCAGGGGAAATGTTGGATTTAAGCAAGCCTACAACGATTACGATGATGGCTCCTACGGCCATACCTATCAGAATGGAGATCAATGCGGAGTAAACTGCAACTGCCCCATCGGATCTGTACCATTTAGTCTTTCCCGTTCCGGGTTCGAGTCTAGGCATTTACTCCACCTCCTTTCCGATATTTTCCTGGCGCTTGGCGCCTGACATGTAAAGTCCGAGTTCTTCAGGAGTGGTCTTCTTGGGATCCACCTCTCCCACGATCTCTCCTTCATAGATTACCAGGATCCTGTCAGAAAGGCCCATTACCTCTTCCAGTTCCAGTGAAACCAGAAGAACTCCATGTCCCTGATCTCTTTCGTTCACTATCTGAGCGTGTATATGCTCGATAGCTCCGACGTCCAGTCCTCTGGTAGGCTGTACAGCTACGAGAAGAGGTTCGTCTCTGTCGAGTTCACGGGCGATGATGGCCTTCTGCTGATTACCGCCGGACATCGAACGCGCTACGGTGATAGGTCCCTGTCCGGAACGTACGTCGAAGTCCTTGATCAGCTTCTCGGAATATTTTCTTACTTCGTCAAATTTGATGAAGCCGTGGTTCTGGAATCTGGGTTCTTTGTACTTCTGGAGCACCATGTTCTGTTCCAGAGTATAGGACAGTACCAGACCGTGTTTATGTCTGTCTTCAGGAATGTGAGACATGCCTGCCAGAGCACGCTTTCTGATGGATGCATTGGAGATATCCTGTCCCAGAAGAGTGATCTTTCCGGCAGAAGCTTTCTCGAGTCCTGTAAGACCGTAAACCAGCTCAGTCTGTCCGTTTCCGTCGATACCTGCTATGCAAAGTATCTCTCCTGCATGTACTTCGAAGGATACGTTGTTTACAGCGTTGTTCTTATGGATCTTGGAAGGAACCGTAAGTCCCTCGACCTTGAGTATGGTCTCGCCGGGGGTTGCAGGTTTCTTATGGATCTCAAGCTGTACCGGACGTCCTACCATCATGTTGGACAGTTCCTGCTTGTTGGTATCCTTGGTGTTTACGGTTCCCACGTATTTACCTTTACGAAGTACAGTAACTCTGTCGGATACCGCCATGATCTCGTTCAATTTATGAGTGATGAATAAGATGGACTTACCTTCTTTGGCGAATCCTCTCATAATTTCCATAAGTTCATCGATTTCCTGAGGAGTAAGAACTGCGGTAGGCTCGTCGAAGATGAGTATGTCGTTGTCCCTGTAAAGCATCTTCAGGATCTCGACTCTCTGCTGCATACCTACGGTGATATCCTCCACCTTGGCATCAACGTCGACCTTAAGTCCGTACTTCTCTGAGAGAGCGATTACCTTCTCTCTCGCCTCTTTCTTCTTCAAAAATCCCAAAGCTCCGGTGGTCTCCGCGCCGAGGATGATATTGTCCAGAACCGTGAACACGTCGATGAGTTTGAAGTGCTGGTGTACCATTCCTATGCCCAGCGCAGTCGCATCGTTGGGGTTGTCGATCTTTACGACCTGGCCGTCCTTTCTGATCTCGCCTGCCTCAGGCTGGTAGAGCCCGAAGAGAACGCTCATCAGTGTGGACTTGCCTGCTCCGTTCTCGCCTAAGAGAGCGTGTATCTCGCCCTTCTTCAGCTGGAGCGTTATGTCATCATTTGCCACGATACCCGGGAATTCTTTCCGGATGTGGTTCATTTCAATTACATATTCTGACATAATGCCTGTACCTTTACTGTTTAAAAAGAAAATTATTTTGAAAAAGGGGGAATATAGAATTCCCCCTTTAAGTCATGTACTCAAAACATGAAGTGCTTTACTTATTTCACGAATGTAACGTGCTCTAAACCTGCTTTGCTGGGGTCTGCCATATCACTGTTGTTGTCAACAACGATCTCGCCGGACTTGATCTTTTCGAAGAGTTCATTGTACTCGTCTACAGTCCAGTTCTGGAGTGACCATGTGTCAACAGGAAGACCTACTGCATCGTCAGCTGCTCCGAGTACGAGTGATCCTGACTGAAGTCCGTTGCTGTAGAAGTTTCCAAGGGAAACGATTACGGACTGTGCAAGACCCTTCATAGCGGATGTAACTACAGCGTCAGACTGGTTGGACTGGTCAACGTCAACACCGATGATAGCAGCGTCAGCAGCTTCAGCTGCAGCTGCGCCGGAGTTGAACATTGTGCCGCCGCACATGAAGCATACTTCTGTGCCTGCGTTGAACCAACCTGCAAGCATAGCCTGAAGGTCATCAGATGCTGAGAAGGATGAACCGTATTCCCAGCTGTATCTCATTTCTACGTCTATGCCCTTAGCTTCTGCAGCTGCATTAGCACCCTGAGCATATCCATAGCCGTATCTGATACATGCAGGGTTGGAACCGCCGCCGCCACCGGAGAATCCGAGCTTGGTGTAGCCTTCCATAACTGCTGCATAACCTGCGAGATATCCAGCCTGCTCTTCCTGATAGGAAACGCCGAGTAAGTTAGGAGCTCCCATGTCCCATCCATCGATGAAGATGAACTGAACTTCAGGGTACTTAGGGCAAACTGCTTCAAGAGCTGTAGCCTGTAAGAATCCGGGAGTTACGATAACTTCTGCGCCTGCTTCGCAAGCGTCGGTCATGGCCTTGATTCTGTCGTCATCAGTTGCAGCTGATCCGTTAGCGGGCTGATAATACTTATAAGTCTTGTCGTTCTCATAAGCATACATCTTAACGCCGTTCCAGGTGAACTGGTTGAAGGATCCGTCCTTTAACTGACCTACGTCAGTAACCATAGCGATCTGATATGTTCCGTCTGCGGATTCGCAGTTGTCGTCGATATCGTCGAAAGATACTGCTGCCGGTTCACTTCCGCCTTCGCCTTCAGATGATCCGCCGCCGCAAGCTGCGAAGGTGAATACCATAGCAAGGCATAAGAGTAAAGCTAATAACTTTTTCATCTTTTTCCTCCTATTTCGAGTTTTTTAACTTACAAGGGATATTATAATACATTTCACTACGATATAAAAGAATTTTTTTCACATAACCATCACATTTTTGTAAGTTATTTTTTATGACATTTTTACAGAAGTACTTCCGTCATCCACTGTACTATGGCTGCGGTAAGTCCCCATATGGTATGACCTTCCCAATGCCAGAAAAAAATGTCCTGCCAGGCGTCTCTCCACTTGTACTCCGGGTTTATGCCATGCTTCTCATAAGGGAAGCCTTCAGTATCCTGGATTATCCTGCCCTTGTAGTAATCAGGCTCTGTTTCCTTGAAGAATTTCAGAGGAACGGTGAATATCTCCGCCACTTCCCCGTCCGGATCCAGCTGCTCTCTCCAGCCTTCCTTCATAAGTCCCACAGCGGTGTGCATCCTGATACGGTTTACCTCAAGTACTGAATCAAAGCGGCCCAGCACTTCCACGTATTCCGGACCGACTCCGGTCTCTTCAGCCATCTCTCTTAGAGCCGCCTCTGTTTCAGATTCTCCCTCTTCTATCTTTCCTCCCGGGAAGCATACGTCCCCCGGCTGGCGGATATCCTTGGACCTTACCTCAAAAAGAAGTTTCACCTCTCCATCTTCCTCAATCAGAGGGATGAGAACGGCAAATTCTTTGCGCTTTCCTACTACGCCTACCGGTCTCCCGTCAAGTTTGCTCCTTAATTCTTCTATCGTTATATCTTTCATGATCAGTTTCTCCGTCAAAAAACAAAAGAGCGGCATAACCGCTCTTGATAGTTCATATTAGTTCAGTATCTCGCATCCTTCAAAGTTTACGCCGATCATCTCGTCCTTTTCAGCGCTCAGGGATACTACGAAATCCATGCCGTAGTTCTTGGAAATGTCCTTGAGTCTGTCGATGAATTCGGGAAGGCTTGAGAGCTTAACGTCTGCATGCTTAAGAATGCTGTCTATGAAAATAGTTTCAATGTCATGGTCTGCACTGATGATTCCATACAGGAATCCGATATATTCATCAGAATTGGTGATGTGCTCATAGTCCTCCATGCAGATTACTCTGATGCGGTACTTGAGATCATACATCAATCTCTGGTTCTTGTTGATAAAAATGATGCTTCCTTTAGCGTGTTCTACGGACTCGTTTGCAAGTTCGATCATTCTCTTAGTCTTGCCTGCTCCTTTGTGTCCTATTAATAATTTAACCATGGCAGTGTACCTCCAAAAATCTATTTAAATATTTAGTAAAATCATTATACAATATGGCTGATTTATTTTCAACCGAAGAAATGACCTTTTTTAAGTCATTTTTTTGCTCTCAGCTGTCCGCAGGCAGCATCGATGTCGGAGCCCAGTTCTCTTCTTACCGTAGCAGGTATGCCTCTGTTTTCCAGAGCGTCTCTGAACTCCTGCGCTCTCTCCCTGGTCCCCGACCTGAAACTCTTTTCCTTTACCTCGTTCAAAGGTATGAGATTCACGTGGCAAAGCATGCCCTTAAGCAGATCTGAAAGCTTGTCCAGATGTTTTTTATCATCGTTGACGTCTTTTATCAGTGTATACTCAAAGGTTATCCTTCTGCCGGTCTTTTCGGTATACCTTCTGCAGGCTTCAATGAGTTCCTCCAGAGGATAAGCCCTGTTGACGGGCATGATCTCTGAACGTTCTCTGCTGTCGGCAGCATGAAGGGATATGGCCAGATTCACCTGAGGAAAATCATCCCCGAATCTTTCGATCACAGGCACCAGTCCGCAGGTGCTGACGGTGATATTTCTCATGCCCAGGTTTCTGCCCTTCGGGTCGTTTATGATCCTTATGAACTTAGACAGGTTCTCGTAGTTATCAAAGGGCTCTCCGGTACCCATCACAACTATGTGCGATATCTTTTCACCGGTCTCCTTCTCCACTGCCAGGATCTCTCCGTACATCTCTCCCGGGGTAAGATCCCTTTCAAGTCCGTTCATTCCCGATGCGCAGAAAGCGCATCCCATGCGGCAGCCTGCCTGGGATGAGATGCAGATGGAGTTGCCGTACTTGTACTTCATGAAAACAGCTTCCACCGAGCATCCGTCTTTCATCCTTAAGAGGCACTTCACCGTACCGTCTTCTGAATGTTGGGTCGTAACCACGTCAGGAAGTTCCGCCCTCAGTTCCTTCAGTCCTTCTGTCTCCCAGAAGGCTTTGGGTACGTTACGCATGTCTTCAGGCTCCGTCACTCCCTTGGCTATCCAGCCATATAGCTGAGAAGCCCGGAATCCGGGCTGCCCTGCCTCTTTTATAAAGTTTTCCAGTTCTTTGAATTCAAGATCCAGTATGTTCATTTTACAGTTCGATCTCGTCACCGGGTTTGATTATCATTGCATCAGGCGCGATAGCCGCGAATGCCAGAGCGTTCTTTAAGCTGTAATCTTTTTCAGGTGATGAATGCACGGGTATGTTGTGCTTAGCTCCGATGATCTTCGCGCAGTGGGCAGCTTCCTTGTAGTCCATGTTGTAATATCCGTCACATGGAAGGAATGCATACTCCAGATGCTTCTCAGGGAAGGTCTTCATCTCTTCCGTCTCATCAGTATCTCCTGCAAAATAGATGTCTATGCCTTCAATGGTAACTATAAAACCTACACATTCTGTTCTGGGATGGTTCTTGTTGTTTGCCTCCACAGCCTGAACGTAGATGCTCTTGTAATCAAAGTTATTATGCGTGCCTCCTTCCAGAGCTTCGTAGTTCTGGATTATAAGGCATTCGTTCTTCTTAGCCACCTTTTCGATCATGTTATGATCATGGTGCTGGTGTGTGACCAGGATAAGGTCTGCAGGGATGTCATAGTCGTCTCCTGCAAAAGGATCAACGTAAACAACTGTCCCCCTGGCGCCGATGATCCTGAAGCTGTTTCTTCCCATGTATAGTAATTTTGCCATAATGACACCTCCTTTTGTAATTTATTATTTAGATTATATCACATAATCTCTGTCTGCTCAAATAAAACTGCGCGCGCCTCATCAGCGCACGCAGTATGTTTCTTGAGTTTGTACTTTAATTATAAGCCGAGTTTGCTTAAGATGGTTGCTTTGTCAGCAAAACCTGTAAACTTGGCGGCTTCCTCTCCGTCCTTGAAAAGAATCATTGTGGGGATAGCCATGATGCCATAGCGTCTTGCGATCTCCATCTCATCATCTACGTTAAGCTTACCTACTTTAAGCGTATCTGCTTTTTCTTCAGCGATCTGAGATACGATGGGGCCTACCATCTTGCAGGGGCCGCACCATGTTGCCCAGAAATCAACCAGAACGGGCTTGTCAGATTTAAGTACTTCTTCTTCGAAATTTGCTGATGTTAATGTAATCTCTGCCATGTTTTCCTCCTGATCAATTATTATTGACGAAAACTATATACCACAGTTAAGTTCTTTCAAACATCATATCTTATAAACTTTGATGCCGGACTTATGACCGTTAAGATCGTACTGGTCGAGCTCAGCGTCGCAGAACTCAAGGTTCTGAGCCAATGTCTCGGACTTGATGTAGTCCATGTGCTTTTCAACGGCTGCTCTGACGTCGTCATCGCAGTTAAGATAGATGTTGATATTGTCCATCATTTCAAAATTCTCAGCCTTTCTCATCTGCTGTACCTTGGAGATGAGCTCTCTTGCAAGACCTTCATCGATTAGATCCTGATCGAGAGTGGTGTCGAGAATAGCGAATACGTTGTTTTCCATCGCTACAGCAAAGCCTTCCTTGGCTTCGATCCTGATGTCGAGGAAGTCCTTGGTGATGGTGTAGTCTTCCATATTGAGTTCAACTACTACGCTTCCCTTGTTCTCGATCTCAGTGATGAATTCCTTGGGATCAACTTTGGCCATGTATGCTCCGAAGGCCTTTACGTTCTTTCCCAGTGCAGGGCCTGCAGCTCTGAAGTTGGGCTTCAGGGTGAAGTTCATGTACTGATCAAGATCGTTTTCGAATACTACCTTCTTCACGTTGAGCTCTTCGGTGATCAGCGGTGTAAGGTCTGAAATGATGCTCTCATATTTACCGTCCACCAGAACTTCGTTCAGCGGCTGACGTACCTTGATCCTCTCCTTCTCACGGATACCGCGTCCCAGGGATACCAGAGTCCTTACAAGGTCCATTCTCTCCTCAACGTTCTTATCGATGAGGCTTTCATCTGCCTTGGGCATGTAAGCAACGTGAACTGTTTCCTCTCCTGTGAGGTTGATGTAGATCTCATCGGAGATGAAAGGTGCGATGGGAGCGATGAGCTTGGCTACGCCTACAAGTACCTCGTAGGTTGTGGCATATGCTGCCTTCTTATCCTCTGTAAGATCTTCTGCAAAGAATCTTCTTCTGGCTCTTCTGATGTACCAGTTGGAAAGATCTTCAGCAACGAAGTTGGTGATGGCTCTTACTGTCTTCATGTGATCGTATTCGTCCATGTACTCAGTCACGTCCTTGATGAGCTGGTTGTACTTGGAAAGGATCCATCTGTCGAGTTCAGGTCTTTCTGCATAAGGCACTTCGAAGGTTCTGGGATCGATCTCGTCCATATTTGCATAGAGAACGAAGAAGTTGTAGATGTTTCTCAGA
>CACYYH010000016.1 GCA_902778565.1 uncultured Eubacteriales bacterium
TACCATAACGGTTACGAGTCCGCCACCAACGTGTACCTTACCGATAAGTCTTACGTTAGCTGCTTTTACCATAGCATCTGCTGCTTCGATGGATCCTACAAGACCCTTGGTTTCTACCATTCCTAATGCTTCTTTGATCTGTGCCATTTTAGTTTCTCCTTTTCCGTTTTCGTCTGTTTTTTCGACTTTCTTAGTTTCAGCTGTTTCAGGTTTTTTTGTATCTTTATCTTTTGTTGAAGTTCTCGCTGCGGGTCTCTTTGAACTCTTTGCCGCAGACTTTTCCACCATCTCCATCACTTCCGGAGATGTATTAGCGATTACTGCCATGTTGTCCCCCTTTTATTTGTAGGTGGTATCCAGTGTGGGGAGAATGTACTCAACTTCGTCATGCGGTCTGGGAATTACGTGTACAGAAAGGAGTTCGCCGACTCTGTCAGCTGCTGCTCCGCCTGCCTCTGTTGCTGCCTTTACAGCGCCTACGTCTCCTCTTACCATAACGGTTACGAGTCCGCCACCAACGTGTACCTTACCGATAAGTCTTACGTTAGCTGCTTTTACCATAGCATCTGCTGCTTCGATGGATCCTACCAGTCCTTTAGTTTCTACCATTCCTAATGCTTCTTTGATCTGTGCCATTTTAGTTACTCCCTTTCATAATCGTTTTTTCAAAACCATTTAGTATATTTCGTATTGACGTGTTTTTATCTTTAAAGCTTTTGAGCTATTGCTTATCTGTTGGCAAGTATTTCTCTCAAAACTTCCTTTGTGATCGCTTCGATCTGGGTCTGAGTGATCTCGCCGCTGCTTTCCAGCTTCTGTTCAGGTCTCTCTGACTGAGGCTTCGGAGCCTTGTATGAGGACTCGCTGAAGTTTCCGTAGTTTCCTGTGGTAGGTGTTACGGAAGCGCTTGAGGTCACCGCTGCAGCCTCTCTTCTCAGATCATCCAGTTCCATGGTTCCGTAGGCGACTCTTCTGATGTTCATCAGGTTAAGAGGTCCGATGTTGTCAGATGATGCGGATCCGCCTACAGCGCCGCAGCCCAGTGTAAGCGCCGGTGTAAGTCCGGTGAGAGCTCCTACTCCGCCGAGGGATGCAGCTACGTTTACCAGCACCCTGGATACCGGCTTTCTCAGACCGAACTGCTTGATGATCTCTTCATCATTTGAGTGGATGGTCATGGTATGTCCGGTTCCTTCGTTCTCCAGGATCTCGATGGACTTGTCGCAGGCCTCTTCCCAGTTCTTTACTGTGAAGAACGCCAGTATCGGACAAAGCTTTTCTCTGGAGTAAGGGTTCTTCTTTCCGACTTCACTGGTTTCAGCCACCAGGATCAGAGTGTCGGAAGGGATCGAGATGCCCGCCATCTTGGCGATGGTCTGCGCGGTCTTTCCTACGATAGCGGGATTCATCGTGTTGTTGGCTCTCATGATGAATCTTCCGACTTTGTCGGTCTCGTCAGCGTTCATGAAGTAGCAGTGCTGCCTCTTCATCTCCTCCACTACCTGCCTCTTGATGCACTCCTGAGTGATTATGGACTGCTCGGATGCGCAGATGGTGCCGTTATCGAAGGTCTTGGATTCCACGATCCTTCTTACGGCTGTGGGGATGTCAGCTGACTTCTCGATGAAGGCGGGGCCGTTTCCGGGACCAACGCCCAGCGCCGGATTTCCTGAGGAGTATGCCGCGTGTACCATGGCTTCTCCTCCGGTGGCAAGGATGAGACCGGTGTCCTTATGCTTCATAAGGGTGTCGGTTGCCTGCATCGTCGGAGTCTTTACCACCTGGACGATGTTGTCAGGAGCTCCGCATTCCTTGCATGCCTGCTGGATGATCTTTACCGTCTCCAGGATGCAGTTCTGTGCGCCCGGGTGAGGTGAGATCACGATGGCGTTTCCTGCCTTCAGTGAAATGAGGCATTTGTACATTACCGTGGACGTGGGGTTGGTTGAAGGTATAAGCGCTACAACTACGCCCACAGGAACGGCTACTTCAAAGAAATGGCCTGCCCTGTTCTCGTTTATGATGCCCACGGTCTTCAGGTTTGCCATGGCCTCATACGTCATCTTGGAGCCCAGGAGGTTCTTCAGGACCTTGTCTTCCCATTTGCCGAACCCGGTCTCCTGCTGAGCCATCTTGGCAAGAGGCTCTGCATTTCTAACGCACGCTTCGCAGATGTGTTTTGTCAGTTTGTCGATGTCAGCCTGTGACCAGGTTGCAAACTGTTTCTGCGCGATCTTTGCGTTCTTTATCAAATCTCTTGCTTCCTGTATGGAACGCAAATCTTTATCGTATTCCAAATTTTTACCTCCCAATATATCTTCTTAACTAACTTATCAAAGTATCTTCGGCGTTTCGGCTATCTTCATTACGGTTCTCGCAAAGGCTTCGCACGCTGCCCTGCACGCTGCCTGGTCGCCCACCAGGAGCCCTCCTGCGAAGTTTGTCTCCGTAGGCGGTCCGTAAAACACTTTCATCTCCACCTCAGCTGCCTTCAGCGCTTCATCCAGTCCGCAGATGGCCTCGTTGGGAGGAGCTATCAGGTACGCCATGGGCGTGCCTTCCGGCACTCCCGCCACCCCTGAGAGGTAGCTGCCCGTCCTCGATATGGTATGTGCGAAATACGGTATCGATCCGGAATCGTTGGCTGAATAGAAGAAGGCGTCGTTCTGAACGTATTCGCTGAAAGCTACGATCCCGGCTTTCACTTCTGCCGGATCCGGTCCTGCCAGGATGCCGATGAACTCACCTGCCAGCTCCGTAGATGCGTTCCCCGAGCCCGCGTACATCGAGTGGGCGTAGGTAACGATGACTTCCGCTTTTTTGGTGGCCTCGTCTATGGCCGCATAGGATATATCGTCTATGTCCGACGTCATGATACCCAGCGACCGGTAACCTTCAGGTACTTTCAGGGCCTTCAGAAGGAAAGGATCTGCGTTTGGTATTTCCTGTATACTCAGGACGGTGGCTTGTATTCTATCACCTTTCAATAATGCACCTCCTTCCTACAGTACCAGATCCACACCGCTGGATTTGGTCTGAAGCATCTTTTCTATGATCTCCACAAGGTACGCTCCTGCTTCTACCGGCTGGATACCGTTCTTGTGGATGTTTGATACTACTGTTCTTCTGGACTCCGGCATTCCTACAGTGGCTTTGTAGGCCATGTATGCCGACATGCTGTCGGCTGCCGCCAGTCCCGGACGCTCGCCCAGGAGCACCACGGTGACTTCCGCACCGGTGATCTCCGAGATCACGTCCATGGTGGGAACTCTTCCGAACCTTACAAAGAACGGAGTTCCCGTATCTATTCCTCTATGTTTGAGTCCGTCCATGAGAGCTGGGAGGATCTCCCTGATGTTCTCGTCTATGGCTGAGTTTGAAAGTCCGTCGGATACGTATATCTGCACCTGAGGATTCATTTTGCAGTTCTTCTTTATGAAGTCCACAGACTCCGGAGGAAGCTTACGTCCGAGATCCGGTCTGGTGAGATGCTCGTTGATCTCACGGGCCTGGGACTGGATAACAGGAAGATCCATCTCCCTCAGGATGTTCTCGTCCGCAGCCTTAAGAACTGCGTCCTTGGCCATAGCGTGGTCGGCTCTTAAGGACAGCATCGCTTTGGTGGTGAGCCTTGCTCCGGCTCTGCCGATCCCCACCCTTGCAGTGGTGGAACGCCTCATGGCGTTTATGGCCATCTGGTTTTCGGGGTCGGTTATCTGGATGGTGTCCTTATATTCCTTTGAAGTCAGATCCAAAAGAGAAGTGTCGGGGCCTGACCAGCCTCCGTCCGAACCGGGTTCGTCCAGGAGTCCGTTCTCTTTCAGGACTTTCATGACTTCTTTAGTTATGAGGTCAACTAACTGTCTGTTGTCCATGGCGTCCTCCTTTCTACCTTCTCATGAATATTGACGGATCGCCGGCATACTTGGTAAGCTTGCCGTTCTCCATGATACCCATCTTTTCGCACCATTCCTCGAAAGGCTTGATGGGTCTGAGACCCAGAAGCTCGCGGAGAGCTGCGGTATCGTGATAGGCGTTGGTCTGATAGTTCAGCATGATGTCGTCTCCGGAAGGAACTCCCAGGATGTAGTTGACTCCCGCTGCCGAAAGAAGTATCGACAGGTTTTCGATGTCGTTCTGATCTGCGTCCATGTGGTTGGTATAGCAGCAGTCACATCCCATTGGGATGCCGGTAAGCTTGCCCATGAAGTGGTCTTCAAGTCCTGCGCGGATGACCTGTCTGGAATCGTACAGGTATTCGGGTCCGATAAAGCCTACTACCGTGTTTACCATGAAGGGCTTGAAGTTCTTTGCGAACCCATAGCATCTGGCTTCCATGGTCACCTGGTCCGAATCGAAGTGAGCATCGGATGAGAGCTCCGAACCCTGTCCGGTCTCGAAGTACAGCAGGTTCTCGCCCTTGCTGGTACCCTTTTCTCTCAGAAGCTCATATGCTTCGTGCACGGTGGCTGCGCTGAATCCGAAGGCTGAATTGCCCTTTTCGGAACCGGCTATGGACTGGAAGATCATGTCGCAGGGAGCTCCCTGCCTTACGGCTTCGATCTGGATTGTAATATGAGCAAGCACGCATATCTGTGTGGGAATATCGAACTTGCGCTTCACCTCATCGAAGAGTTCCAGAACCTGTTTGCAGGATCCCACGGTGTTGTTTACAGGGTTGAGTCCCAGTACCGCGTCTCCCGTACCGTAGCTTAAGCCCTCATAGAGTGATGCTCTGATGCCGTCCACTCCGTCCACCGGGTGGTTGGGCTGAAGTCTGGTGGAAAGGGTCCCTCTCAGTCCTATGGTGGTGTTGCATGTAGCAGGCACTCTTACCTTGCCTGCGCCGTAAACCAGGTCCAGATTGGACATGAGCTTTGCAACTCCTGCAACAACTTCGGAAGTCAGTCCGTTGGAAAGCTTCTTGATGTCGTCCTCAGTTGTCCTCTCGGAAAGGATGTATTCCCTGAGTTCTGCCATGGACCAGTTCTTGATCCTGTCATACATGATGTCGCAGCAGTTGTCCTGGATGATCCTGGTTACTTCGTCTTCTTCATATGGAACTACCGGGTTGTTTCGGATGTCCTTGACAAGCAGGTTCGAAAGAACTTCCTTCGCAGCTATCCTTTCAGATACGCTCTTTGCTGCCAGACCTGCCATCTCATCTCCGGATTTCTTTTCGTTGGCCTTCGCCAGAACTTCTTTTACGGAGCCGAACTCGTATGTAGTTCCGCCAAGCAGTGTCTTAAGTCTCAAGGTCTCACACCTCCATCAGTTAAAAATCAATGTCTTGATCACTATCGGTACGGCTATGCCGTTCAGTATGGGCTTGCCGATATCGATGTAATCTCCTGAGCCCATCTTGATCTTGTCAAGACAGAGCACGCATTTGTCGTTCTTTATCTCTCGTTCTATCATCTGCCCCAAAGCCTTGGCCATGTCGTTCTCGCTCAGGACTACCAGGGGC
This sequence comes from uncultured Eubacteriales bacterium, assembly GCA_902778565.1. Lineage (GTDB taxonomy): Bacteria > Bacillota > Clostridia > Peptostreptococcales > Anaerovoracaceae > RUG754. The sequence continues at coordinate 5,468 of CACYYH010000016.1, forward strand.
GTGTCCCAGTCGAGGCAGTCCTCGTCGATCTCCACAAGGGATTTAGCCAGGTTGATGATGTCCTGGTAGGAGGCTTTCTTTTTGCCCTTGATGCAGATGCCTATCTTTTCGTTCTGGGACTGATCCAGAAACCAGCCCAGTTCCTCTCTGGCTATCCTTGTATCGCATTCGTAAAGGGCTTGCTCAGCCTTCTCTCCCACCTTGAACACCGGCAGGTTCTTCAGGGGGAATACCTCTTCGGAATATGAGATGGTGGAACCGCTCACTTCCGTGGTGTATATCCCCGCTCCTACAACGGTGGCTCTTATGGTCTCCTTGGATTCCACCACCTCGAAAGGCTCATTCTTGAATTTCTTCTTGAGAGCCTGGGCGATGGCGACTCCGAGGTCGTTGTATTTATACAGGTCCTGTTCATCGTTGTAGTAGCAGTCCGCTACGCCTCCCGAAAGAGTGACGAACTGGATCGGGTATGTCAGATTGAGTTTTCTGGAATTTTTCGTGGTTGCTATCCTGGTGAAGCTGTAGTGCTCCATGTGTATCGCGTCCAGGATAACGTCGGAGAGCAGATCTCCTGCGAGAGCCATCTTGTTATCGTCCACCCTCATCTGAGGTACCACGTAAATGTTTCTCTCCTTGCCCACGTCGTTGAATCTCTGGGATACGTAGGTTATCTCACCGTTATCGTCGTATCTTATCAGCCTTCCGCCCACGTCGATGCAGGTCTGTGCCACCAGGTCTCCGCAGTTGAATACCGAGATGTTGGTGGTGCCTCCGCCGATGTCCAGGTTGGCAGCCACGCAGCCGTACACCTTGGAAAAGGATTCCGTTCCGGCGCCACGGCCTGCAATGATGGACTCCAGGTCAGGACCGGCGGTGGCCACTACGAAGTCACCTGCAAACTCTGAAAGCTTCTCGGTTATCAGCTTGGCATTTTCTTTAAGAGCAGATTCACCGGTAATGATAACAGCTCCGCTGTCCACGTCATCCGGGGTGATACCGGCGTTCCGGTATTCGTTTTCGATGATCTCGCGGATCTTATCGCCGTCCAGCATCTCCTCGGAGATCAGGGGCGTAAGATATACCGGGCTTCTGTAAATGATCTCTTTAGACGTAAGTTCCACGTTGGGAGCCATGTATACCATCGCAGTGTTCTCTACGGCGAGCTTGCTCAGTATCATGCTTGTGGTGGTGGTACCTATGTCTATTCCCACAGATAATATTTTGTTGTTCTTTTCTCCTAAGGACATATCGTTCCTCTTCTTTTGCCGTGCCCGTACCTTCGGGCGGGGGATCAAAAAAAGGAGGCAAAACAGACCCATCCGGCGGGTCTTTTGCGCTCCTTTGCACTCATTCACATCGTTGTGAAATTATTTGATTTTTTAATGATTCCGACTGTCTGTCAGTGCAGCATGCTCTCGGTGTCTACGATTATCTTGGCTACCTCAGCTATGGACTTTCTCTTGTTCATGCTGATGGAACGAAGATACTTGTAGGCGTCATCCTCGGAGATGGTATTGTTCTTCATCAGGATGCCCTTCGCCTTTTCCACGATCTTTCTCTCCTCCAGCTTGCGCTCCTGTTCTTCAACGGAGATCTTCAGCCGGGCCAGTTCCTGTACTCGCTTGATGGCGATCTCGATGGTAGGGATCAGTGACTTCTCATCGATGGGTTTCACCAGATACCCCTGAGCGCCGAATTCTGCAGCCTTGTCCACGAACTGCTTGTCGTTGTAAGCTGTCAGCATCACGATGGCGATGTCCTTCTGATCGCTGTTTATGAGCCTTGCTGCCGTAAGCCCGTCCATGACCGGCATCTTCACATCCAGAAGGACGGCGTCGGGGTTCAGGTTCTGACACAGCTCCACAGCATCGATCCCGTCGGCTGCCTCGCCGACGACCTCGTAGCCCTGATATTCCAGCGCTTCCTTGATATCGAGTCTTGTGATCACATCATCATCCGCGATGACTACTCTCGTTGCCATGTCTTAATATCCCCTTGCGGCAAACCGCTTATAGTTACAAAAAAAGCTTACGTGAAAATATCACATAAGCTCCCATGCTGTTTATAGATGCACGCCGTTGTACATCATGTATAGTTTACTCTGCTAAAGAGCCGGTGTCAAGGTTTTTTTGCTATTATGCCCCTCCCTCCCCCGGAAGGTTTCTGCGTGAGGTCCGTCTTGACGGAAATCCAAAAGTGATTTAATATTATTTGTATATTATGAATACTATTAAATACACCGGAAACAAAAATTTCACAAGACAACTCGCGATCTATGCCGGAGTCGCACTGTTATTTGCAGTTCTTACCATAGGTGCCAAAGTGATAAACTGGAACCTGTGGCAGCCTCAGCAGATAACCATGCTTGTCAATTTAGCGCTTGTTCTGGGCTTCATCATTTACCTGGGCCAGCTGGGCTATAAGCCGGACCCGAACACCAGGATCAATGATAAGGCGGCCCTCTACTGGGTCTGCTTCTGGATCAGCCTTATAGTTATATCCAGCTTCCACCGTCCCGACATTGGCTGGACAAACAACGTCTCACTGAACGTCTGGCTCATCGCAGAGACGCTTCTCATAGCCGCTTCTGACGAGATCGTGTTCAGATCTTTCGGCGATTGGTGCTTCCCAGTGAAAGGCCGGCGCGAAGAAGCTGTTATGATCATCTGCTATGCAGTTTTTTACTCATACTGCTTCGCTGACGGAACAGCCGCAGGACTGATGGGTATCGCTCTTGCAGTTGGCATGGGATTCCTTTTCACAGGGCTCTATCTGAGATTCCGCAAGCTCGGCGCTAACATACTATATCATTTCCTGCTCATCTATCTTGCCAGGGTAACTGAGGTCAACAGTTCAGGTACAGATACGATCCTCGGAAACGCTTCAGTTCCGGTATTCTGTGTCGGAGTCCTGGGCATGATATGGTACGGCATAAGGCTCTTAGGCGCGTATAACCGGGAAGGCATATCTGCGGATCCGAAGTCCGAAGACTCCGTGGATCTTCTCCGCACCTTTTCCGAAAGCAGAGATAAGTACAAGGAAATAATCATCAACAAGGCACAGCCCGCGATCGATAAGAGTAACGATAAAAGAATGGAAAAGCTCATAGCCCGCGCCGAAAAGCAGGAAGCCAAGAAGGCGGCTAAGAGAGAAGCAAAGGAAAAAGCCAAAAGAGGTAAAACAGATGATTGACGAAAAGACCGTAAGAAATATAGTTGAAAAAGTCGTAAACAAAAAATTCGGCACCGAGCTCTGCCCCGGTCAGAGGATGGAGACTTCCGACGGATTCCAGAAGATCAAGGATCCCTCAGGCATCCTGAAGATCACGGAGAGCACAGTCAAATGCGAGCCCTTCGAGCAGAGAGGCGTTGCACTCAAGGACGTTACCACCCTGGACGAAGCTCCTAATATGGGTTGCGGCATCATGGAACTTGACCACACCTCTTTTGAATGGACCCTGACCTACGACGAGTACGACATAGTTCTGGAAGGAACTCTGGAGATCGAGATCGACGGCCGCGTGCTCACGGCCAATCCCGGCGAGATAATCTTCATACCGAAGAACTCTCACATCCACTTCCAGACACCGTCCTTCACCAGATACGTCTACGTGACCTACCCTGCTGACTGGCAGTAAAACAGCAAATTAAAACGACAGCTCCGGCTGTCGTTTTTTTATTCGTCTCATATCGGTCATCCGCCGATTATGGCCTTCATCCTGTCATAGGACTCGGCTATCTCCTCAGCGACCTCATACATCGCATAGGGATCTTCAGGATCAACAGTACTTGCCTTATCGCAGGCCGCCAGCATCTCCTGTACCAGACCTCTGAAGGCCGGGTCGTACCTGGACTCGCTCAGCTCGTAAGCCTTTTCGATCATGTCAGCAACGTATTGATTCAGTCCCTCGTCCGCAAGAGGCGGAATGTTGTCAGGTATCCTGCGGATCTCATCCCCTGCCTGCTGTTCGTAGGCATAGGCGATATCGATCAGCTTCTGCTCCTGTCCGAAACCGGAAAACAGCGAAAGCCCCAGAGGCATACCTCCGTCTGAAAATCCCATGGGAAGGGAGATCTCAGGAAGCCCCAGTTTCGGTCCGAAAGAAATATCGTATCCGGCGTAATTCGGGTCATCCTCCACGTAGCTGTCATCCGTGGCAGCAGTATCGAAGAAACTCAGATACATGACTGCATCGATACCGTTGTCTTCAAGTATCTGCGTCACCTGCGCCCTGCCGTCCAGCGCCTTCTGCCAGTCCATGATCCTTTTGTAATCCCCCACCGTTCTCGTGTAGGGATCCGGCGTCGTCTCGAATGAATCTGCAAGAGAATAGTAATCCGCAGTGAGATTGCTGAGATACATGTGCATGGTCCCGCCGGGATTGTAGGCCAGCATTTCGCTTACGGTCTTATAGGTAGCGGCGTCTCCCTTTTCGTACAGATATTTGTTGACGTCATATTCAAAGGTATCCGTGTATATACCCGACGTAATGCTGTTTATCATTCCCGTTGTCAGAATGCCGCTCAGATCCACGATCTCAGCCCCTGCTCCCTCAAAGATGGCAAGGGTATTGTCCAGCATCTGCTGCACCTTCGGATCAGGCTTTGAAGAATACTGGAAGGAATAGGACAGATAGCCTATCTTCGCTCCCTTAAGTCCGTTTGCGGACAGGCCCGCAGCATAGTCACCTGCTGCCAATGCATCCGCATCCACCTCCAGGGTATAATCGTCATTCTGATCCGTGCCCGCCATTGCCTCCAGCATGATGGCCATATCCTCTGCGGTCCTGGCCATAGGGCCGGCAGTATCCTTATACGCCTTGAGAGGCAGGATGCCGCTTACGGAGACCAGACCCTTTGAAGGTCTCATGCCGTATATATTTCCAAAGGACGAAGGATTTCTTATGGAGCCTCCGGTGTCCGTGCCTACTCCGGCCGCAGCAAAATTACAGGTCACCGCCACAGCTGAGCCTCCGGATGATCCGGCAGGAGTCTTGGTGGTATCATAGGCGTTATGCACGTAACCTCCCAGAGTCGATCTGGACGAAGCCGTAGCGTAAGCAAATTCAGACATGTTGGCCTGTCCCAGGATCACAGCACCGGCGTCCTTCAGCTGACTTACAACGAAGGAATCCTCCGGCGCTATCATATCCTCCAGGATCCTGGCGCCAGCCGTGGTGGCCATGCCCTGAACGTCGATGTTCGCCTTCACCACCACAGGAATGCCGTGAAGGGGTCCTCTCACATTGCCTTCCTCCCGCTCCCGGTCCAGTTCCCTTGCCTCTTCCAGAGCCTCAGGATTTATCCAAAGTATGGAGTTCAGGTCCAGCGTCTTATCGTAGGCTTCGATCCTGTCGATATACATCTGAGTCAGCCTCTCAGAAGTGAGATTGCCGGCTTCCATCGCGGTCTGCATATCCGTTATGGTGGCGTCCATAAGGTCCATGGTCGTAAAGAAATCCTCCAGCGCAAGAGACGCGCCGTGGGTCTTTTTCATCATGTATTCCTCAGAAGACATTCCATTCCTTGCCGACGGACCCGACTCTCCGGGATCATTTCCCGCAGCCGTTCCGCCGCAGCCCGAAAGCCCCATGCAGGCCATCAAAAGGATCAAAAGAATGCATTTTATGTAATTTTTACTTTTATATTTCGTAAAATGCTTCATTCAAAAATATTAACAGTTCAAGCGATAAAAAGACCGGGTAAAATCATCTGAAATGTCCCCCGGTCTTCCTTTTATCGTGTTCAGATCAAATCATAAGTCTGTAACAATATTCTATTTTTCCCCCTCATCCATGGCATTCTTTTTGCCCGGAGTCAGAGCTTTTTCACCCGCCATATACATTGTCACAAGACCGAAAAGTATCAGTATTGTAGACGCATAAATGATGATGGGGATGAATTTGCTGTAGACCCATGTGCTGATAGCAGTGGCGGTTTCCCCGCCTATGATTATGGCTGCTATATAAGCAAAGAACGTAAGTCCGCCTGCAAAGAGGACGATCATGATCCCGTAACCGAAGATCACTTTGAAAACGTCTGAAATCTTCTTAAGTTTCTCTCTCATGACTCACACCTCCTTACAGTCCCAAGATAGGAAGCACTCCCATCAGTACCACCACTTCCATGATGAACTGGGCTGCCACCCACCATAAATTATTGACAAAGGTTTTTCCGAATTCAGACCCGGCCAGACTCATGCCGGCATACATTCCCAGTCCAAGGGGAGGAGTGATACCGCACATAACTCCGCAGATGCAGGGAAGCATAGCCGCTGCAAGTACGGGATCTACGCCCTTTGCTGCCAGGATCGTGATGAAAACGGAGCCGAAGATGACTATCAGGGATGAACCCGGGATGACCATGCCGAGAAGACATGTGATGAAGCACAGGAAAACGACTATGCCGAACTTGCCCATGCTCAGACCTTCCATGAACGTGAGCATTTCGTCCGTCACGCCCAGGTCAGTGAACATCGCTCCGATCATATAACCGAATACGCATACGCCGATGGCAGGCGCGATGGTCTTTATGCCGTTAGCAAACATCATGGCGATGGCGTGAGGTTTAGTCTGCTTTCTGTCCTTTGCGATCAGCACAGCATAGATGGATGCCAGACCTCCGATGAATATCAGAAGTGATGAACTCATGGCCTTGGCGCCGTCAGCACCCAGTCTGTCTGTAAAGAACGTGGACTTGAAGAAATAGTCCAGAACGAAAGGCAAAAGAATGATCACAGGAAGCAGCAGTCCCTGCCATCCTTCCTTAAGAGTCTTTCTTAAGCTTGGCAGATCTTCCTTTGCTATGGGAGCCACCTTGTAGTACTTGCAGAAGGCGAATACCATGATCAGTCTCTGCAGGATGAACCAGAGGCTGCATCCCCAGAGGACGATCCAGAACTCAGCCTGAGTGATGTAGTCTTCACCGTAAGCTATCATTCCGGTGAGGGCGCCCAGGGCTGCGGTGATATTTCCCGAAGGAGGTATCATATTGCCCAGATAAGACGCGTTTGACTCAATGTTAGCGGCCAGTTCAGGCGGGAAGCCTGACTTCTTCATGGCGGGGATCGTTATTGAACCTGTAGCCATTACGTTGCCCGGGCCAGAACCCGACAGGGCTCCCATGAAAGAGCTGGCGATTACGGAAACGAAGCCTGCGCCGCCGGTCACGCGGCCAAGCACCGCAAGTATAACAGCAATGGCGCTGTCTATTACCTTAGTTTCAGTCAGAAGGATAGACATGGCGCAGAAGGCTGTCATCGAATAAAGAAGAGACGTTTTAAGTCCGGTGTTGATGTATGATGGCAAATGGCTCCAGGTACCGGTTATCGTCAGCAAAATGATAAAACTGATGAGTACGGCTTCATAAACCGGTCGTTTGAGCAGCAAAAACCATACAATGATCACCGCAAGCATTATAGCCAGATAAGTTAATGCAGCAGGCATTCAGCATCCCTCCTTCTTTTACGATATTTTCCCGGGCATATGTGCGCCGGGAAAGTCTTAACCAAGTCTTATTTTTTTATAATTATACATTATTTTTTATTATTCATCAACAACAATATGACTTTCAGCCATTATACTCCAGGCAGAGCATGGTGAGATCGTCGAACTGAGGCGCTTCGCCTACGAATTCATTGACCCTCTCAAGCACACCCTTCAGTATGCCTTCAGGTTTTCAATATAATTGATCATGTCCGTTTCCATGGAATCTATGGACCCGGCAAGATTTTTCATAACGTCATATCTGCACTCTCTGTATCTTCGTAAAATGTCACATTACCCTATTTTGTATTATAACAAAAAAGCTGTATGCCATGCAAATATAAAAGCGCGATCCGGAGGGGACCGCGCCATATCTTTTATTTATTGCTGTTTATCATCGCGAAGTTTCTTTTGTTGGCGGTGTAAAGGTTCTTGAAGACCTTGAAGTTCTTCTTGTAGACCGCCTTATTGGCCTTGTTGGGAAGGTAGGTCTTTCTGACCTCCACCATGTCATGGATCTGATCCATGCTCTTAAGGATGCCCATGCCCACTGCAGCCGTCAGCGCAGCTCCCTGGGAGCCAACGTTCTGAGGGCTGTCCACGGTCTCCACCGGCCTTCCGATGACGTCCGAAAGGATCTGACAGGTGGCAGGGCTCAAAGCGCCGCCTCCTACGAACCTTATGACTTTGGAAGTCTTTATCTTCTTATCCTGGCACTCCAGCATCCACCTCAGGTGGAAGCATACGCCCTCGGTGACCGCACGGATCATCTGGGTCTTGCCGGTGTCCAGTGAAATGTTGAAGAACATGCCCGAAGCATTGTGGTCCTCGAAGGGACAGCGGTTACCGTGGAGCCAGGGCGTGAATATCACTCCGCCTGCTCCCGGAGGACAGTTTTCGATGACTTCAGACATATAGTCATAAAGACTTTTGTAGATGGTCTCCTTGCTTCCGGAGATCTCCTCTTTATTTAAATATACCCCGATCTCGTCCAGCGCCAGGTGGTCCTTCACCCACTCCAGGCACTTGCCTGCGGTCTCCATTTCCGCAAAATAGTTGTACTTGCCTTCCTGAGCTCCCACAGCGGCAGCGATCATTGAGACAACGTCCACGATCTGCTTGTCCACGATAGTGGATACCCAACCGGAAGTGCCGCAGTAAATATGCGTGTCCCCGGTCCTGACGCAGCCTGCGCCGACACCGATGAGAGCAGCGTCTCCGCCGCCTCCGAACACCTTGGTCCCGGCTTTGAGACCTAGCTCCGCGGCCTGCTCTTTTCTGAGCTCCCCTGCCACGTCTGTGGTCTTGATCACAGGAGGCAGGTGCTCTATGTTCACACCGAACATATCGCAGAGCTCCGCGCTCCAGCCACGGGTCTTTTCTCTCGTGTCGTAAAGGAAGGTTGAATATGCTGAATCCTCAGTCATGATGAACTTTCCGGTCATGCGGCCGATGAGGTATTCCTTAACGTCCAGCCACCAACGCACCTTAGAGAAGTTCTCCGGTTCGTGTTCCTTTACCCAGAGATATCTCCACATGGGATCCTTTACGCTTCCGGAAACCGCGCCGGTGATCTGAAGGGATTTCACCAGCTTGCCCGCATCCATTCCCGAGACCTTGATGGCTCCTTTGCCTATGCCCTCGTGCATCTCTTTGGACGCTCTCTGATCCATGTAGCTCATGGGATGCCTTACGGCATTGCCCTCTTCATCCACCAGCACCAGGCCCTGCATCTGAGAGCAGAAGGTTATGCCTTCCACCTCTTCAGGTCTGACCTCCGTTTTACCGAACATTGCCTTTGTGCTGTTCATCATGGCGCCCCACCACTCGTCGGCGTGCTGCTCCGCGCCTCCGTCGGGGAAGGTATAAAGTTCATAGCCTTCTGAGGCGTCTGCAATGAGTTCTATGTTTTTTTCAACCCTGAACAGACAGGTCTTCACGCCTGTAGTTCCTATGTCATATGCCAGTATGTATGCCATTCAAAGCACCTCCGATAAATTTCAGCATCTGCTCCCTGACCTCTTCGTCCCTCTCGGTGACGTCGTCTCCGCAAAATATTTTGAAGCGGTTCTCGTAATACCCGCAGGTGTAGGAGAAGTGCAGCATCATCAGCAGATTGTCAAAGAAGAAAGCGAAGAGCGAAGGATCCATGTCATGGCGGATCTCTCCGGACTCGCCGGCCTTCTTCATGAGGCCGCTGTAAAGCCTTGCAGACCTGCCCTCGATGAGCTCGGCAATCTCCGGCGTCATGAATGAGGATCCGGACACCGTGATCTGATGGTAGAGCCTGAAGTATTCAGGATTCTTTCTGGCAAAGAGCTGCACCTGGATTATGAGGTCCTCAGCCATCTGCATAAGGCTCAGGTTCATGTTGTGAGCCTGCTCGAACACCTCATCCAAGGCCTCAAGACACTTGACGACGCAGGCTTTGAACAGATCCGCCTTGTCCTCATAGTACTTGTAGATCACACCTACGCTGACCCCCGACTTCCTGGCTATGGCGCTTATGGAAGTATGGGCATAGCCGCCGTTGGCGAACTCTTCCGCCGCCGTTTTGAGGATCAGTTCGGTCTGCTCTTTCGTTAACGGTTTAAGCATTCTCTTCTCCTCCGGCGTCTTTCAGCCTTGAATATTTCTTGATGTAGACGTTTCTCTCAATCTCTGCGCTTACGCGTGCCACCGGCTTCAGCGCCTTCTTAAGGGCCAGATTGGCCGCAAAGCAATTCTTTTCCAGCACCAGCGCCACAGCTTCAGCCTCTTCCTTGTCCGGAGCCACGCAGATGGCGCCGTCGTCTTTTACGAGAACAGCGTTTCTCTTGTAGAGAGCCTTTCTGAAAGCCTTCTCGTCATGGATATCTCCGATGCAGTCCGTGGAATAGCCGCTGATCATGGCCATATCGTCCAGATAAGCGTTTACGGTCCTGCCGCGGCGGGACATCTCCATGATATAAGGCGTCCTGACGTGAAGCATGTATCCGTAGATGGACTCCCAGGCCTTCGGCTCGCCTGCCTCTTCAAAGATCTTCTGGTTGCACTTCTTTTCGTAGATCCTGCCTGCCACCGCTTCCAAAGCGAATGCCGCCCTGAAGGCCTCTTCCTCGTCCTTACCCATGGTGACAGCGCCGTGGTGCTTCATCAGCACCGTGCTGCACTCAGGGTTTTTCTTTGCAGCTCTGGCCACGTTCTTCGCCAGCATCTCAGTGGAGGAAAGCCCGTACTTTGCGCAGGGGATCGCCGGCCCCAGGATGGCTTTCTCTTCTTCAGATGCCACCTGATCGCCGTATTCTGCCAGAGTGAAGTCCTCTCCGTAGACGCTTAAGGCGGAGGCCCTGGTCTGGTGAGTGTGGACGATGAAATCGCACTCCGGTCTCAGCTTATAGAGCTCAGCGTGCATGCCCTTCTCGCTGGAAGGCTTGATATCACCCTCGTAGCTGTGGTCCTTTATCTTTACCACCACCAGCTCCTCCGGGGTCAGAGTCTCATAAGCCCTGCCGCTGGGAGTGATGAGAAAGTCCTCGTCGCTGAGTCTGGCGCTTATGTTTCCCCAGGTCCTGGCGATAAGGCCGGTCTCCACCAGTCTCAGGCATGAACTGAGGATCTTTTCTTCAGCTTCTTTTCTAGTAAATGCCATTGTTCTTTACCTCCGTCATTACAGCTTGCCGCAGTTGGCAAAAGCCCTATCGAACCTCTGAATCACATCGTCTATTGACGATTCGTCATAGGCAGCGCTGGTGTAAAGCCTGTTGCCCGCAAGAGTGATGATACCCTCTGCCATATAGGCCGCACCCATGTGCTCCATCTCTTTCTGTCTTAATGAAGTCTCCTTCAGGACCTTGGGAAGCTGCCACGGCTTGCTCCAGTCGATGGAGTAATGCATGGTACCCACTGTATCCACGTGACAGATGGAACCCTGGTTGTAAACCACGAAGGGCAGATCATATTTTTCAACGGAAGCCCGGATGCCCTGAACCAGACGGTCAGCCATGCGGCCGGCCTTCTCGCAGGCGCCGGTCTTCTCGATCTCGTCGATGGTGTAATATCCGGCTACGCAGGAGATTGGCGTTGCCGCCATGGTGCCGCCGCAAAGAGCCTTCTTTACCTTCTTTCCGGTGGAGTCAAGACCTGCGCCCAGGTACTGCATGCAGTCTCTGTGGCCGCCTACTCCGCCTGCTCCGGGATAACCGCCGGCGATGACTTTGCCGAAGATGGTGAGGTCCGGATCGATTCCAAAGTATCCCTGGGCTCCTGCGGTGCCGATCCTGAAACCGGTAACGACTTCGTCGAAGATCAGCAGCGCGCCATACTTATGAGCCAACTCCTCGCAGCCCTTGATGAATTCTTTGCTGACGGGCCAGGTGCCGCTTTCGGGGCCAACGGGCTCCACGTAGACAGCAGCTGTTCCGCCGGTGAGCTTGTTCTTCTTGAGCTTGCGCTCCAGATCCTCCAGGTCACCCGGGAAGAACTCGTCGGTATGGCTGAAAGCATAGCTGGGAATGCCCCTGGACTGAAGTCCCTTTGTGCCGGGGATCCTGATGCCGTAAGCCAGGATATCCGACCAGCCGTGATAAGCGCCGCCCATCTTCAGGATGTTCTTGTGGCCGGTTTTGAGCCTTGCCACACGGGCCGCGCACATGCAGGCCTCGGTGCCGGAACCCAGCATCCTGAACATTTCCACGGAAGGCACCAGATCAGAGATCTTCTTCGCCAGCTTGTACTCAAATTCGTGGAAAAGCCCTGTGGAAGGACCGCAGGTATTCAGAAGGTCGATGACCTTCTCACGAACGATCTCAGGATTGCTGCCCAGCACAGTGGGGCCGCCTGCCTGGAGCAGGTCGTAGTACTCGTTACCGTCGATGTCGTAAAGCTTCGCCCCCTCAGCCTTGGTGATGACTATAGGGAAAGGATAGTTGAAAGCCAGGTTGTGCTGCACTCCCCCGGGAATGATGTTCTTCGCCTCAGAGATCATCTCCTTGGAACGCGGGCACTTCTGGTCGAAGTACTCCACCTCGTATCTGATGAGCGCCTCAGGAGTAACGCCGTAGATGGGCATGTCCTTCAGCTTGTCCAGCTTGGCGCAGATCTCCGCTGCGTCAGGATATTTATCGATCGCAAAACCATTGTATGCCATAATTTTACCTCCGGTTTTTTGTTGATTGTTTGTTGTGTTTGTCACCCTCCTCGTGAATCTATATTCACGAGCTACCTTAATTATATTCCTGTTGTGGGCAGGCGTCAAGTGAATTTGTATTCACGAGGTGGCTTTCAGGCAACAAAAAACCCCGGTCCGGCCGGGGACATTTTGCAGATATTTATAGTTTATCATACTTGTCGCTCTTACCCTTGGCCTTCTCCACCGGGTACTTGGCCTCGTTCTTGTCCATCTTCGAATTGATGATCTCGTCCTCATCCAGCCCCAGCTCATCCAGCAGGTTCCTGCTGTAGACCATCACGTCCGCCAGCTCCTCCTTCACGTGCTCCAGATCAAAGTCAGTCTCGCTCCACTGAAAGCACTCCAAAAGCTCCGCCGCCTCTATAGATATGGACTTGGCCAGGTTTGCCGGGGTGTGATACTGCTGCCACTCGCGGTCAGTTGTGAATCTGCGGATCCTCTCTATGGTTTCCTTGGTCATTGGGTTTCTCCTTTGCATTAAAATGTGTATACATTATATCATTATCAGATTCCACACACAATACATCCTCAGGAAACTGCAAAGTATCCCTGTAAAACACTTCCTTGATCTTTTAGGTATACTTTTCTCGTTGGGAATGCTTCTCCTCAGCGCAAAAGTATACCTGAAAAAATATGTTTTGCTGTTTCAGGTATATTTCCCCCATTATAACTGTCTATCTCAAGGCAAAAGTATACCTGAAAAATATGATTTTGCTGTTTCTGGTATACCGCCAATCTTTTCTGCCTGAAAAGTATACCCCAATGAGATATCTTCTCCAATAAATGTATAAAACCCTTAGTCAAATATTCCTAAGGGTTTATTAGTTCACTCCATATCTTTACCGTTCACCTCGTACAGCATGTCCAGCACCCGCTCGTAGTCCGGCTCGATATGCAAAAAATCCCTGTAGATCGGGTGTCTCAGATGCTGCATGACGATGAGGTCCTGCTCCCCGCCGGGCACCAGGCCGCTGAAGATGAAGCCGCAGCTCCTCAGGTACTCGTAGCACTCCGGGCACATGGGCTCGTTCATGCACAGGAGCATCATGAGAGCTTGGGTGTCGCTCCCCTCTTCGAAGTAAGGCAAAGCGTCGATCTTCTCCCTGAAATCAGGGCTGATGTTTCTGATCCTGACTTCCAGGAGTTTTGAGACAACCTCGTGGTTCAGGTCAAGGTCGGTGCCGGCGGTCGTGCCAGCTGAGTCATCGGTGCCGGCGGTCGTGCCAGCCGCGCCGTCGGTGTCGCAAGCAGCTGCGCCGCAGCCCTCGCCCGCCTCCGCGAAACGATAGTTCAGGCCCACCTCGCCGAAGATATCGCGGACGAAATCCTTTATCTCATCAGGCACGTAAAGCACGTGCTCAGTTTCTTTGTCATAGATGTACACGCTGAAGCCGCAGTCCATGGGGTGGAAGCCGTCACCGGAGGCGCCCAGCGACTCCGGGCCGCCGGCGTGGAAGTACATTCCGGTGGGAATGTAGCAGTGCCTCGAAAGCAGCTTTTGGGACGCAGGATTCGGCATCACCGGCGTGGCAAACAAGCCGCGTACGCCCCGGGTCCTGCCGATCTCCACACGGTAGTCATCCAGCATGTCGCCCAGCCCCAGGCCCCGGGCGATGGGGTTAACCACCAGGCCGCCCATTTCCATGAGGCCATCAAACCAGGGATGCGCGTCCAGCGCGCCGAAGCCCATGACCTGGCCGTCGCGGTTTTCAGCCACGGCCGCCACGTAGCGGCCACCCTGCAGGATCTCTTTGAAATAATCCACGTCATAAAGCGCCTGGTGCAGATAGTCATACTTGTAGTGCGAATAAATGCATTCCAGCGCCTTCACTATGTCTTCCTGATCATCCGTCACCAGGCGGCAGGTGAAGTCCCTGTCCGTCAGCTCCGTGATGACTTTCGGGTTCAAATCTTTAAGATGTGTCATTTTCCGGTCCTCCCTAAGTAGTCTGATTGATGTCGTGATGCGAGTGCCCCGCGGCGCCGCAGGCGCCTGCCGGGCCGGGCCAGAGGCTCGGCCGCGGGGCTGCCAACGCAACCCATGTCGCATCTGCATTCGACCGCGGGGCTCCCCCGCGCAAACCGTGTCATTCCTGCATTCGGCCGCGCGCTCCCGCGCTATTTCTTCAGCAGCACTTCGCCGGCGGTGCCGCCGATGTACTCGCCGTCCTTCAGGACGGCTTTGCCGTTTATGTATACGTGGACCACGCCCTCGGGGCGGAAGTCCGGTTTGGATTCGTCCACCTTCATGTTGTCCATGTCGAGGACGGTGATGTCAGCTTTATAGCCCGGCCTGAGGTAACCTCTCTCGGGGATCTTGTAACGATCTGCCGTCTGGCCGGTCATTTTGCGTACAATGATCTCGTAAGGGATGCCGTGCTTCTTTGCCAGGACGAAGAACTGGGGGAAAGTCTGGAAAGCCGCGATGTTCTGCAGGCCCTTTTCCTCCACCCACGCGTCGGTCATGAACACCGACAGGTTGTCGTTCATCAGCCTTTCCACAATCTCATCGTTATAGTATTTGCCCAGATAAATGCTGCCTGCCCTGTTGGAAAGATCCACCAGCTTCAGGTACATGTCGAGGTTGCTCAAGCCCTCCTCCGCAGCACACTGCGGCACGGTCTTTCCCTCGTACTCGGGATGTTCATCGGAGATGTAAGCCACCACCATGTCGTCCCAGTCGATACCCAGTACTTTGCGGTACATCAGGATCGTCAGCTGGAGCTTGAAGCGGTTCACCGGCTTAGCGGCCTCTTCTTTGGTGAGCTGGGCATACCACTCCGGGAACACCACGGTGATGACCGAAGCTCCGTAGTGGAAAGCATAGTTATCGAAGGCGATGGGATTGCCTGCCATGCGCTCGCGCTTGAAGACGGCCAGCATTTTGTCCAGGAGCTTCCAGCTCCTCTGGCCGGTAAAGATCAAGTGGCTGTACTCCAGCCTGCAGCCGGACTCGTGCATGATGTCCACGGCCTCGTCCAGGCCCATCTCCAGATGAGACTTTTTGGTCAGCAAAGGATAGTCAGCGCTGACGATGGAGCAAGCCCTGGGATGGATGGTGATGATGCCGTCATACTTGGCCACTTCCTTTGCAAAAGCTACGATCTCATCCTTCTGGGCGTAGCGATCCGGCTCATACATGAAGCCGAAAGACCCTCCAAAGGCACCGCCTTCCATGGCCTCGCGCACGTACTCAAGCTCTTTCTCAATCTGCTCAGGCGTGTAGGGCGTCGGGTCGTAGCCGGTCATGCCGGCACGGACAGAGCCCTGGCCGATGAGAGGCGCAATGTTGACGAAGAGCCTGCCTTCGGCACGCTTCTTGAAATCCGCGAAGCTGCCCGGATGATGCGCATCAAACAGCCCGCCGCCGATCTTATCGCGGTAAGGCGTGTCCGCCTCCATTCCAAAAGGCGAAAAGCTGCAGTTGCCCGTGATCTGGGTGGTTATGCCCTGCTCGATAAAAGGCCTGTAAAACTTCTCAGCATCCTCCCTGTCATAGAAAAAATCGTTGTGAGAGTGCGCGTCGATGAGCCCCGGGCAGATCTGCTTGCCCTCGATGTCGATGACCTGGTCGGCAGCGTCATCTGCGATGCCGGGCGCCACCTCCAGGATCACATCATCCTCAATCAGCACGTCGCCCCTGAAAGGCGCGTCGCCCGATCCGTCATATATAAGTCCGTTCTTAAAAAGCGTCTTCATAGTAACCTCCGAATTTTTGCTAGTGCCTGTGTCCGGGCGCGGCTCTAGTCCCCGCCTACCAGTCCTCGCGCCTGAAGTCCCTGGGCTTCATCTTTTTACGCGGCCGGTCCTTTTCGGTCATGTGAGCGCCGGTCCTGAAGGAAAGCTCCTGCCTGGGCGCCGTCTGTCTCATGAGTTCCCGGCCTGAAATGGTCCCGACCTCGATTTTTTTCTTGATTCTCTGTTTCATAATCTCATCCCCATTATTTTTTATCAATACAGCTAAAATTCCGCAAAAGGCGTTTTTTAGCTGAATATTTCACTGGATTTTGTCATTTTCAAGCGATTTTTCTTTATAAAACAGCTAAATTGCCACAATTACGAGTAATTTTCGCCGAAAAATGGTCTGTTTCAACAAAAAATCCATTTTTTATACAGCTAAAACTCTGCAAAAGGCATTTTTTAGCCGAATTCAGCCCCAGGCCAGTCTCACCTGGCACCAAGCACCCCATCACTCATACAAATGATCGTAGAAGCTCCGCACTTTTTCGTCATTGACCACCGCCTGGAAGAAATAGTTCAGGTCATCCCAGTACATGTGGTCCTCCTGTGGGTACTCCGCGGCCAGGGCTTTGATCCCCGCGATGGAGGTCTCCAGGTAGCCGTTCAGTACGTCCACCCGCGGGATCATTTTGACCTCCGGCGAGTTGACCTTCAGGTCAAGCAGGCGCTGCACCTCGGGCTTCAGCTCATCCGGGAGCTCCGCCTCCACCAGCTTCTCGAAGCGCATTGGCGGGATCACGCCGCGATCCAGGATCCAGCGGCAGGCCAGTACCGGCCGGAGCACGTAAAAGTACTTTTTCAGCTTCACCTGGTCGCCCAGCAAGTTCTCGCGGTAGTTGCCCTCCGCCATGCTGGCGTAGTGATACAGCGCACCCTTCTTAAAGTAGTATATGCAGGCCAGCTCCCTGAGCCGCTCCGCGTACTCCGTCTCGATGTAGACCTCCGGAGACGTGAGCCACTCCGCCAGCGTCGGGTTCGACTTATAAAGCAGCTTCAGCGCCTTCTTCAGGTCCCAGCCGTTGATGTCCAGATCCCCTTCGATGGGCAGCTCGATGACGTCCCGGGGCTCGTCCAGCCTGAGATAATCCTCCAGCTGGCGCACGTAAATAAACCGCACATCATAATCGCTGTCCGGCGACTCAAAACCCCACGCGCGGCTTCCGGACTCCACCGCCAGCAGGATGCGGATATTCTCTTTTTCCTCAAGCTCACGAAGCTTGGCAATGATGATATCTTTCATGGTTTGATTATATCATGAGCGGGGGTAGACGGGCAACAAGCTTGATTTATTACGCTACGCAAAGTCCAAGAATCTCAGATCCAAATGTGATCTATGTGCTTTGCCCATCATTTGCCATATTCATCAAGCAAAGATGACTCTTTAACAACATATTCCGAAATCGCCTCTTCAACGCTTGTATTCAGCGAAACCTTATGAGCAAACGCTATGAATGCAAGCCTCTTGTGCAGTTCGGGATCAATGCGGATGTTAAACGAACCTTTATACTCCTTGTCCGGAACCTTTCCGGACTCAGCGCAAAACGAAAGATAATCATTAACAGCCTTATGAAATTCACTTTCCACATCTTTCACACTGCTGCACTCAAAATCAACGTAATCATTGATTCCTTCTATTTTACCGCGAAGGACCATGTCCTCACTGTCATATTCAACTCTTGTATGATAACCTTTGTATTCCAAAATACTGCTCATCAGATCTCACCCCAATCTTTCAGTTGTTCAGCAAGCTGTTTGATTGCTCCCCTTTTCATAATATTTCCCGGATGAGGTTTATGGAGCATAATGATCCTTTTATCTGATTCCCTATAGAAGCAAACCCTTGAACCGGAAGTTTTACCTTTATTTCTTTCCTCAAACCCCAAATGCTCTAGTAAATTCTTTGCTTCAGAATATGTAAAATCTGAAGGAAGCGACATAAACCGCTCCTTTAGTTTCTCAAATCTACTCATTAGCGCCGCCCCTTTTGCAACTATTTTTCAGTTGCATTATAGCGTTTTTTTGAATTCTTGTCAACAGTCATCTCTCCGACAACAGGTGAGATCTTTGCAGGCTGCACACAGTAAGCGTATCTGGTTCCGATACCGTCATCCAGATCTGTCTTTCTGGTGTTTGAATAGCCTCCGTCACCAGAACCATATTCGATCCTGCCGCCATCTGACGTGTAATACGTACTTCCTTTCTTGCCGCTGAAAGCAGCGGCTGTATCCGTCATGAATGGAAGCATCGAAGTCAGGATCATGATCGTAATCAAAGCGATCACCAATGGCTTGTTTCTTCGTTTTTCAAAATACATTTCTTGTCCTTTCCGGCAAAACAAAAAGACGCATAGATTTGCTAGTCTATGCGTCTGGTTTTACCTTATTAATTATATATATTTCTTCTTCGGTCAGCTTACTGTTAGCTGAAGGAGGGGTTACAGGGGAGGAAACAGAACGAAAAGATCACCTCCCCCTTCCGAGCAAAATTGATACAAACACACTTTGAACCCAAAATGAACCCAGGCAACCACTGCCTGGGTTCATCATGTGATAGTTTAAGCTATCTATAGATAAAATGCATGGCATTGTAAACAGGCATGGAATTCATCTTTTATATCCAGTTTCGAAATCAATTACATTACGGTATTGCTCACCATTAATCCAGTGAACCAGATTCTCGCAGGCGATGTCTACGATACGTTCGAAGGTGTGAGGCAGATGGAATCCTCCGGCGACATGAGGGGTGATGACCATATTCTTCTGTTTCCATAGCGGATGGTCCGCAGGAAGAGGTTCTGGATCCGTCACATCGGCCGCGGCAGCTGCAATCTCACCATTTTGCAGGGCGTGGAGCAGAACATTGCTGTCCACCGCATTCCCCCGGCCGCAGTTAATGAAGAACGCACTGCTTTTCATTTGCTTAAAACATTCCTCTGTATAGAAATGTACAGTCCCCTTCGTGTTTGGCAGTATTGAAAACACGATATCCGCTCTTGGAAGCACAGTATCGATGGCATCCGTTTGAACAAGCTCGTCTATGCCGTCCGGGCAAGCTCCTGCGCGCCGCTTGACACCAATAACATAAGCTCCCATCGCCTTCAGTGTCTTTGCATAGCGCATTCCGATATCGCCCAAGCCGACGACAACGATCGTCGCCCCCACTGGGGAACTCACTGTGCCGAAATCGTCCCAGCGGCTGTCATTTTGGGCATCACGATAAAGGTAGAGCTTTTTCATCAGCATCAGCGTGAGGGCAACTGCATGCTCGGATACCGCGCGGTTATAAGCCCCCGTTGCGTTGCACAGGGTTGTTGTTCCAGCCAGCACACCGGGGACAATATAGGCATCCGTACCAGCGGATTCCAACTGGAGCAACTCCAGCCGTTTTGAAGCGCGGATCATATCTGCCGGGACATTCCCAATGATAACGCTTGCCTCCGAAATCTGGTCCTCCGTAACCAGATCTGCTGGGATATATTGAACGGTGTTTTCCTTTGCAATTTTATTTAGCCTCTCTTTGTGCACTTCATTGACAGGGATCGTAACCAGGATTGTTTTCATGTTTCTGCCTCCTCATATTGTTGTGTTATTTCAGGATTGCCTGTTTGCGTCTTCATCAGAGTATTCCAGCCACGCTCCTTTGATAGGAGAACTTGCATGCTCGCTGAACAGACGAAGGACGCCACGCTTGTATTTGCGAGGTTTTGGAAACCAGTTCTCTTTGCGCTCCTTCAAAATCTTTTCAATTTCCTCCGGTGTCTTCCGTTCTCCCTTCACACCGACGATGGCAAGGATGCGTTTAGGAATATCGATCTCTATCAGATCGCCTTCTTCCACAAGAGCGATCGGTCCTCCGGTCTGCGCCTCCGGGCTGCAATGCCCGATGACAGGGCCTGTCGAAGCACCAGAAAAGCGTCCGTCCGTGATCAGTGCGATGCTTTTCCCAAGTTCCTTGTCACTGCTGATTGCTTCACTGGTGTAGAACATTTCCGGCATACCGGAAGCCCGCGGCCCCTCATAACGGATGAAGACGGCATCGCCTTTCTGTACCTTGTGATTCAAAACGGCATCGAGGCATTCCTCCTCGCCGTCGAAGGGACGCGCGTTGAGAACGGCTCGGAACATTTCCTTCGGACAGGCGGTGTGCTTGATAACCGCGCCCTCCGGAGCGAGGTTGCCCTTGAGTACGGCAACGCTGCCGTCGGTGCCGATAGCCTTGTCGTAGGGGCGGATGATGTCACCCTTCGTGATATGAATGCCGTATTTGGCGTTAGCCTCGTCCAGCCAATTCTGGCAGCGCTCATAGAAGCCGTTGACCTTAAGCTCTTCCAGGTTTTCTCCCAGCGTCTTGCCAGTGACAGTCATGGCGTCAAGGTGCAGCACACTCCTGATCTCCTCCATGATGGCGGGCACACCGCCGGCATAGAAGAAGAACTCGGCGGGCCAGCGTCCGGCAGGGCGGAGATCCAGCAAATAGTGCGCGCCGCGGTGCAGACGGTCGAAGGTATCGCCGTCGATCTCCAGGCCGTATTCGTGGGCAATGGCGGGCAGATGCAGCAGCGCATTGGTAGAGCCGGAAATGGCGGCGTGGACAAGAATCGCGTTCTCGAGACTGTCCATAGTGACAATGTCGCTGGGTTTCAAGCCCTTCCACGCAAGCTCCACAGACTGTTTTCCGGCACGGTATGCATAGTCCAGAAGATCGGGGCTTGTTGCGGGCAGCAGAGCGGAGCCGGGCAGAGACAGGCCCATTGCTTCCGCCATAATCTGCATGGTGGAGGCTGTGCCGATGAAGCTGCACGCGCCGCAGCTCGGGCAGGCATTGCACTTTGCCCAGGTAAGCCGCGCCTCGTCGATCTCTCCGCGCTCAAACTGGGCAGAATACATGCCGAGCTGTTCAAGCGTCAGGAGCTCAGGTCCGGCGCTCATGGTACCGCCTGTGACCATAACGGAGGGGATATTGACACGTGCCATGCCGATCAGATTGCCGGGCATTCCTTTATCACAGCTCGCCAGAAATACACCGCCGTCGAAGGGCGTGGCATTAGCATGGATTTCAATCATGTTGGCAATCATTTCACGGCTGGCAAGGCTGAAGTTGATGCCGTCAGTGCCCTGACTCTCTCCGTCACAGATATCTGTGCAGAAATAGCGCGCGCCGTGTCCGCCCGCGTCAGCAATGCCGCGGCAGGCCGCCTCTGCCAACCGATCCAGATGGCCCGATCCGGGATGGCTGTCGCCGAAGGTACTCTCCACAATGATCTGCGGCTTGGAGAGGTCTTCCGGCTTCCACCCGGTGCCGAGGCGCAGCGGGTCAAGCTCGGGGGCGATCCTGCGCATTTTCTGACTGACCAGTTCTCTTTCCATGTTATTTCACCAGATATCCGCCGTCAACGGGAATAATCGCGCCCCCGAGATAGTCGCTGGCGTGGGAAGCAAGGAAAATGCACGGCCCCTTCATATACTCGCCTGTTCCCCAGCGCCCTGCTGGAATCCGCTCCGTGATCTGTGCATAGCGAGGATTGGCAGGATCCAGAAGCGCCTCGTTCATTGCTGTTGCCATATAGCCGGGTGCGATAGCGTTCACGTTAATTCCACGCCCCATCCAGTCGTTACTGAGCTCCTTTGTCAACTGGGCAACACCGCCTTTGGCTGCCGCATAAGCAGGAATTGTCTGCCCTCCGAAAAACGCGTTTATAGATGCCACATTGATGATTTTTCCGTAGCCTTTTTTCAGCATCAACTTTCCCGCTTCCCGGCAGAGAACGAAGATGGAATTCAAATTGACATTGAGTACCAGATCCCAATCTTCCAGCGGAAACTCTTCCGCACTGTATCTTCGTTGAATTCCATGCGCGTTCACAAGAATGTCCAATTCACCGCCCAGCTTTTCCACGCATTCCGCAAAACAGCGCAGCGTATCCTGCTGACTGGAGAAATCCGCTTTCACGCCATGGCAGGTAAATCCTTGTGCACAGAACGACTCCGCAACCTGGTATACTTTTTCCGATGTCCCGATGATCACCACTTCGCAGCCTGCTTCCAGCAACCCTTCGGCCATGCCATAACCCAGTCCGCGTGTTCCGCCGGTAACGATAGCTTTCTTCCCTTTAATGTCAAACAGATCCATTTTGCTTTCTCCTTCGTATTAGAACCTTTTTGTTGTTGTTCGCTCTGTCCGATGATTTTGCATTACGATTCGGCAGGTCGGTGCGCTGTTCTTGTTTTTGATACGTTCAAACAGCAGTTCTGCACACTTAACACCCATAGTGACAGTATCTGTTGAAATGCTTGTGATTCCTTGCTCCGTCACTTCCATCCATGGCCAGTCATCAAAACCGCATATGCCAAGTTCCCGCGAAAACGCAACTCCGTAATGCTTCGCTGCCCTGATCAGTTGCAGGGTCATTTCACCGTTAACGCTGAAAAGAACGGCTGGTGAAGATGGCGATCTGCTGATAAAATCCAGAAGCATTTGGGCGGTCTCTTCCATGGAATTTGGGTCGACCATATATACGTTGCTCCCATTGTCGGCATTGAAGAAATCTGCCGCGCCTTTACAGAACGCTTCCATTCTTTCCCTGCGGGTACTGATCGCGTCCACGGGAGGTGAAAAAAGGCGATTCTTTCATAGCCCTGATTCCGGAGATATCTTAGACACTCATAAGTCGCATTTTCGTTATCGCTGACAACGCAGTCAAACTCTTTCTTGCTTGGAAACACCCGATCTGCCAGGACAAGAGGCGTTTTCTCGGACACGGACTCTATTTCCTATGCATGCATCTCCAAGTGCATTAGCCGGAAGAACAGTAAGAAATGCTGATTCCATTCCATAGTTCGCAAGAGAAAACAGCAACGTTAGCTTCTCCACCTCCAAATGTCGCTTCCAGTATAGGGCTCTGCAACAATCTTTCTCTGCCAGGTGCTTTCAACCGCAGCATTATTTCTCCAAAAGTAAGCACTTTCATTTTTTTGATCCTTTCTATATTTTATATCTATTGTGATTAAATACAGATGAAGTTGATGGTATTCGTGCTGACTTTAAAGAACGTTGGGGATATGATCCGGCCGAAAACTTAGGCCCTGACTGCTACCTCGCATATGATGCCTTTACTTTGCTGACTTCAGCAATAGAAAAAGCCGGATCTTCAGATCCCTCTGCGATCCGTGACGCTCTTGAATCAACTACTTCCATTCAAGGTCTTACATGTGAAATCACATTTGACCCCGAAACACACATGGTCTATCGTGAAGTTCCTATTATACAAATCGAAGATGGTGAATTTATTCAGCTTGGCTTGTTTGAATCTCGTAAACAATAAACATTCTAGATTATCCATTTTATTTTAACCTCCGGGGCTTTGCAATAAGCAAAGCCCTGGTCAATCTTAACAAAGGAGGTTATTACCTTGTTTATTCAACAATTGATAAATGGTTTATCAGTTGGTAGTGTATATGCTTTGATGGCAGTCGGTTACGCACTAATCTACAGCTTACTGAATTTTACCAACTTTGCACATAGCATAACAGTTACAATTGGTGCATTTTCAGTTTTCTTTTTTTTAGTTTACGGTGTTCAAAACCTCTACCCTGCTGAAAGTCTCATGTCAGTGTATGAAAAGTCTATGAATTGTCTACAGAAAGTCTACAGATTGTCTCTGAAAAGTCTCTGTCATCTTCATCTACTGTAACAATGTACCAGTCAAGGAAAGTAGACCATACAATGATAATTTGTGGACCCATTTTTTCCTAAAAGTAGACTCACCTTTTCCTAAGAGTAGACTCAGCTTTCC
>CACYYH010000017.1 GCA_902778565.1 uncultured Eubacteriales bacterium
GGTAAAAGCAGCTAACGTAAGACTTATCGGTAAGGTACACGTTGGTGGCGGACTCGTAACCGTTATGGTAAGAGGAGACGTAGGCGCTGTAAAGGCAGCTACAGAAGCAGGCGGAGCAGCAGCTGACAGAGTAGGCGAACTCCTTTCTGTACACGTAATTCCCAGACCGCACAACGAAGTTGAGTACATTCTCCCTACACTGGACACCACAGATAAGTAATCTGTTCAGACTGAGAAGGTTACAGGCCTCACTGTTATCGTGAGGCGGCCGTAAGGCCAAAGAAAAACAGTAACTAAAAGGAGAATGACTGATGCGTATTATTAAAGCACAAGATATAGAAAATGCTACGCGGGATCTCATAGTCAAAGAGTTCCGTGAAGATTTCACTATGTTTATCAGTCAGGAAGCCAGAGACTATGCTCAGGCAAACGGCATCAAGATCATCGGGAAGGACGATCATTCCAAACCTAAGAAACCCGAGCACATGACCAATCTGAACGCCAAGCAGCTGGTCCTTAAAAATCATCCGCGCATCATTCTGAGAGGCAAGATCGACACCTTCCAGGCCAAGACTCTGGAGGTACAGATCCTGGCGGATGAACTGGGACATCGCAATATGGTGAACATGCTGGGAGAAGTCAACGACTACGCCAGAAAGATCCTGGTTGCGGATCTCATGGATAAGCCGCTGGATGATTCCATCACTCTTATAGGTTTGAATGAGCAGGAGCTGAGATTCGTATCCCAGCACCCGACCCAGTATTTTGGAGTCGGACATATAGCGCCAAGCTATAAGATGGGCAAGCTGGCAGTTGAACTGAACCTGCTGAGGGCTATGTCCCGCGAGGTGGAACTCGCAGCCATCAATGCCTTTGCAGACGGGGAAGTCAAGATCGAAAGAAAAGATATACTCAGGGCACTGAATCGTCTGAGCAGCGCGCTCTACATCATGTACCTTGAAGTTCTGGCGGAAGGAGGCGAATCGTAATTATGAGCGAAAAAATAAATGAAGAACTCGTAAGACAGATAATCACGAAAGTCGTCTCCGGGTATCAGGAACAAAACAAAGTACAGGCTGAGGAGAAGCCGCCTGTGATCAAGACAGTCACATGCCCTGTAAGCGAGCAGGACGTTGAGATCCTGGTGGAAGCTTCCGCCAGACACGTGCATCTTACCGAAGAGGACATTGAGACCCTTTTCGGCAAGGGATATAAGCTCACGCCGGTGAAGAAGCTCACTCAGGTGGGACAGTTTGCCTGCAAGGAAAGAGTTACCCTGATAGGCCCCAAGAACATCTACAGAAACGTAGCCATCCTGGGTCCTGCCCGCAAGGAGACTCAGGTGGAGCTCAGCCTTACCGATGCCAGATTCCTGGGAGTCAATGCGCCTGTCAGGATGTCCGGAGACCTCAGGGATGCAGCTGACATCATCATCGCCACAGATAAGGAATCCATTGCAGCAAAGGGATGCGCGATAGTGGCTCAGAACCACATCCACATGACCCCGGATCAGGCAAAGCAATGGTGCTTTACAGACGGCGAGGAAGTCAGCGTAAAGATGTCCACCGCAAGACCCCTCACCTTTGACGGCGTAGTGGTAAGGGTATCCGAGACTGCAGGACTTGCAATGCACATCGACTTCGATGAAGCCAACGCATGTCTCTTCAAGGACGGAGATATGGGCCTCATCAAGAGGAGCAGATGCGGAACGACCGCGCAGATAAACCTTCCCAAGATGAAGGGCGAGGAAAAGAAGCTGGAGATGGCCGTCGCCATCAACAAGCGTTTCATTACAGAGGAAGACATTAAGAAGGCTCTGAAGAACGTGAACTACAGCGGGCTTACTCTCCCGAAGGCTGCAATTTTATCAGCGCCGGCTAAGGACTATATCAACAGGGAAAAGATAAACATAACATTTATTTAGGAGAATAACATGATAATTTGTAAAGTTGTAGGCCATGTATGGGCTACCAAAAAGGAAGAGAGCCTCGAAGGCTCAAAGCTGATGGTAGTAGAGCAGACCGATACTTATGGAGATCAGAGTTCCGCCGAGACCTTCGTTGCCGCCGACATCGTCGGAGCAGGCATCGGAGAAAGAGTTCTGGTGGTTACCGGAAGTACCGCCAGAAAGACCTTCGGCAGAGATGATATCCCTATCGACGCAGCTATCGTCGGTATCATAGACTCTCTTGAAATCGACCGTCATAAATAAGAGGCGCAGCATATGAATATTTTAGACCAGATATTTGAATGCGGTATTGTGGGCTGCGGCGGCGCAGGCTTCCCGACCCACGTAAAACTGAATACCCAGGTTGAATATTTCATAGTGAACGCCGCTGAATGCGAGCCGCTTCTTCGTACGGACAGATATACGATGAAGCACAGGGCAGGGGACATAATCGACGCTGTGGAAGCCATTGGCGACCACCTGAAAGCGGCGAAAAAGGTAATAGCTCTTAAGGGCCATTATCACGAAGAGATAGCCTGCCTTGAAGAGGCAATAGCGGCAAAGAATTCCGACGTGGAACTGTTCTTCCTTGAGAACTTCTATCCCGCCGGGGACGAGCAGATCATGGTGTACGAGGTCACCGGAAGGGTGATCCCGCCGGCAGGCATACCTTCTGCGGTGAACGCCGTAGTTTCCAACGTGGGAACCGTTGCGGCGATCTCCGATGCCATGAGGGGCATTCCTCTAACTCAGAAGATCATCACGGTGACCGGTGAAGTAAACGTACCTACCATCGTTTCTGCCCCTGTGGGCACTCCCATACAGGAAGTGATCGACGCAGGAGATCCTATACCCAGGCGCTATACTGTGATTCTGGGCGGACCTCTCATGGGAAGAAGGGTCGGCATGGACGACATCGCTAAGGAATATGTCACCAAGACCAGTTCCGGCGTCATCGTTCTTGATGAAGATTCACATCTTTCCGGAAGAAGGAACACTTCCATTGAGACCATGCTCAGGCTGGCAAAATCTGCGTGCATCCAGTGTACCTTCTGTACAGAGCTGTGCACCAGGCACATGCTGGGACATCCGCTTCAGCCTCACAAGATCATGAGAAAGCTCGCCTATAACTCGGACGTTGAGAGCATACTGGAGGACAACGACGTCAAACAGGCTCTCATATGTTCGGAATGCGGCGTATGCGAAGAGTACGCTTGCCCTATGGGACTTCAGCCCCGCAGGATCAACAAGATGCTCAAGACCGTATACGGACAGAACAAGGTGAGATACGAAAGAGAAGAGCGTGACCAATGGGTGGCCAACGAGGCAAGAGAAGGAAGAAAAGTTCCTTCCAAGAGGATAGCAGCCAGAATGGGCGTTGACCAGTTCTATGATTTTGTTATAAACGACTGCGTAGAGCTTAAGCCCAGAGAGGTATGCATATCCACCAGAATGCACATCGGAGCGCCTGCAAAGCCCGTGGTTTCAGTGGGTGACATGGTTAGAAAGGGAACTCTCATAGCATCTGTGGGAAGAGACCAGATGGGTGCAAACATCCATTCCTCCATCGACGGTACAGTGACGTACGTCGATGATTCCAGGATAGTGATCGAGAGAAACTGATCGGAGGATACTATTTATGATTTACGAAACAATAGGATTTTTAGAACTGAACAGTATCGCAAAGGGAATTGAAGCGGCTGACGCCATGCTGAAAGCTGCTGAGGTGACTCTCCTCTCCGCTAAACCAAGCTGTCCGGGAAAATACCACGTGCTGATCCATGGAGAAGTGGCAGCTGTCACTTCATCCATCAAGGCGGGAGTGAAGGTGGGAGGCTCTCACGTGATCGAAAAGACGGTCATTCCCAGAGTGCATCCCCAGGTCATCGAAGCCATCAACCTGGCCACACCGATGTATGAAAGAAATGCATTGGGAATACTTGAATTCTTCAGCGTTACCAGCGCCATCATGGGCGCCGATGCTGCTGTAAAAGCAGCTGAGATCAACCTGATCGAAGTCCGTCTGGGAACCGGTATCGGAGGAAAGTCCTTTGTTACCTTTACAGGAGAGGTAGCTGCAGTAAGCGAATCCTGCAAGGCAGGAGCAGCTGCAGGCGGTTCCAACGGAATGCTGGTGGACTCTGTAGTCATACCCAGCCCCAGAGAAGAGATATTCAGAGCAGTAATGTAATTGGATTGTTTTGACAAATAGTGTATAATCATAACATGGACAAAGATTATATCATCAAAAAATTCAACTTAAGCGAGAACGAATATAAGCTCATAGAGGATATCGACAGGACCATCGGCTACTACTCCGGACTTACGAAGAGCGACATTTTTCTTGATTGCTTCGTATCCAACAAGGAAGGAGTAGTGGTTTCCCACGGCCGTCCTAAGAAGTCGCTTTACAAGAGAGATATCATCGGAGAAAAAGTTCTTCCGAAGAACGAACCTACGGTCTTCTATACTATGGAGACCGGTGTTGGCATGAGCGATTCCTATGGTATCTCTCAGGAGAACATGGTGGTTCAGCAAAAAACTTCTCCGGTGATCGGCGACAACGGGCGAGTCATCGGAGTGCTGGTCCAGGAATCCGACGTAAGCGACAAGGCAAGGCTGAACGATAAGCTGAACCACATGGCAAACGTCACTGAAAAGCTTTCTTCCAGCGGACTGGTAAAGGAAGGCGTCACGGATATAAATTCCGAGACGAAGGAAGGGGGCATTCTGCTCCAGGAAACTCACCACAGGATAAAGAACAACCTGCAGACCATTTCCAGCATACTGAACATACAGAGGAGAAGGACTTCCAACGAGGAGACAAAGAGCGTTCTTGCGGATAACATATCCAGGATCAATTCGCTTGCCGCCATGCACGAGATAATGATGACCTCGTCCACCGACAAGATCGAGCTGAGCGATGCTCTCGAAAAGCAGGTGGAACTGTTCAAATCCATCCACGAGGGGATAGATCAGAACATAAGGTACGACTATGACGGAGTTGAGGTCATGGTGCCCTTTGAGAAAGCTCAGGCGGTATCCATGATAGTGAACGAACTCATGGTAAATGCCGTAAAGCATGGCTTCAGAGACAGAAAAGAAGGAGTAATCAAGGTCAGACTTCTTGAAGGAGAGAGCCAGGCCACCGTCATGGTTTTCAATGATGGCGAGGCATTTAAGGATAACACCGGAAACAGGCGGAAGAGCGATACAGGCTTAGGTCTTGATATCGTGAGAGGCCTTACGGTGGATAAGCTCAAGGGCACTTATGCCCTGGAGAGCTCCAATATGGGAACTACAGTGATGATAAGTTTTCCGCTGTAGGATATTGATTTGCAATAAAGGCAGCAGAAGGGAAGACAAGAACCAATGCTGAAATACGTAGCAGAAGAAATAGCATCGGTGGCAACCAATATAACCGGTTATGCCATCATAATCACGGATGATAAAGGTATAGTAATAGGCGCTGACAGCGAGAACATCCAGCGTTTGGGTGAACTTCACGAGGCATCCCTTGAAGTAATATCCACAGGCCGCCAGAAGAAGCATACTGAAGAGGATTGCAAAAGGCTTCAGGGAACATATCCGGGAATCACAATGCCCATCGAGATCCGCGGCGAGATCGTGGGTACCATTGGAATCAAAGGCGATTCCACGGAAGTGGAAAGATATGGAATGCTGGTAAAGATGATCGCAGAGATCATGCTGAAGGACAGGATCGAGGCAGAGCTTGCCCATATAAAGCATGCGAACCTCCAGATGCTGGTGACCACGATCATCACCAGCGACGGAAATGAAATCTCTGAGGCTACCATAGACAACCAGGGCAAGCTTCTCGGATATAATCTTACGCTGGAGAGAGTACCGATCCTCATTAGCCGCAAAGAGGCAGTCAAAGGCAATGAAGCAGGGAAGGATATGTATTCCACCGACATCTTCAAGGCCATCAAGAGGCAGTTTTCCAACCGTCAGGATATTATCGTCATCATAGACGCCAGCGTTGAGAGATACCTGGTATTTGCAACTTTGGATACGGCACAGGACATAAACGCCGTGGCAGAAAAATGCAAGGCGGTCCAGACGGATCTCAAAGAGAACTATGACACTTCTGTTTATATCGGTATCGGCAGACCCTGTGACTCCATAGAATCCATGAAGGATGGGTACAAGAGGGCAGAGATGCTGCTGAATTCATCGCTTCTGGGACTTACGGACAAAACCATCGTAAAGATCACGGACATCCCTCTTGAGAGGATGATCATGGAAGCTGCTGAATACTATGAAGGAAAGAACCTGGAAAACAGGATCAAAAACATACTTTTGGACAAAAACGCGGCTATGTATACGGATCTCATAACCTGCTGGTGCGAATCCATGTTCAATTTCGCAGAGACGGCAAGGAGACTGGATATACATAAGAACACGCTGACATACAGATTTGAAAAGCTCAAAGAAAATTATGGAGTCGATCTCCACGATTTCAGTTCGACCATGGCGATTTACCTTTGCATCAAGATCACAAGGCTGAACAAGTAGTCAAATCAATGGATTTATAGGAATAGCACATAAAAGCACGAAAGTATACGCATAATAGCGTAAATTTTCGTGCTTTTTGCACGATGATTTTAAGACTTTACCTTGATATAATAATAGTGTAAAATATTAGTTAAGGAGGCAAACAAATGGTATCAAGAAAAATTGCTGTTTTAGGCGGCGGCAATGGCGCACATTGCATGGCTGCAGATATGAAATTAAAGGGACATACAGTTAAGATGTTCGAATTCCCTGAGTTCAAGCACAACATGCAGAGAGTGTTTGATACTCAGACGGTTATCGCTAAGGGTGCCATCCCCAATGCTGTTAACGGTGTTGCTAAGCTGGACTTAGTTACAGACGATATCGACGCAGCAGTAAGCGATGCTGAAATCATCCTCCTGGTATGCCCTGCATTTGCTCATGAGCACTATGCAGAAGCTCTGAAGGGACATGTTAACAAAAATCAGATCATCGTTACATTCCCCGGCGCTTTCGCAGCACTCGTGATCAAGAAGGTATTCGGCGACGCTGAGTGCCCTGCACTGGCAGATGCCAACAACCTTCCTTATGATGCTCGTATCCTTGAACCCGGCGTAGTAACCTGCTTCGGAAGAACAGATATGAACATCGGCTACTTCCCCGCAACCTGCAAGGAGAAATGGCATGACATCTTAGTTGATGCACTGTTCCCGTTCCAGAGAGTTTATGAATCCGTACTTGAGTCCGGATTATCCATCGTAAACCCTGCATGGCACACAGGATCCTGCCTGTTCAACGTATCCAACATTGAGAGACCTGAATTCACATTCTATCTCTATCAGCATGGCTGGACACCTTCCGCCTGCAAGCTGGATATGGTTCTTGACCAGGAAAGAAAGGATATCGGAGCTGCACTTGGATATGACCTGCATCCTGTTGAAGATTTCGGAAAGATGGAACCTCATAACTACACATGGGAGGAACTCTACAGAGCAGGCCACGGCGATATCGCACTGACCCCGATCTGCGGACCTAACGACATCTGGAACAGATATCTCACAGAGGACTGCCCGTTCGGACTTGTACCTTGGGCTTCCATCGCAGAAGTACTGGGAGTACCTGTACCGATGACAAATTCCTGCATCGACATCTACAATGTAATCCACGACAAGGATTGGAGAAAAGAAGGTCTTACAGCTGACGATATGGGTCTTACCGGCATGACAAGAGATCAGATCGTCAAGTACGTAAAGACAGGTGAAAAATAGTTTCGCATTATCAATCAGACTCACACTCATCCCAGAGGAGATCGCCTTTAGGATGTGAGTAGCAATAAACCTTAATTTTGATTAATGAAGGAGAAAGGAAATGAAAAAGTTACTAGTAATTTTACTCTCGCTTGCTATAGTATTCACCTTCGCGGCCTGCGGTGGCAGCGGTGGCGGTGGCGGCGATGAAGGATCCGGAGAGACTTATGAACTTAAGCTCGCTACCCACTACAACACAGAGCATGCTGGATATGCAGCAATCGAAAAAGCTGTAGCAGCAATTGAAGAGCAGACGGGCGGCGCTGTAAAGATCAGCGTATATCCTTCCTCACAGCTTGGTGACTACACAGTTACCTATCAGGATTTAGGATCCGGCGCAGTAGACCTTGCTCTGATCCCTTGTCCGTCCGAGTATGATCCGAGAATCGAGATGAACTTCGTTCCTTACATGTTCTCAGATTATTCACAGCTTGCTAAGGCATTCGGACCTGACAGCTACTTCTTCGAGCACTATGTTCCTATCCACGCTGAACAGGGCGTAGAGTACATGGGAGCATACGTAGAAGGACTTATCGGACTCGGCTTCACAACATTTCCCGACAACTATGGTGATCCCAACGTTAAGAAGAACCTGAAGATCAGATGCCCGGCCATCGAAGTTTACAACCTTGTAACTGAAGACCTTGGATTCAACGCTGTAACAATTCCTTATGCTGACCTCTACACCTCAATGCAGACAGGCGTTTGCGACGGCTGGATCGGAGGAACTCCTCAGCTTAACTACTCCGACTTCAAGGACATCATCAAGTACTACATTCCTTACAATGTATTCGCAGAGAACATCGGATTCTTCATGTCCGCTAAGACAGCTGAAGCTCTTCCTGCAGAGTATGCTGATATCATCAGAAGCGTATTCGCAGAGGCTTCTCTTGAATCCTTCGAAACTGCTGAAGAACTCGATAAGGAAGCACTTCAGGGCCTTAAGGACTACGGCGTAGAGATCATAGAACTGACCGACGAAGAAATGGCAGCTTGCGTAAAGAAGGTTCAGGAAGAAACATGGCCTAAGCTTTATGCTAACATCGGTGAAGACGTACTTAAGGGATTAGTTGAAGCACTGAACTAGTCGTTTGACTTTACTTAACTGATCGAATCATTAATACATATGTCTGTGCGGCTTGCCCGCACAGACTATGTTTATAACACGCACCGGATGACCCCCGCCTCTAAGGCGGCGGGGTCCACTTTCGGCCATCGGTGGGTTATAGACCACACCGATGCTCTCAGGAGCTGAAGCTCCCGGCGCGTGTTGACGGCGTCGCTCGCTCCAATCAAGCGAGCTTGTTAGAGCTTCGCTCCTGGTTAAAAACGGATTTATTAAATTATTATTTACAGAGGTTTAACATGGATACGGTAAAATTTGGAGCAAAATTTGAGGAATCCGGCTTCTGGAAAGGACTGAGAACTTTAGTAGAATGGCTTATGATCATCTGCAGCGTCTGCTGTTCAGGTGTTCTTATCATATCTACGTTCATGCGTTATTGCATGTCCAAGAACTGGTACGGCTCCGACGAAATCATTCTGATATTTGCATTCTGGCTTTACTTCATGGGCGCTATCTACTGCTCGTATGAAGACAGCCACATCAAGGCGGATATCGTATCCTCACTCGTTAAGAATATCCGTACCAAGGATGCTGTAGCGTTGGTAGCCGGAGTAGTACTTGTAGTTATCAACGCAGTGCTCATCGTTTGCGTTATTCCTTACCTTCAGGATGGATTTACCAGGATGCCTTTAACGACGTCCCTTAAGATCCCTCTTGTAATACCCAGGATAGCGATCATGCTGAGTATGATACTCATGGAATTCTATCATGTTTATTATCTCATCAAGCACTTCGTACAGTATTTCAAAGAAGGTTTCTTCTCAACACCCAATGAATATGACTACTTCCCTGAGAAGTTAAAAGCTAAATATCCCAACACCGGTCTTCCGACCAAGGCTGAGATGGACGCCATGAGAGCAGCTGAAGCTGCGGAGTATGAGAAGACGCTTTCAGATGAAAATGAAGGAAAGGAGGACAAATAAATGGTAGCTGGTATATCGGTAGTAATCCTCATAGCAGCACTTTTAATTGGAATTCCTCTTCCGTTCGCATTTGCCTGTGCGTTTATGATGCTGACAGTCGGATATGGTTATGATATCAATTTCCTCATGGCTGCCGGCTACGGACAGCTGAACTCCGTAGTATTGCTGGCTATTCCGCTTTTCATCTTAGCGGGAGGCATTATGGAAAAAGGTAAGATCGGCGGTGCTCTTATCGGATTCGTACAACTTTTTGTTGGTCGTTTCAAACACGGTCTTGGAACTGTATCGGTAGTGACCTGCGCTGTATTCGGAGCTATTTCCGGATCTGCTGCAGCTACACTTTCCTGCATCGGTTCCATGATGGAGCCCAGACTTACTGAAGCCGGATATCCTAAGGGTCATACTGCAGCTTTACTTGCTGCTGCATGTCCTCTGGGTCTTCTGATCCCGCCTTCAACGGCGCAGATCCTTTATGCATGGTCATCAGCCCAGTCAGTACTGGCCTGCTTCCTTGCAACTATTATTCCCGGCATAATGCTGGCACTTCTTCTTTGCATCGTAAACTACGTATGCACCAGAAAGATGCCTATCAAGATCTCCGAACCCGTTCCCAAGGGCGAAAGAGTACACTATTATGTAAAAAATACAGTCAATGCGATCCCCGCACTGCTTATGCCCGTTATCATCCTGGGAGGTATTTATTCAGGAATCATGACGCCTACAGAGTCTGCGGCTATCTCCTGTCTCTATGCTATCCCTGTAGCGATGTTCATCTATAAGGGCATGACGCTCAAAGGATTAAAGGAAACTCTGATCGACACATCTGCTTCCACAGGTGCTGTAATGGTAATGTTCTTCATGGTAATGGTATTCTCCAAGATCCTCACCATGGAAAACATCCCTAACAAGATCGCAACGGGACTGCTTTCCTTAACAGATAACTACTATCTCATTCTGCTGATGGTAAATCTGTTCATGATCATCATAGGAATGCTCATGGACGATACTTCAGGAATCCTGCTTTGCACACCTCTGCTGGTTCCTATCGTAACATCCATCGGAGTACATCCTATCCACTTCGCAGCTATCTTAGGTGTTAACCTTGGAATGGGTAACGTGACACCTCCGACAGCTCCGATGCTTTACATGTCAGGACGTGTATGTAAGGCTAAGACAGACCAGATGCTGAAGCCGATACTGATATTCATCATCTTCGCTTACATCCCGGTACTTCTTCTTACAACCTACGTTCCTGCCATCGCAACTACCATTCCTAAATGGTATATGCCTAAGGCATTTATGTTACCTTGATTATGGAAAAAATGTATTGGATCGCAATTGCATTAATGATATGCGGAGCGGTGATGCATCACTTAAAGTATGACGAGCATGGGCTTAAAAGACTCATGCTCTTCTTCACTACGGTCATAATTCTGGCAGTAGGGCAGGGAATCATGACTTACCAGTACGTGGTACTGAGAGGCGGATTCAAGGTGCACAACTGCGTATACGGAGTTTTCGGAGCGCTTCTTTTCGGCGCTATGATCCTCTGGGCGTCTAAGCTGACTTTCAAGTTCGAGTACGAAAGATTCAGGGTCCTACTTGGAGTAGTGGCGATCATAGCAGGCTGGCTGGGAGGCAACGGCATAGACCTGGTAGTGGCGCATAATTCCGGCCATGGGCTGATAGGTTCCACACCGGCGGTCTATATGCTCTGCTTCGGAGCGCTTCTTGTGATGATCGCGGATCTTACAGGGATATTTGAGAACTTCTCCCTTAAGAAGAAACCCATGCTGTTCATGGCTTCTAACTGTGCCAATTGCGCAGGTGTACTGCTCATGATAGCGGGGGGCATCATCGGCTGAAACAAAGAAATAGCAGATATAAAAAAACCGGGCAATTTGCCCGGTTTTTTAGTGTTATGATCATGTGGATCATTCATTCGTATCAAAGGTTATCATGGCCTGGTTTTCTTCATATATCTCAGGCTTTCCGTCTTCGTCTATGTTAGCATACACCGGATACTTGTACTTCCATGCATCGTAGGTATTCTCATCCACCAAGCCTTTTTCTCTGGCCCTGCGGGCCATGGCCCAGGCATAGATGGCGTTATCCAGGTCTATGGCAGAATCAGGGGAGGTAAGGGAACCACAGATCTCATCGATCTCTGCCTGATCTTCTCCGGAGATCTTTAACTCAGTATCAGTGTCCGGAAGGCTTTCGTATTTTTCCATTATCTCGCGATATGTTCTGATGTCAAAACCGAACTTGAGATATACGTCTCCGTTCTTATCAACGTAGGGAGCAAGTCCGTAGAGATTCTCCATTTCAAAGAGCATGTGAACCACTTTAAAAGTCCTGTCTATGGAACTGGCGTCCAGCGCATAATAGCTGACTTTAAGGGCGTTGGCGATCTTCGTAATGGTTTCCCAGTCAGGCATGCGGTTTTCAAGTTCGTAGTTTCTTATGGCGGATTCGCTTTTTCTCACCAGTTTGCCTAACTGGCTCTGGGTGAGGCCGGCCTTTTCTCTGAAATGACGTATCCTGCTGCCGATCTCAAAGTTTAACGTTGTCATCTTTTGCACCTCCCGGTCTTGTTTCATATGTATTATAGCATAAACCGTTCAAAAGTGAAATGTTTTTTGAAATTTTATTATATACAGTTCGTAAGTGAACGGTATGTAAATATTAAACAGTTCGATAATGAACGGTTTTGCGATGCTAAAAAGAAGTGTAATTGATAAAGAGATTATGGTACAATATAGGCAGATAAAATAACCATTCTGATTTTGAAATAGAGGTAATCAGCTATGAAAGTCTACAAAGGAAATATACTTACCGTAAATAAGACGGATGACGTTGTGAAGTATCTGGTGGAGGACAAAGGAAGGATCGTCTTTGTGGGAGACGAACTTCCTGAGAAGTACGCGTCTCAGAAGGTTATCGACCTGGGAGATAAAGCGCTCATTCCATCCTTCTGCGATACCCATCAGCACTTCGCATCTTTTTCATTATTCCACGCAGGGTTGAACGTGATGGACTGCTCTTCAAATACTGAGATACTTCAGGGGATAAAGGAGTTCAGCACCCGATGCAAGGATAAGACCCTGATCGCCTTCGGTGCTTCACCTTATTCCGTTGAGGAACGCAGACTGGTGAGCCGCGAGGAGATCGATTCGGTATGCGCAGACAAGCCGGTGTTCATGGTTAAATATGACGGCCATGCATGCGTTGTAAACAGCGCGCTGCTGAAGCTGGTGGATAAGAAAGTGAAGGGACTGAGAGGCTATCACCCGGATACCGGAGAGATGAACCAGGAGGCGTTTTTCGCAGTCTCCGATTATATTACCGGTTCCATCCAGATCCCGGCACTCATCAGGAATATGCAGAAATCGGTGGACTACCAGGCTTCAAAAGGCATCGGCATGATCCATACCGTAAGCGGCGTTGGTTTCCCCATGAACATGGATATCAGCCTTGAAAAGTGGTTTGCCAGAAGTGTGAAGAGTGGATTCCAGATCCGCGTGTTCCCGCAGTCACTTACGATAAAGGTTGCCACCGGCAGGAAGCTGCCTCGGATAGGCGGATGCTTCGAGTGCGCGCTGGACGGCTGTTTCGGATCTCATGACGCTTCAATGATAGAGCCTTATGTGGATGAACTGGGCGGAAACGGCGTACTGTATTATTCAGATGAAAAGGTGACTGAGTTCTGTAAGGAAGCAAACCGGGCAGGGCTTCAGATAGAGATGCATGCCATCGGTGACAAAGCCTTTGATCAGGCCACCCGGGCTCTCAAGGCTGCTTTGGACGATTACCCGAGGGAAGATCACAGACACGGTATCATCCATGACTGCATTCCTACGCCTGAGGGAATGAAGATCTGCAGTGACTACCATATCCAGCTTCCTATGCAGATCGCCTTCGACAACTGGAAGCAGGAACCGCCTGAATACACGGAGAGCATCCTGGGTCCTGAGCGTAACGCAAGGCTGAATCCCGTGCGCTCCTTCATGGAAGCAGGCTGCATAGTATCCTTTGGAAGCGACGCTCCGTGCACAGCTCCGAATCCCATCGTCTGGCTTTACAAAGCTGTGAACCACAGCAACCCGGCAGAGTCGGTCACAGTTCAGCAGGCTCTGAGGATGTGCACCTACAACGGTTATTATACGACCTTCGATGAGAAGGAGAGAGGCTCCCTTGAGACCGGAAAGATCGCAGACATGGTCATTCTTTCAGATAATCCGTACGAAATGCCAAAAGAAAAGCTGTGGGAACTTAAAGTCGAGAAACTGATCCTCGGAGGCGAGGACTATAAACCTCAGTCAGGCGGCGTCGTTGGAACTGTTCTTAAGGGAATGTTTTCCGGTAGAAAAGCATAGAAAAAAATACAATTTTATATATTAAAGTATTAATATATTTTTTGACATTCACACTAAGGTTGGGTATAATATAAACAACAGAAAAATAGGTGGCGCGTATAAAAACGCGATAAAGAATCGTCGGTAAATTCTTTTAGTGCTTTTATAGCGAAACACTTGTTTTGCTATTTACCTTCAATAAAATATTGTAGAGACTTTATGGATTAAGAAGGAGAAAGAAAATGAAAAAATTATTGGTAGTTTTACTGGCGCTTGCAATGGTATTTGCTTTCGCAGCATGCGGCGGATCATCAGAGCCCGCAGCAGAAGAACCTGCAGCTGAAGCACTCGATCTTAACAGCATGACTGTTGATGACCTCATTGCAGCCGCTAAGGAAGAAGGCGACGTACAGTCCGTAGGTATGCCTGATGAATGGGCTGACTGGGGATCACTGTGGCAGTACATGAGCGACAATTATGGCATCACTCATGCTGACGTAGACATGTCCTCCGCAGAAGAGCTTCAGATGTTCGTAACTGAAGGCGAGAACGGAACCAAGGATATCGGTGATGTAGGCTATGCGTTCACATCACAGGTCATCGATGAAGATCTCACACAGGGATACAAGACATCATACTGGGATTCCGTACCTGACTGGGCTAAGGGAGAAGACGGCAAGTGGATGGTTGCTTATACCGGCGCTACCACATTCCTTGTAAACACCGACCTGATCAAGGAAGAAGCACCTACTTCATGGGCTGACATCAAGAATGGAAGCTATAAGGTTGCTATCGGCGACATCAACGGCGGAAATGCACAGGGAGCTATCATTGCTTCCAACTTCGCACTTGGCGGAGACCTTACAAACCTTGATCCTGCTATCGAGTTCTGGACAGAGATGGCTAAGGCAGGACGTATCAACTCACTTGATATCGTTCAGCAGAACTTTGAAACAGGCGAAGTTCCTGTAGGCGTTGTTTGGAGTT
This sequence comes from uncultured Eubacteriales bacterium, assembly GCA_902778565.1. Taxonomy (GTDB): domain Bacteria; phylum Bacillota; class Clostridia; order Peptostreptococcales; family Anaerovoracaceae; genus RUG754. The sequence goes on from CACYYH010000017.1 coordinate 15,168, forward strand.
TCACCGGAATTCCTTATTCCAAGAACATCACAAACTACAAGATGGTTGCAAACGTACCTACTGACGGCGCTATCCTTAACGGCTATGCTTCCGTAATCAATAAGTATGCACCTCACCCTGCAGCAGCTGCACTTACACGTGAAGTAATGTTCAGCGATGAAGGACAGACATTCCTTGCTAATGCAGGAGCTGTACCTACAAGAACAGACGTCCAGATCGAAGGTTTTGATCCCAGCGCTTATGCAAATGCTATTCCGAATACTGATCCGGTAGCATATGCTGCTGCTTGTGAAGAACTCGTAACCAGATGGTCAGAAGAAGTTCTTCCTCTTATCAACGAGTAAATAGACTTTCGAAATAAAGATAGGCGTACTGTGCGTGCGCCTATCTTTCTCTTTTAATTACGTAATGAACCTGCTTTATACAGGAGTCTGACGATGAAATCGAAAAAGTACATTTATCTGATAGGGGTGCTCCCGTTCCTGGTCGTAGCCTTTATGTACGAGATCATCCCGCTGATAAAGATAGTCATAAACAGTTTTCATCCGGATGCCGGCGGAGCTTTTACCTTTGAAAACTACGAAACGGTATTCACGAAACTTCTTTATCAGAAAGCTATAGTAAACAGCATCAAGATCTCCATGATATCAGCGATTGCCGGTATTATTGTTGCATTTTTTGGCGCAAGGGCTGCTCACCAGGCAAAAGGAAAGCTTCACAGCATCTTTATGGCCATCCTTAACATGGTTTCCAACTTTGCCGGCATCCCTCTTGCTTTTGCTTACATGATACTGCTCGGCAACGCAGGAGTTATGACCCAGCTGGGGAGAGAACTGGGCATTCAGGCGCTGGCTGATTTCAACCTATACAGTACTAACGGTGTAAGCCTTATTTACGTCTATTTCCAGATACCGCTTTCCACCTTGCTTCTGATCCCCGCCTTTGAGGGAGTCCGCAAGGAGTGGCAGGAAGCGTCCACACTTCTGGGCGCCACCAAAGGGCAGTTCTGGACAAGGATAGGTATCCCCGTGCTTATGCCGAGTATCATGGGTACCTTCAGCGTTTTATTTGCAAACGCACTTGCTGCTTATGCTACCGTTTATGCGATCATGATGAACAGCATCTCACTGCTCCCTATTCAGATAGCGGGATGCTTCGTAGGTGAAGTCAAGATCCGTACAGGACTGGGCGGAGCTCTATCTGTAGTCATGATGGTGATAATGGTCATTATGATTTTGATCACAAATGCAATAAGCCGTCAATTCCAGAAAGGAGGTAAACAGTCATGACAAAGAAAACCGACAAGGGTTCGACTATAGTCATCCTGCTTATAATCATTTACCTCCTGATACCGCTTGTTGTATCAATTATATATTCCATGTTTTCGAACTGGACAGGCATTGTTCCTCAGGGATTTACCCTTAAGACATATGCGACGCTTTTCCAGGATCATGAGTTCCTGGCCAGCCTGGGCCGTACGATACTGATCGCCATCGTTCCTATCGTGCTGACAATAATACTGGTACTTCTGGCGCTGTTCGTCACGGTAATTTATTTCCCGAAGCTGGAAAAATACGTGCAGATCATCTGTATGATCCCTTACACGATCCAGGGCGTCATCCTTTCCGTAAGTATCCTGTCCTTATATGTAGCTAATCCTACGTTCCTGAGCAATCGTATCATTATGCTGATCGGTGCTTACTGTATAATCATACTTCCGTATATATATCAGGGCATCAGGAACGGCATGCGTGCTGTCAATATGCCGGTGCTTCTGGAGGCTGCTGAAATGCTGGGAGCTTCCCGCATCTATGCATTCTTCCGGGTCATAGTACCGAATATACTTTCCGCTATAGTAGTTTCTTCGCTGCTGGCTGTGGGAATCATCTTCGGCGACTATGTACTTGTCAGAAACCTGGCAAGTTCCGCATGGCCCAACGTACAGATCTATCTGTATCAGGCTATGAAGTCCGACAGTATGAAATCCAGCGCGGTCTTTGTAGTCATCATGGCCGTAACGTTCCTGATCGCTGCGATCGTTCTGTATCTGCAGAGCCGGGAAAAGAAAGGAAAGAAACATTAAACAGGGCAGAGGCAGGGTAATATGAAATAAACCTACTGTCTCACATCATCAAAAGGAGAACAGCTAATGTCATATATTAAATTTGAAAATCTCTATAAGAGCTTCGGTCCCAATGAGGTCCTGACGGACATAAATCTGGAAATAGAACAGGGACAGCTTGTGACGCTTCTGGGACCCTCAGGCTGCGGAAAGTCCACTTTGCTCCGCTGCCTTGCAGGTCTTGAAACAGTCACCAGCGGCAAGGTTTACCTCGACGGAAAGGACATTACCAACGTGGATCCCAAAAACCGCGGTATCGGTATGGTATTTCAGCAGTATTCGCTTTTCCCTAACATGACGGTCTTGCAGAACGTTATGTTCGGACTTGCCATGAAGAAAGTCGATAAAAAAGTCGCTGAGCAGAAGTCAAAGGAAATGCTTCAGCTGGTGGGACTGGGAGATAAACTCAACCAGTATCCTGCACAGCTGTCCGGCGGTCAGCAGCAGCGTGCCGCTCTTGCAAGGGCCATCGTTACAGAGCCAAAGGTACTTCTTCTGGACGAGCCTCTGTCTGCCATAGACGCATTGCTCAGACATTCACTGCAGGTAGAGATCAGACGTATCCAGCGTGATCTGGGCATCACAGCCATTTTCGTAACCCATGACCAGGAAGAGGCCATGGTTATGTCCGACATGATACATCTTATGTACAACGGACAGATCGAGCAGTCTGCATCTCCTACGGAGCTGTATACGAAACCCCGCACGTCTTTCGTTGCATCATTCATAGGTCACTATAATCTCTTCGATGCCGCCACCATGAAGAAGCTCACCGGGGAAGACGTGGAATGCGAGAATGTGGCATTCCGTCCGGAGATCATCGAGATAAGCAAGAAGCCCATCGAAAAAGAGGACGCGTTCCTGATGAAGGGCACAATCAACGTTTCACTTCCTCACGGCAACATTATCAGATACGCTGTTATGTGCGGTGATATCCAGGTGGACGTAGACGAACTCTTCGGACAGTCCGAACTGTTTGAATCCGGCGATGAGGTCTATATGGCCGTTAAGAAATCTGAATGTATTTTCCTGTAACAGGAAAAAAGGAGTAGTTGTATGACGTTAAATTTTGGTCATCGCGGCTTTTCAGGAAGGTATCCTGAAAACACCATGCTGGCTTTTGAAAAAGCCATCGAAGCAGGCTGTGACGGAATCGAACTGGATGTTCATCTTTCGTCCGACGGTGAACTGGTTATTATTCATGACGAGCGAGTAGACAGGACTGCTGACGGGACCGGATACGTAGGCAAGATGACTTTGAAGGAACTGCGGGCGCTGGACGTATCTGCATCTTTCCGCGGACAGTATGGAGTCAACCGTATCCCTACCCTGGAAGAATATCTTTCCCTTGCAAAAGAGAAGGGCATAATCACTAACATTGAACTTAAAACCGGCATTTACACTTACCCGGGGATCGAAGAAAAGACCCTTGCCATGATCGATGATTTCGGAATGAGGGATAAGATCATCATTTCCTCATTCAATCACTATTCAGTCAAGCGCATGCAGGCTCTGGCCCCGGACATGGTATACGGTTTTCTGGAGGAAAGCCGCCTGATAGATACCCCTGCTTACGTTGCAGCGAACGGCGTTCAGGCAGTTCATCCGGAATATCACATGGTTGATGAGGAGTTCATGGAACAGGCAAAAAAGCAGGGCCTGGCTGTCAACGTATGGACCGTGAACACCGAGCACAGCATGAGAAAGCTGGCAGAGCTGGGTGTCGATATCATGATAGGCAACTATCCGGATCTTTGCAGAGAAGTACTGAAAAGCTTATAAGACAATGAAAAACGACCCTATAAGAAAGGGCCGTTTTTTTGTAAGGAAATAGTGGTAAATCAAGTATCTTTTGCCCTTGGTTATGTTGAAAATTCATGCAAAAAATGCTATAATTTAAAGTAAATTTCAGGAAAGCATTATATGATAATATTGCATAATAGGAGAACCGATAATGCCAGACTATTTCGGAAAAGACGTACCAAAGCTGGGCTTCGGGCTCATGCGCCTTCCAAAGAAAGGCGTAGGCAAAGACATTGAGCAGTTCAAGACCATGGTGGATATGTTTTTGGACGCCGGATTTACTTACTTTGATACAGCTTACGTGTATACCGGATCTGAAGCTGCCACTAAAAAAGCGCTTGTGGACAGATATCCGAGAGACGCATATACTCTTTGTTCAAAACTGAACGCTCATATGCTCAGTCCCACCGAAAGGGCGGCTAAGAGGCAGCTTTCCACCAGCCTGAAACGCACGGGAGCGGAGTACTTCGACTATTATCTGCTTCATGCTATGATGAAAAAGACTTACAGGAAGTATGATGATTATCACATTTGGGATTTTGTAAAGGAAAAGAAGGCTAAAGGTCTTATCAAGTATTTCGGCTTTTCATTCCATTCCGGTCCTGAACTCCTGGATCAGATCCTGACGGAGCATCCTGAGGTGGATCTCGTCCAGCTTCAGATAAACTATGAGGACTGGGAGAATCCCAAGGAGCATGCAAGGGAAAACTATGAGGTAGCCAGAAAACACGGCAAGTCCATCGTTGTCATGGAGCCTGTCAAGGGCGGTTCCCTGGCGGATCCCCCTGAAGAGGTGAAGAAACTCTTCAAAGCTTATGCGTCGGACATGTCCTATGCATCCTGGGCCATCAGATTCTGCGCGTCCCTGGACGGCGTAATTACCGTGCTTTCCGGCATGTCCAACGTAGAGCAGATGGCGGATAATATCTCTTTCATGAAGGATTTCAAACCTCTGAATGAAGAGGAGCAGGAGATCATCCGCAAAGCTCAGCGCATCATAGGCAATTCCGCAACTGTTCCTTGCACCGCATGTCACTATTGTACAGACGGATGCCCTGTGGGCATAGATATACCAGGCATCTTCTCTGCCATGAACAAGCAGCTTGGCAATGGTCAGATGGACGAGGCAAAAGCAGCATATTTTGAAGCTGCTCCTGAAGGACGCTGGGCATCGGACTGCATAGGCTGCGGACAGTGCGAATCAGCATGCCCTCAGAGCCTTAAGATCATAGACGGTCTCAAGCAGGCTGCCGAGATGTTTGAAATAAAAGAATAAGAAAGCATTATTTGAATTTGGAGGAATTTATGGATTTTCAGCTTACAGAAAGGCAAAAAGAGTTCATCAATGTCGTAAAGGAATTTGCAGAAAAAGAAGTAGCGCCAATTGCTGAGGAAATAGACAGGAACTATCGCTTCCCTGAAGAGCTTGTGGGAAGAATGGCGGAACTGGGCATCATGGGAGTTGCTTTTCCGAAGGAATACGGAGGAATGGGTCTGGACTATATTTCCTACGCATATATGCTTGAGGAGATCTGCAGCGTGAGCCCTGCTGTGGGAACGATCTCTGCTGCTCATAACTCTCTTTGCTGCTGGCCCATATACCACTTCGGAACCGAAGAGCAGAAGATGAAATATCTTCCGGACCTTCTTAAGGGTAAGAAGATAGGAGCCTTCGGACTTACTGAACCAAATGCGGGAAGCGACGCTGCAGGACAGCAGACCAGAGCCTATGAAGATAACGGCTATTATGTGCTGGACGGCGCAAAATGTTTCATAACAAACGGCGGTTACGCTGACGTATTCGTTGTCATGGCCATGACCGACAAGAGCAAGGGAAACCACGGAATCAGCGCCTTTATCGTTGAAAAGGGAGATCCCGGTTTTTCAATCGGAAAGACTGAAGACAAGATGGGTATACATGCATCATCGACTACAGAGCTGATCTTCACCAATTGCCGCATTCCCAAGGACAGACTTCTGGGAAACGAAGGAGAGGGCTTCAAGGTTGCGATGCAGACTCTGGACGGAGGACGTATCGGAGTTGCAGCTCAGGCTCTCGGAGTAGCATCAGGCGCTTTCAAAGTGACCAAGGAATATATCAAAACCGGCACTCGCTACGGTATGAGCCTTGCAAAGTCTCAGTATATCCAGTTCCAGATGGCAGATATGGCGACAAAGATCAGAGCCGCCAGACTCCTGATTCTGGAGGCGGCTGAACGCAAGGACAAGGATCTTCCCATGGGACTCAACTCCTCCATGGCTAAACTTTTTGCCGCTGAAACAGCTATGGAAATGGCTACTAAGGGCATGAATATCATAGGTGATACCGGATGTGTTTCCGGAAGTCCAATTGAGCGTTTCTTCAGAGATGCGAAGATCACCGAGATATATGAAGGTACTTCAGAGATCCAGAAGATAGTTATCTCTTCAAAGGTCCTGAAGGACTGAATCCATAAGAAATAACAATAAAAAATACGATCCCGCGCGGATCGTATTTTTTTATGTTCAAAGAATCATGATAAGCAGTTCATACCCTGAGGCTCCTGCAAAGAATGTCAAATGCGGCTTCTTCGTCGATCTCTCTCAAGAGTCCTGCGGCAAAGAAGATATAGTCCTCATCCAGCAGGAATCCGGCTTCTGCCGGTAGGAGAACTTCAGGCTCGCGGTCAGGATCCCGGAGGACTTCCGCGAGAAGTTCTTTGCCATAGCCGCTGAAGACCAGCGGACCGCCGGTGCCGATGATGGTGCGGACTCCGGTCAGATCCTTTCCGTACTGGACGTAGCGGATAGTTGAACCCACGGTGGGCTCGATCCTTCCGGCATGACGGCGTGCGCTGATGCGCACGGCATTTTTTGCGAGATAGTGGTCAACCTCAGCCTCCAGATCAGTCTCCGGAAGTGCTTCGTGGTTTTCGTGCCAGCGGTCGATGACAGCCTTGATCTCTTTTCCGAAGGGCCCTGCTTCCGCCAGCAGGGTATCCGAAGATTCACGCATACCCAGATCACCTTCCACGGTGCGCTGAGTATAGGCGTTTCCCGCGCCCAGCAGTTTGGCGCCTTCATAGGCTCTGGGTTCTGCGCAGGAGTGGATATCGGTGGTGGCACCGCCTACGTCTACAATCATGAGTTCTCCCAGACCTCCTTTGCCTTCGGGACCCAGAGACAGCAGTTCGCAGGCTGAGAGCACGGCTTTTGGAGTGGGCATTACCACTTCGTCCAGAAGACCGGTGACTTTATCCAGTCCCTTCATGTTCACGATGCGTGAAAGGAAAAGGTTTCGTATGATTTCCTCCACGGGTTTGCTGTTGACCTTTCCCACAGCAGGGAGGATGTTAGGTACTATATAGAATTCTTTGCCGGCAAAGGTGAGCATGCGGCGCACGTCCTGCGCTATATCGCAGTTTCCGGCAAAGACGATGGGTACGTGGATGGAAGACGCAGCCAGCTTTTCGCAGTTGGCCAGAAGGGTGGTGCGGTTTCCGTGGTCATAGCCCCCGGTGACCAGCAGTATCTCGATGGGGAGGTTCGTAAGTTCTTTTATGTCCTCATCGCTGAGCAGGCCTGAACAGGTGCGGAGTATCTTGGCTCCTGCGCCGAAGGCGGCGCTTCTGCCGGCCTGGATGCTGAGGGAACGGGAAAGACCTGTGACAGCCATGCGAAGTCCTCCTGCGGCGCTGGAGGAAGCTATCTTAGCTGCCCGATGAAATTCTTCGGAACCAATGGCTTTCTTTGCCGCATCATAACACTCAGACAGCGCGATGGATGCATCGGTACTGACTGTGGATGGGAAATGTGCGGTGGCAACGATCCTGTGCTCGGTTCGGTCCGCAACAGCCATCTTGGTATAAGTGCTGCCGAAGTCCACCAGAACGGCATAGCGGGAACCGGTTTTGTCCTTGAGGTCAGTTTTCATAGATCTTCCTCACGATCTCCACGGTCTTGTTCAAATCGTTCTCCACGTTTACGCCCATGGCAGCCAGCTGATCTGTCACGTCAACTGCCAGCATGCTGCCGTCCATGTTTTCATTAAGCGCGCCTCCGAGGACCAATGTTACGTCATCCAGTCCCTGATCTTTCAAAAGAGTCAGGACTTCCTTTGCAAAGGAAAGGGCAACTCCGTTAAAGGTGGAGATGAAGATGGCGCGGCATTCGGTCTCCAGAACGTTATCTACGATCTCCTGAGCGGTTACATAGGTGCCAAGGTCGAAAACTTCTGCGCCTGCTGTGAGGCACATGGCTTTGGCGATGTCTTTGCCGTATTCGTGTATGTCAGTGGATCCCACGATGAGGCGGTATCCATCCAGGGCTCTCAGAATGTCGCCTGCTCCCTGGAAATATTGTTTCTGCTTTTCCTGTAAGGTCTTCACGATGTCTGTGGGACGTACGGGTCGGCGGCCGCCCAGAGCGGCTTTATCCTGCTCTCCGACGCCGAAGTTGTCTTCCAGCTGACGCGCGCCGATGGCTTTGACAGCAGCAAAGACTTCGCCTGCATGCTCTGTGTCGACGCCCAGGTCATCCAGGGCATTCATGATGCGTTCAAAGAAGATCTTACCCTGGGATACCAGAAGATCGCGCTCTTCCTCGATGCGCTTCCAATCCATATAAGGCTCATACAAGCGGGCCTTTTCGATCATCATGTCAACCACCAGGTGACCGTCTACGATCTCATCCGGCGTGGGAACTCTCATGGCTTCGGTCACTGGAACTGAGGCTACAGCGTGTCCTGTGGGTTTATGTACCTGGCAGATGGCATCAGCCAGAGAGAAACTGGCCAGAGCGCCGTAGTTCTTGCTCAGGTCCAGTCCGTAATCTATGGTGTTTCCGAATGTCATGGTGCCTGGCGCACCCTTGGTATTGGTGGCGTCGCAGGCCATGTTGAATACTATACGGGAGATGGGATCGCTGAAGAGATTACCGTAGGCCAGCGAAAGCTGTCCGCCCAGCAGCGTTTCCACCAGATAGCGTTCCATCATGGTCCAGCCGGTAAGGTTGGCCAGGTCATGGAACTGATTTCCGTATCCGTCGTCCAGATTGGAATGGATGACGCAGCCGTCGAACTTACCCATCAGGCCGAAGCCGATGACGGAATTGTATGTGCGGTCGTATTCCAGATCCACGTTGGGGTATTCATATGTAAAGTAATGGGATACGTTTCCTATGGAAGTGACACCGGCGTTCAGTGCCATTTTCACGTTTTCCAGCGCATTGGGGCAGCCCAGCATATGGTCGCTCATATGGGGCTGGATAGGCACTACCTGTCCCACGGCACGCCACTCTTCAGGGGTATTCAGTATCAGGCCTGTACCCGGTATCAGCCTGTCCCGGTACTCTCTGGGAACGCCCATGACCCAGTCGCAGATCAGACCCATTCGTGACATATAGCTGCCGCGTCTGGTCAGTTCTTCATATATGTATTCAAGATTTCGGGCAGTCTCATCCCAGGAGTTCCACCCGATGTGGGAATGTTTGGTGATAAAGCCTTCCGCCATGGCTTTTTTCTTGTATTCTCCTTCGGTCTTGACACCGTGTTCTTTGAAAAACAGGGTCTCACCGATGGTTATGTCCTTGGCCTGACGGTCGATCTCGCTTTTGAAAAACTGCATATCCGGCAGTTCTTTCCATTCGAACCGTTTATTCAGATGAAGCTGCATAAAGATACCTCCCAGTGAATGCCAATGTACTACTGTAAAACTAATGGTTAATATATTTTATTCTAAATTTCGCGCATTTGTCAACAAGGTGGGGATGGAGAACGGCCATCATATTTCATAATTATTCTTTATGGAGTATTTGAGGTATGATATAATTATAAACAGCAAAGAATTCGAAGAATCATAGTTTACAGGTGACAGCTATGCGTGAAATATCAAATGATGCTTTTTATGACTTTATAAAACAATATGACCAGGATAGGGAACATCATTTAGTAGGCGAGGTCGACTATTATCTTTTAACTGACGATAAGCCTTATGAAGGACTGAGATCTCACAGGGAAGCTCTGCTCTTTGCTTTTGATCTGATAGCTGAGAAGGATATAGAAGATCAGGAAAGAGCCAGAGAATTGCTGGGGGACAGAATTGCAGACAAGCTGCACTCATGGGTCTATGATGTGGATAAGGCAAAGGCGACACCGCTGACTTCCCGGGTATTTTTCTATTGCCCGAATATCGTAAAGACCGATTATTATGGCAACGTGTGGTATGATGCTGAATGGAAACCAAATGATGATAACTTTGGAACGACGGTTCCCTACTGGTATGCGCTGATGGAACCGGTATACGGCAGGAGAAACAAGCCAGAGGACTTCAGAGAAGTGAACGCGGTCCTGTTTCCGAAGGGTACAGATGCGCTTGATATATATGAATGGACAACAGACTGGTCGGACTATTTTGAAGCCGGACATGAATGGTATGGAGCATGCTGCTGGAGCGTATACGATAAGAGCATGGACAGATATGTGGTGATGCTGGTATCTGCAACGGACTGACATATTTAGATATGTAAAAGAATTTAGCTTATAAATAATGAGATCTATTCAATATATTTGAATCGGAGGAGGACATGAGAGAAGATAACAGAGGCAAAATAAGAGTGGCACGCCGCAGTGACTGGAAAACAAAGCCCATGCCGAAGAAGCGTGATACTTTCGTGTTAAACAGGGCTTTCAGCGATAAGGAAATGGGCGTGCTCCGCTTAGGCAATATCCCGCAGGGTATGGAGGATAAGTGGTTCTGGTATATGAATGGATCGACTCTCTGGGCATACCGCAGTTGGACAGGATACTGTATTTACAGGATCGACTTTAAAGAAGACAATAATCATGTCGTAACTGTCAACAGAGATCAGAACCAGTATGGATGCACCAGTATCAAAGAAGATATTGAAAATCTGAACAAACTCCTGAACTGGTGGACCGAGGATCCCTATGATCACTATAATGAGTGGCTCTCAGAAACATATGACGCGCTGAAGAAAGCAGGCAGATAGCAGTGCTTAAGACAGACTCGGGCATGAGAGTATACTATAGTGAAATGTATATACAGCAATAAAACAAGCTGGTGAGACAATGATGATAAGATCTGCAGTGCCGGAGGATTCCGGCGATATACTGAAAATTTATGCACCCTATGTTGAAAAGACTGCGATCTCTTTTGAATATGACGTTCCGTCTCAGGAGGAATTCAGATCGAGGGTGGAAGGGATACTGGCAGAGTATCCATATTTAGTCGCCGTTGAAGATGGTGAGATCGTGGGCTATGCCTATGCCTCTCACTTCAAACCGCGCAAGGCCTATGACCACGTGGCCGAGGTCTCAATCTACATTGCTGAAAATCACAAGGGGAAAAGGATCGGCCGCGCCCTCTACGAGGAACTGGAAAAGCAGCTGGTCAGCAGGAACGTATTCGTAGCCTATGCCTGTATTACAGATACAGACCGGCCGGACGACGAGTACCAGACGGATGACAGCATAAATTTCCATACGAAGATGGGTTACCGTCTGGTGGGAAGGCATGAGCTCTGCGGATATAAGTTTGGCAGATGGTACAGCATGATCTGGATGGAAAAAGTGCTGGCACCGAGGCCTGAACACCCGGAAGAATTTTAATTAATTTATTAAGCGGTATGCTTATTACTATGAACAGACAGATCATAGTTTACTGAAGGCGGAGGCTCCTTATGATAAATAAATTACGAAAAACCGGTATTGCTCTTGTAATACTTTTTGTGATCATCTTTATATTATGCAGCTGTTCTTTGCAGCTGAAGGACAAAAAAATCCCTGTTAAGGTCCTGATCCTTCCCAAGTTTGAGGCGGGCGAGCTCGCAGGGGATTTTCCCGGGGAAGCGCAGTATTTCTATGAGGAATATCTGGCCGGAGGGGATGAGTTTGAGATTGACGGAGTGCAGGATGAAAACAAGCTGTATTATAAAGACGGAGTTGCGATGTTTATTACCGGCCAGGGAAAAGTCAGCGCAGCGCTAAGCACTTCAGCAGTTCTGTCGGATGAACGTTTTGATTTCTCTGAAGCATATATATTATGTGTCGGCTGCGGAGGAGCTGCAATAGGATACGGAATTCCCGGTGACGTCTTCGTGATCTCCGCCGCAGTGGATTACGATCTCGGGCATCAGGCAGATCCACGTGATTTGAAAGATCAGACAGGAACGACATGGTTCCATGATGATAGCTATGATGAAAGTGCTGTTGTTTATCTTGACCCGGACCTTACGGAACGCGTATATGACATGGTAAAAAATGTGCCTTTGGAAACGACTGAAAAGACCGCAGACTTTCTGAAAAGAGAGTTTCCCGGAGAAGCATGGGCACAGCGTCAGCCGCAGGTACTGCGGGGCACGTCGGTTTCCGGCGACAACTACTGGAAGGGTATATACGATCATGATAATGCGGTGCTGATAACAGAAACATATGAATGTACAGACCCATTTGCCATTACAGAAATGGAAGACGTTGCAGTCGGGGTGGCGGCAAAGAACCTCGGAATGCTTGAACGTCTGATCATCCTGCGGGCAGGTGTGAATGTTGATGTGTTTCCAGACGGTGTAACACCCGAGATGCTGTGGGGTGAGGGAGAAGAGGATAGTATTGCATCAGAAAACAGCATGGAATCTTTAGATATTTTCGAAACCGCAATGAAGAATTACTTTAATGTTGGTAAAGTTCTGATCGATGGGATACTGGAAGGAACGCTATAGGGTCTATTTAAGATTTATGGGGTAGTGGAAAATGTTGATCAATGTACTTTTGGAAATACTCGGAATCATATTCATCTGGCTTGGGCTGGCCCTTTCTGTACTGATCCACGAATCGGGGCATATGGCAGGATATAAGCTTGCCAAGGGGAAAAAAGACTGGATCATTCAGGTCGGATTCGGAAAGACGCTTATTAAAACAAAAAACTATGATATCCGCCTTTTTCCTTTTTCGGGAGTGTTTTATAATCCAGATTCTGATAATACATATACGAAAGCCCAAGCGCTGATGTGCTCAGCGGGAGGACCGGTTTTTAGCCTGGTGCTTATTCTCATATTGTTCGCTCTGGGAGCCGGCACTTCAGCATTTATTGATTATTATAGACCGACCTGGGACTTTATAAGAACATATAATATTATAATATTCATTTCGGCGATCATTCCGCTGCGTTATCCTTCATTTTTTCCGATCATAGGAGGAATGGAAAGCGATGGAATGCACATACTGAAAGCCCTGAAGAGCAAAGTGAGATAACAAGAGAAGTTAACAAATCTTGCTAATGTTTGTCAAGAGGTGTTTTAGAAATATTTAAAAGTCATCTACTTAAAAAAGGCTAACTTTAACAAACCTGCAGTATT